>CAZPGF010000054.1:0-17255 GCA_964586025.1 uncultured Planctomycetales bacterium
GAGATGCTCGCGGAGTTCGTGTTCCTGGAACGCCAGCCCGTTCCCCCCCCGACGAAACGCGCGCCGCGCCGCGTCCGACTTCGCGTCCCGGGTTCCCGGCGATGCGTCGACGCCGAGAACCTCCAAGCGCCCGGTGCGCAGAGGAAGGATGCCGGCGATGAGGTGCAGCAACGTGGTCTTGCCGCAACCACTCGGTCCGATGCACGCCCATGCGGCGCCGCGCGGCACGTCGAACGAGCCGAACTCGAGCGGCGCGGCGGCACCTGGGTAGTGGTAGGCGATCCCCTCGGCGTGGATGGCGATCGACGCGTCGTTCATCGCGGTTCGGACGCCGACGGCACATGGGGCCCGGAGGTCGGCGTGCCGGGCGGATCGAGCAGGTCGCGCACATGGGATGTGATGCGCACCTCGTCGAACTTCCAGAGCCCGGCGATCTCGACGATGTCCGCGGAGGCCTCGACCGTGTTGCGCCGTCGATGGGTGTGGCCCCAATGGTGGACCACGCACGTCAGCGTCCACTTCGCATCGACTCGGAATCGCGGGCGATCGACCGACGGAGGGAAGGACACGACCAAGGCGTCGCGGTCCACCTCGAGGTCCTCGACGACGCAGACCGCGCCGCCCTCGGCCTCGAGCACCAGGCTGCGGAACACGTGCTGGTAGAGCGTCGCCAGCAGCCCCGGGCTCGCCGTCGTCGCGAGCAGGTCGTAGATCGCGTCCTCGTCCTCTCGTAGCAGGCCGCCTCGCGTCCACGCGTCCTCGTCGGGAAGGCCCGCCTCGTCCGCATCGATCCGCGCTCGCCGCCGCACCTCGAAGGTCGCGTAGACGTTGCGCAGCAACTGCTCGAAGATCGCGCCTGCGCCCTCGTCACTCGGCAGCGACTCGGCGAGGGTGGCGGGCCGCTCGTGCGATCGCTCGCCCCAGTCGAACGCGAACGAGGCGCCCGAGGCGACGAGCAGGAGGATCGACACCGGGGCGAGACCGCCCACCCCGAAGAACGTGAAGCCGAGCCCGAGGACGCCGAGGCCAGCGAGCACGTAGGCGAGCAGCGGCGTCGTCTCGGCGACCGTGCGCGGTGCCCAGGCGACCTCCTCGACCGGATCGAACGCCGCTTCGCGAGCGCTCGGATCGGCCTGCCAGATCCACGCCGGCTCCTCGGGATTCACGTTGCCGGTGCGCATCGCATACTTCTTCGAGAAGGTCAGAGGTACGACGACCTCCTTCTCCCAAGCGATGCCGTCGAAGTTCTCCCACCGCACGGCGATGCTCTGGGGAGGCTTGTCCACCGGCGTCCTGGCGCGGAGCGCATAACTCGGCTCGATCGGCGATCCGTCCTTGTGGGTCCCCGTTCCGGAGAAGAGGCGGATCACCCGTTCGACATCGAGGGTCCGAGGCTCCCCGTCCACGATGACATCGAGTCTCTCTCCGACGAACGCGTCGGCAACCTCGTCGGGCGGGGCGTCGCTGCCGGCATCCCACGTCGCGAAGCGGCGAAGCAGGGGATCCTCGACCTGGACGGTGAGGTGGACGTCGTCCTCCTTGACGTTGACGAAGACCTGGATCGGAGGGGGGCGGAGGTGGGGGTGGGCCGAGGCCGGACCCGACAGACCGCCGCCGACCACGGCGAGCAGCAGGCTCGCCGCGACCCAGCGGGAGGAACGTGTGGGCGGGCGCGGCATCGGGGCCATGATGCCACCGCCTACCGGGATCCCGGATCGTCGGGTGGAATGCCGCGATGCTCGTCCCCCTCTTCCCGCGACTGGCCGCCGTCTGGGTCCTCTTCGGCGCCGCCCTCAAACTGACGACGGGAAGTCCCGCCGACCTGCCGGCGCTCGTCCGCGGCCTTCCGCTCGACGACGTCCTGACCTATCGCGCGGTCCTGTCGATCGAGTTCTTCGTCGGTACGCTCGCGCTGCTGGCACCGCGCCGTGCCTGGCCGTTGCTCGCCGCGCTGCTGCTCGGATTCGCGTTGGTCCTGACGGACCACCTGCGGGGCGGTGCGGCCTCGTGCGGCTGCCTCGGTCCGCGCTTCACGATCCCGACGCCGCTGATGCTCGGCATCGACCTCGTGATGCTCGGGCTGCTGCTGGTCGCGCGCCCGTGGCGCGCCGCGACGCCGCACCGCGCGCTCGTCATCGCATCCGTCGTGCTCGCCCTCGCTGCCGCCTCGGTTCCGTGGTGGTGGGGGGGCCGCGGCGACGACGCCGGTGGCGACGCCACGCCGCGTTGGATCGACCTGCACGAGGCGACGTGGCCCGGTCGGCGCGTGCGAGACCTGCCGATCGCGGACCTGCTCGGCGCCCGGGCCGACATGGAGAACGGAGCGATCGTCCTCTGGAACGCCTCGTGCGAGGACTGCGCGCACCATCTCGAGAGGATGGCCTTCGAGCGCCAGGCCACCCCGGATCCCGGCGACCTCGTCCTGATCCGCATGCGGTACCTGGAAGACGGAGAGTCGAAAGTCACGCGCAAGCCGGAAGGCTTCGGCGTCCTCGAGCTCGATGCGCCCACGCGGCCGGAGTGGACGGTGGTCCCGCCGCTCCATGTGACGGTGGCGGCGGGCGTCGTGGTCGAGGTGCGCCGACGGGACGACCTCGTACACTGAACGCCCATGACGCGCCGCACCGCCCTCCGTGTCCCCGCCGCGTGTTCGTCCGTCGTCGGGCTCGCGCTCTCTGCGGCCGGCTTGGCGATCGCCCTCACGGCGTGCGGAATCGGCGACCTCGGGGGATGCGACCCGTCGCGCAACGTGCGTCTGTTCACCGAAGCGCTCGGCAGCGGACAGGCCGGGCGGACCCGTTGGGAGTGCGGCGAGGACACCACCATCGCGATCGACCCTTCGGTGCCCGTGGCGACCCTGCAGCGGATCATCGAGCACGAACTGGGGCACGCGCGCGGTCTGTCGCACGTCGACGACCCGACATGCGTGATGCGTTCGCCGCCACGCATCGACGAAGGATTCTGCGAGTACGAGGTCGAACGGGCGATCGCATTCGGCGGCGTCTCGCGCGTTCGGATCGAGGAAGAATCCCTCCGTGCCGCCGCGCTCGCTGCGATGGTGCGCTGGAACGACGCCTGCGGGCGCGTCGTCTTCGAGGAGCGCTGAAGGGCGCTGACGGTCAGCCGATCGTGGGACGGGCCGCGCCGATCGCGTCGACGTAACGTCGGACGCCGTCCTCGATCGAGGTCGGCGGACGATTGAAGCCCGTTGCGCGGAGCCGATCCATGGTCGCACACGTGTAGTTCTGGTACTGACCCGCGAGGGATGCGGGCGTGTCGATGAAGCGAATCCGCGGAGGAAGGTCGAGCGCCGCGAAGACCGCACGGACGAGATCGAGGAACGTCCGCGCGATGCCGGTCCCACTGTTGTAGAGGCCGCCGCCGTGCGGGTGCTCCAGCAGCCACAACGCGTGATCGAGACAGTCCTCCACGTACACGAAGTCGCGCCGTTGCTCGCCATCGCGAATCGCCGGGTCGACCGATCGGAACAGCGCCACCTCACGCGCGGCACGGATCTGTCGGAGGGCTTGCCAGACCATGCTGGCCATCGGGCCCTTGTGATCCTCGCCGGGGCCGTACACGTTGAAGAACTTCACGCCGGCCCACCGCGGCGGCGCGGCACGCCCCGCTTCGACCTCGCCGAGCGCCCATGCGTCGAAGTCGTTCTTGCTCCTGCCATAGAGGTTCAGGGGGCGCAGCTGCGACGGCGGGGTCGAGTCGTCGAATCCGAGCGAGCCGTCGCCGTAGGTCGCGGCGCTCGACGCGTAGACGAGCGGCGTTCCCCGCTCCGCGCAGGACCTCCAGATCGACTGCGACCAGGCGATGTTGTTCCGTTCGAGGAACGGCCAATTGGTCTCGGTGGTGCTGCTGCACGCGCCGAAATGGAAGACACCGTCGATCGAGGCCGTGGTGCCCGAGAACTCGCGCAGGAACGTCTCGTGGTCCGAGAAGCGGTGCGCGGGCAGCGTGGCGAGCCGCGCGGCGCGATCGGCGTCAGGGGGATGATCGACGACCCAGACCGCGCGGTCGGTCGCCGCCAGTCGCCGCACCAGGCACGACCCGATGAAACCGGCGCCTCCGGTCACGACCAGCATCGGGCGAATCTCCGTCGGCGCGGCGGTCGAAGCGCCGAAAGCCCGACGATCCGGGCTCTCGGGGCCGGCCCCGGCCGAGTCTGACCGAACCGGCGATCACGTCCCATCGAATTCGGTCCCGAGGCCATCGGACGCCCCCACGGCTCCGTTGGCCATCCGGCCACCGATCGTCCCCGAGCCGCGAAGCGGTCGTTTCGAAGGGGCCGAAGCCCCCGAACGGCTACGGCCAGCGGCACCGATGGGCCGACAGGCACCATAGCAGTCCCCTTCGCGGAGGGCCCATGCAACGCTCCATCACGATCATCGCTCTGGCCGTACTCCTGCTCGGCACGGGGGTCGTTGCAGGCCGGTTCACGGCGCCCACCGAGCGCACGGATGGAGAAGCCGACACGCCGGCGAGCGGGACCGTGGCGCCTCCCGCGCCGGCCCGTGACGAACCTCCCCTCGAGCTCTTGGGTCGCCCCGATCCGGCGACCCGCAATCACGAGTTGGACGTCTTGCAGGGCGCACTCGAGGCCTCGCGCGCCGAGCGCGACCGACTCCAGGCCGAGATCGCCACGTGGCGGGACCAGGCGAAGCGGTGGGATGCCCTCGTGGAATTCGAACGCGTGCAGCGCGCGTTCAACGAGACCGCGGCGATCGCGGCGACGCGCAACGCCATCAGCGCGTCGGCGCAGGTGCAGGTCACGGGCAGGATCGACGAGGATCGCGACGGGGTGGGGGAGTACGCCGGTTTCCTCGAGATGTCGGGTGGCGCCGTCGGTCGCATCGCGGGCGGCAAGCCGCTCACCCCTCCGGTTCTCTCATCCTCGTTTCAAACGCTCACGGTGCACGGCGAGGCGTACCGGAGCGGCTACCTGTTCCGGCTCTTCCTTCCCGATGCCCGCGGGAACGGGGTCGGCGAGGGGCGCGACGGATTCCTCCTCGCGCAGGTCGATCCGGACCTGGCCGAGACGACGTGGTGCATGTACGCGTGGCCAGCCGTGGGTGGCGAGGCGGGACAGAGAACCTCCTTCACCAATCAGTCGGGCGATGTCCTCGTCACGGTGGATCCTCGCTACTCCGGACCCGGAGGCGGCCCCCCTTCCGACGCGGCTTTCCGGCGCCCGGGTATCACGGGCCCGGCCGCAATCGGCGCCACAGGGAACGACGGCAACACCTGGACCCCAGTCAACTGAGGCCACTGGTGTCACGGAGTACGCCGGAATCTCAGGCCGTCCGCGTTCGGCGCAGCGGAAGAAGTGGGGTGACCAACGGGATTCGAACCCGCGACCTCCGGAGCCACAATCCGGCGCTCTAACCAGCTGAGCTATGGTCACCGCGCGAAGCTCGGCAGTATCAGCACGGAACGCAGCGTGGTCAACGCCTGCGACGTGGCGCGCCTACTCCTCTTCGGCGCCGCCGCCGTCGGGAACTTCGTCGGACGGCCCGTCCGCATCCGCCGCGAGCGCGTCCGGCTCGGTCTCGGCGCGGATGCGTCGGAACAGGGCGTCCAGACGCTGGGCGTGCTCGAGCGTGTCGTCATGGCGCCACACGAGACGCGGCGCGGTGCGCGTCCTGAGGGCGGCGGCCACCCGTCGCTGCACGACCGGCAGCGCGTCGTCGAGGCCGCGGGCGGTCGTGCGGAGCGCGGCACCCTCGGCGAGCGTGCTCCAGTAGAGCGTCGCCTGGGTGATGTCCGGCGTGAGGCGGACGCGCGTCACGCTCACCACGCCGATGCGCGGATCGCGAATCTCGCGCTGGAGCGTCTCCGCTGCCACCTCGAGGATCAACTGCTGAAGGCGCTGAACGCGCCGCGGGCGGGCCATGACGCGGATTCCTGTCTAGGTGGCGGCCAGGGTCCGCTTCTTCGCCTCGACGGTGTAGGCCTCGATCACGTCGCCCACCTCGAACGCGTCGAAGTCGCGAACGGTCATGCCGCATTCGAAGCCTTCCTTCACCTCACGCACGTCCTCCTTCTCGCGACGCAGCGTCGAGAGGGAGCCCTCGTGGAGGAGGCGATCGCCGCGGAAGACGCGGACGCTCGAGTCGCGACGGATCACGCCGTCGCGGACCCGGCAGCCGGCGATGTTGCCGACGCGGCTGAAGGTGAAGATCGCGAGGATCTCGGCGTGACCGAGGACGACCTCCTCCATCTCGGGGGCCAGCAGCCCCTCGATCATGTCGCGGACGTCCTTCTCGATGTCGTAGATCACCTTGTACTGGCGGATCTCGACGTGGTCCCTCTTGGCGCGTTGGCGTGCCTTCGCGTCGACGTTGACGTGGAACGCGATCACGACCGCGCCGGAGGCGTGCGCGAGAACGACGTCGGAGTCGTTGACGGCACCCACCGCGCTGTGGACGATGTTCACGCGGACCTCGTCGTTGCCGAGGCGATCGAGAATCGTCCGAAGCGGCGCGAGGGAGCCCATGACGTCGGCCTTGACGACGAGGTTGACCGCCTCGGTGCGTTCCTTCTCCATCGCGCCGAAGATGCCCTCGACGGTGACCGGCTTCGCGCGTCGCGCCATCTCGGCGGCGCGTTCCCGCGTCCGGCGCCCCTCGGCGATCTCGCGGGCCTGCGCCGCGTCGTCGGCCGCGTAGAGGCGCTTGCCGGCCTCCGGCGCCTTGTCGAGGCCGGTGATCTCCACGGGGTCGCCGGGCCCGGCGGACTTGACCTGGCGGCCCTTGTCGTCGAACAGCGCGCGGACCGTGCCCCAGGCGTCGCCGACGACCACCGCGTCGCCCTTGTGCAGCGTGCCGCTCTGGACGAGGACCGTCGCGAGGACGCCGCGCTGCGGATTGTTCTGGGACTCGATCACGGTGCCGACCGCGGCGACGTCGGGATTCGCGCGGAACTTCTCCGCATCGACATCGGCGAGCAGCGCGAGGTGCTCGAGGAGTTCGGGCACCGCCTGCCCGGTGACGCCGCTGACGCCGTAGATGGCGATGTCACCGCCGTATCCCTCGACGTAGACGCCGTGTTCGGTGAGCTGCTGCTTGACGCGCTCGATGTTCGTGCCCTGGCGGTCGATCTTCGTCGCGGCGACCACGATCGTGACGCCGGCCGCCTTCGCGTGGCTGATCGCCTCCACGGTCTGCGGCATCACGCCGTCGTCCGCGGCGACGACGAGCACGACGACGTCGGTGACGCTGGCGCCGCGTGCCCGCATCTCGGTGAAGGCTTCGTGGCCGGGCGTGTCGATGAACGTGACGCGCCGCCCATCGGGGAGCGTGACCTGACTCGCGCCGATGTGCTGGGTGATGCCGCCCGCTTCACGCGCGGCGGTGTCGGACTTGCGGATGAAGTCGAGCAGCGTCGTCTTGCCGTGATCGACGTGACCGAGGATCGTGACGACCGGAGGCCGCGGTTCGAGGTGTTCCTCGATGGTCGCGCGCTCGGTCTCCTGGACGCGCTGCAGCAGGTCGCTCTCGGCCGAGCGACGCTCCTTGAACTGGATCTCGATCTCCAGCTCGAGCGCGAGCAACTCGCACGTGTCCTGCGGAAGCAGGCTGTTCGGCGTGAGCATCATGCCGTGATTGCGGAACAAAACCTTGATGATCTCGGCGGCCTTGTACCCGCTCGCTTCGCCAAAGCTCTTGACCGTGATCGGGAGTTCGATCTCGATCGAGGTCGGACGTGTCTTCGGCGTGGCGATGCGCGAGCGCTTCTCGCGACGGCGACCGAACTCGAAGGTCTCCTTGCCGCGCTTGCCGCGCGCCGACTCGTCGACCTGGCGGCGCCCGCTCTCGCGGCGCGCGCCGGGCGCCCGGGTGAAGCCGGGGAGGGACGGCGCGCCGGGTCCGCCGGGTCCGCGCGGTGCGGGTCCACCCGGGCGCGCGCGCCCGCGATCGCCGGGTAGCGAGCCGCCGACCGGCGCGTCCTTCAGGAGGCGACCCGCGCGCGGATCGAGCGTCGGCAGCAACTCGCCGCGTCGCGGGGTCCGCACGTCATCGACGTGCCGCCCCGTCGGCGCGGGAGCCGGCCGCGGAGCGGGGGGCGGCGTGCTGTCGGCGGGTGCGGCGTCCGCCCCGTCGGTCGGCTCGTCCTCCCAGACCTCCGGCTCGCCCACGTCCTCGGCGTAGGCCGGACCCGACGAAACGTCGTCGCCCCGCTCGGGCGGGGGCGGGGCCGTCATCTGTCGGTGGAGTTCGCGGATGCGCTCTTCCAGCGTGTCGGTCACGACGACCATCTGGTTGCCGACCGAAAGCCCGCGCTCGGAGAGAGCGCGGATGAAGGCGCGCGGCCTCAGGCCGAGCTCGAACGCGATCTGGTAGAAGCGCTTGGACAAGGGGGCCCTTCGGGTAAAACAACCGCGGATCGGCGGCGGGAAAGGCGGATCGTAACGGCGCGCCCGCCCAGCGGCGAAGAGCGCGGGGGCCGCTAGGCGTCCGCCACGGGTTCGCCGGAGGCCTCGGTTTCGCTGCGGACCTCGACCTCGGGGGCCTCGGGCTCGTCGCCCGCGTCCTCGGCCGTCGCCTCGCCGCCCGCGTCCTCGGCCGTCGCCTCGTCGCCCTCCCCGGCCGACCCGTCGGGGCCGACCACCGTGCCGCCCTCGCCCTGGATGTTGATGTCCCACTCGGACAGCCGGGACGCCAGGCGGACGTTGGCGCCGCGCCGGCCGATCGCCAGGGAGAGTTGATCCTCGTCGACGAGGACGAGCGCGCTGTGGTTGTCCCAGTTCAGCGTGATCGAGTTGATCTGCGCCGGCTTCAGGGACTTGGCGATCATCAACTCGGGCTGATCCTCGTACTCGAGGACGTCGACCTTCTCGCCGTTCAACTCGTCGATGATGTTGCGGATCCGGATGCCGCGGACGCCGACGCAGGCGCCGATCGGATCGACCTTCGGGTCGATCGAGTCGACGGCAAGCTTGGTCTTGTAGCCGGCCTCCCGCTCGATCCGTCGGATGCGGACGGTGCCGTCCCCGATCTCGGGAACCTCGAGTTCGAACAGCTTGGCCACGAAGTCCGGGCGGCTGCGCGACAGGACGATGCGCACGCGCTGCCCGAGCGGGCGGACCTCGAAGAGGTAGGCGCGAAGTCGATCACCGACCTTGTAGTTCTCGCCGCGGATCTGCTCGCTGCGGGGCACGATCCCCTCGACACGGCCCATGTTGACGATCAGGTTGCCGCCTTCGATGCGCTGGATCGATCCGGTGACGATCGTGTGGACGCGCCGGTTGTACTCGTCGAGGTTCTTGTCCCGCTCGGCCTCGCGAATCCGCTGCCCCATGACCTGCTTCGCCGTCTGCGCGGCGATCCGGCCGAAGTCGATGTCGCGGTGACGGCCATCGACGAGGCACTCGATCTTCCCCGTCGAGCGGTCGAGGCGCACCTCGATCACGGCGTCCTCGCCGAACCGACGGCGCGCGGCGGTGAGGATGCCCTGTTCGATCGCGGTGAACACGATCTCCTTGTCGATGCCGCGGTCGCGATGCACGACGTCGGCGAGGCGGAGGATGTCGCGGGGGTCCATGGCAGATCCTTCGGGATGGGCGTCGCCCTCGGGGGGCGCGCGGAGAGACGGAGACGTCGGAGAGGGCGCCGGTCGGGGTCGGCGAGCGAGTCCTTTCGTCGTGGGGTCAAAGGGCAAAAAAACAGGCGGGCCGCGGCCCGCCATTCGAGTGGTTCGGTTGGGGTCGGCCGGCGATTGTGCGGCGCCTTCGAAGGCGGGTCAAGCCGGCCCGCGGCCGAGCCTCAGGGACGGCCCGGCGCTCCCTCGGCGCCGCTTTGCCCGCCGAGCGAGGCGCCGGTACCCTCGGCCCCGATGGCCGCTCGCCTCCAGGTCGCGCTGGATCACGTGGACCTGAAGCGGGCGCTGAAGGCAGCGCGCGAGGCGGTGGACGGCGGCGCCCAGATCCTCGAGGTCGGCACGCCCCTCCTGAAGGCCGAGGGCCTTGGCGCCGTCCGCGAGTTGCGTGCGCGCTTCCCGGACCTTCCGATCGTCTGCGACGCCAAGACGATGGACGCGGGGCGGATCGAGGTCGAGGCGGCCGCCAAGGCCGGGGCGACGACCGCGACCGTGCTCGCGGTCGCCAGCGACAGCACGATCCTCGAGTGCGTCGAGGCCGGTCGCAACCAGGGGATCCGGATCCTCGTGGACCTGCTCGGCGCGGCCGATCCGGTGACGCGTGCACGATTCGCCGAAGAGGCCGGCGCGGACGCGGTGAACGTCCACTGCCCGATCGACGACCAGGTGCGCGGGCTCGACCCGTTCGCCGCGTTGCGGGCGGTGCGCGCGGCGGTGCGCCTGCCGTTGACCGTGGCGGGCGGTCTCACCGCCCGGACCGCCCCCGAGGCGGTCGCCTCCGGAGCCGACGTGCTGATCGTCGGCGGCGCGATCACGAAGGCGCGCGACGCCACGGCGGCGACCCGCGAGATCCTCGCGGCGATGGCGTCCGGGCGACCGGGTGAGAGCGAGGTCGCCGAGCGCGTCGGCGATCCGTCCAACCTCGCCGAACTCTTCGTGCGCGTCTCGACCCCGAACGTCAGCGACGCGATGCATCGTGCGCGCAGCCTCGCGCCCCTGCGCGCGACGCAGCCCGGCGTGCGCGCGGCCGGGCGCGCCGTCACCGTGCGGACGCTTCCCGGCGACTGGGCGAAGCCGGTCGAAGCGATCGACCGTTGCCGGCCCGGCGACATCCTCGTGATCGACGCGGGCGGGGTCGCGCCGGCCGTCTGGGGCGAACTCGCCACGCACTCCGCGCGCAACCGCGGGCTCGCCGGGGTCATCGTCTGGGGAGCCATCCGGGACACCGCCGACATCGCGCGGATCGGCGTCCCGGTGTGGTCCCGCCTCGTCACGAGTCACGCCGGCGAGCCGAAGGGGTTCGGCGAGATCGACATCGCGCTGTCGATCGACGGTCTCGACTGCCGCCCCGGCGACTGGGTCGTCGCGGACGACGACGGCGCCCTGTTCCTGCCCGCCGCGAAGGCGCTCGAGATCGCGAACCGCGCGATGTACTGCCTCGAGGCGGAGAATCGGTTGCGCGCGGAGATCGTGGACGGCGGATCGACGCTCGCGGAGGTCGCCGACCTCTACAAGTGGGAGAAGCGGGTCATCGGGGGAGGCGGTCCGTCCTGACGACTTACGCGCCACGCCCGTCGCGTCGCGATACCGTGAGAGTTCGATGTCCGCCCCGCGTCCCGCCGTCGATTCCGCGTCGCCGCCGCTTTGGGTGAACGGGGCGCCGTTTCCGATCGAGCACGGCGCCGAGCCGACCATCGCCGACGTGCTCGTCGCCTTGGACCTCGTCGGTCGTCGCGTCGCGGTGGAGGTGAACGGTTCGATCGTCGTGCGGCGCGACCACTCCGTCCGCCGAGTCCGACCGGGTGACCGGGTCGAGATCGTGACGTTCGTGGGGGGCGGATGAGCACGTCCGACGCCCTCGCCGACACCCCCCTCGTCCTCGGTCGGCACGCCTTCCTGAGCCGCCTGTTCGTGGGCACCGGCAAGTATGCCTCGGTCGACGAGACGCTCGCCGCGCTCGAGGCGAGCGGCACCCAGTGCGTCACGGTCGCGCTTCGTCGCGTCGATCTCGCGCGCGAGGCCGGCCCGAACCTGCTCGACGCCCTCGGCTCGCGGTACGTGCTCCTGCCGAACACCGCGGGGTGTTTCACCGCCGACGACGCGGTGCGCACGCTGCGCCTCGCGCGCGAGCTCGGCATCGACGACCTCGTGAAACTGGAGGTGCTCGCCGATCCCGAGACGCTCCTCCCCGACACCGAGGAGACCCTTCGCGCGTTGCGCACGCTCGTCGCCGACGGCTTCACGGTGCTCGTCTACACGAACGACGATCTGGTCGCCGCACGCAAGCTAGCCGACGCGGGCGCGGCGGCCGTGATGCCGCTCGGCAGCGCGATCGGATCGGGCCTGGGCATCCTCAATCCATTCGCGATCGAGCGGATCGTGAAGGCGCTCGCGGTGCCGGTGATCGTGGACGCCGGCGTGGGCACGGCCTCGGACGTCGCCGTCGCGATGGAACTCGGTTGCGCCGGGGTCCTCCTGAACACCGGCATCGCCAAGGCCCGGGAGCCGGTGCGCATGGCCGCCGCGATGCGCGACGCGTGTCGTGCCGGACGTCAGGCGTTCCTCGCGGGTCGGATGCCTCGCGGTGTCGCGTCGGCGTCCAGCCCGACGGGCGGCGTGATCGAACGAACCGCCCCTCGGGCGGTGCGGTGACTCCGATGAAGCGGATCGTCGTCGCCGTCGCGGCGGCCGTGTTCGCGGCGGTCCTGTTCGCGTCGGCGCTCCGCGCCGAGGCGGCCCCGGAGTCGCCCGGCCTCTCGATGGAGAGCCTGAACGCGGCGATCATGGCGTCCTCGGCCGCGCGGGTCGCGCTGATCGCCGGCAAGTTCCTGCCCGCGGCGATCGGCGTCGTGCTGCTGATCCGGATGTTCCAGCGTCGCGAGCAGCGCGTGCGCGCCGGCGCACCGTCGCCCGGGACGAGCGAGGGACCGACGGTGCTCGGCGGGTGGCCGGTCGTTCTCGCGTTGGTCGGTGTGCTGATCGCGATGATGGCGGCGACGGAGGCCGTCATCGCCCGGACGCCCCTCGACCGGCGGCTCGGCGCGGTCCTGGTCGTCGGCGTCCCGGGCGTGCTGCTCGGACTCGCCGTCGTCGCGCTTCGTCGCAGGATCTCCGGTACGGACGGAGGTGTTCGTCCGACCTCCGCCGCGCCGGGAGCGGCGCCGATGCCGTGGCCTCGCGCGGTCCTCGCCGGCCTCGCCGGGTTCTCGGTCGCCTCCCTCCTGGTCCTACCGGTCGGCTTCGCATGGCAGGCGATGCTTCGCGCGTTCGACGCGCCGACGCCGGTGCAGCAACCGGTCCAGGAGATCCTGCAAGCCGACACGTGGATCGTGCCGTTCGCCTTCGCGTTGTTCGGCGGGCTCGCCGCGCCGTTCTACGAGGAGGCGCTGTTTCGGGGCACGTTCTATCCGGCGGCACGCCGCAGCCTCGGCGGCTCGCGGCGCGCGGTGCTCATCGGTGCCGTCGTGACGTCCGCCGTGTTCGCCGCGATCCACCAGAACCTGGCGGCTTTGCCCGTCCTGTTCGTTCTCGCGATGGTCCTCGCCGCCGTGTTCGAGCGCACGAACTCGTTGCTCGCCGTCTTCACGATGCACGCGGTGTTCAACGTCACGAGCCTTCTGCCGATGCTCCTCGTCGGCCGGATCGCGGGGGCGACGTCGTGAGCCACCCGAGCGCGCGACTTCGGCGGGTCGGTCACGCCTGGATCGCCGACTCCGCGACGGTGACTGCACGGGTGCGGCTCGGCCGGGACGCCAACATCTGGTACGGCGTCGCCATGCGGGGGGACGACGCGCCGATTTCGATCGGGGACCGCACCAACGTGCAGGACAATGCCGTGATCCACGTCGATCCGGGATGCCCGAACGACATCGGCAGCGACGTGACGATCGGCCACGGCGCGATCGTCCACGGCGTGAAGGTCGGCGACTTCGCGCTGATCGGTATGGGCGCGATCCTGCTCGGGGGATCGACCGTCGGCGAGGGCGCGATCGTCGGAGCCGGAGCGGTCGTGCTCGAGAATCAGACGATTCCGCCGTTCAGCGTCGCGGTCGGCGCGCCGGCGCGCGTCGTCAAGTCCTTGGATCCGGCCGAACGCCGCGAAGCGGCGCGTCACCACGCGGCGGGCTACGTCGAACAGGCGCGTCGTCACGAACTCGGCGCCTGGGACGGCGGGCTGGAACTCGGTGAGGTCAGACCCACATCCCCGTGATCCGTGCTTCGAAGATCATGTGGTCGAGGTCGTGGGCGAGATAGCCCTGGGTGTCGAAGATCGCACGTCGCGGACGGACCTCCACACGCTTGCCCAGGACGAGAAGCGTCGCCGGCGGAACGATCATGCCGCGGTACTTGACGGCGTCGATGCCGCCGAATCCGAAGATGCGACCCTGCTTCTGGCTCGCGTCGTAGACCTGGTGGACGAACCACGAGCAGAGCTGCGCAGCGCACTCGAGCATCAGGACGCCGGGCATCAGGGGGCGGCCGGGGCAGTGACCGCGCGCCCACCACACTTCGGCAGGGATCTCCAGCACACCGGCGACGTCGCCCGCCTCGACGTCGAGGTGACAGATCCGCGTGAGCTGCTCGAACTCGTATCGCTGCGGGTTGTGCGCCCGGATCGCCGAGATGTCCGCGACGACGCGCGCGGGGTCGACGTGGGTGACGTCGAACAACGCTTCCCGGGGCATGGGCGTGTCCCTCCCGACGACGACGGCGCGCGGCCCCGGGGCCCCGCGAGGGGGGCGGAGGATACGAGACGAACGTTCGGACGGCCAACAACCGCCCTGTTGGGCGACGGTCCCGGGTCCCGCCCGTCGCCCGGGCGACCCACGCGCGCCCGATCGGGGCGCCGACGACGTGCTATAACGCGCCGGCGCCAGGCGGTGACCGGCGCCCAGGAGACCCCATGCAACTCCAGGCCTGCACCCGCTGCGGTGCGCAATTCGACGTGTCCGGTTTCGCCGCGGGACAGGCGTTCTCGTGTGGGGCCTGTGGAACCGTGTTGACGGCCGGTGTCTCCGCCGCCGCCGCACCCGCCGGGCGCAAGCCGGGAACCGCCCGAGTCGGTGCCGCGGCCCCGCCCTCCGCACCGGCTCCCGCATCGCGCTCGGCTCCTCGCCCCGGCGCGACGCGTGCGCCGCAGCAAACAACGCCGGGGCAGTCGCCGGGGCAGGGCGGTCGTCAGTACGTCCCGGTCGCTCGGGACGGCAAAGGAGCCGCTCGTGCGCCGGCGCGGGGCGCGCGCAAGGCCGGCGCGGAACGGCCAGCGCGCAGCGAGCGCGCTGAGGGCGAGCCGCGAGCGCGCAAGGGCGGGGTGAATCCGCTCGTGGTCGGCGGCATCGTCGGAGCGATCGTGCTCGGCGTCGTCGGGCTCGTGGTGTTCGGTCCCGGCGGCGACAAGTCGGGCGAGCGTGACGTCGCGGGAAACCCCGGCACGACGTCCGGCAGCGGACCCGGCGCCGCGACGCAGGCGACCGTTCCGGTCGAGTCGGCGCGCGACATCATGGGAGAGTACGGCACGAATCCGCCGACGACGAAGAAGCAGTGGCAGGGCTACATCGCCCGCCTCGTCAAGCTCGATCCTTCCGAAGCGAAGGCCGCGTTGACGACGGTCTACACCGCCTACGTGAACACGATCGACGGGCGCGCCGACGACAAGGCTCACGAGTTCCTGGGCCACACCAAGTTCGAACTGTCGAAGGCCGACCAGGATGCGTACGACGACATCGCCCGCCCCGACCTGGAGTTCATCCGAGGCGTGCAGGCCGCGCGCAACAAGCGTTGGTTCACGGCGGACGAGGCCGAAGACCTGGCGCTCGCCAACGCCGCGTTGAAGGAACTGCGCGAGTTCAGCACCCGACTGGTCGAGGATCCCGAGTTTGCGGCCGGCTACTACATCCGCAGCAACCTCGCGAACGCCGAGCACTTCAAGGAGTACAACTTCTTCGGCTATTGGGCGAGCCCCTGGCTGATCTGCTACAGCAGCAAGGAGCGCGTCAGCGAGTACGACCTCCTCTCGATCGAGGATCCCGTGGAGCGCAAGGCGCGCCGCGAGGAACTCGCGCGCCGTCGCGCCCAGTACGAGCGGGTGGTGTCCGAGAAGGGACACATGCTCAAGCAGCTCTACGCCCAGTGGATGGAGGTTTTCGGGAAGCCGCTCGAGCTGAAGCACCTGATGTCCGAGTACGGCGGGCGACCGGACTATCCGCCGGGCGTGCGCTCGTTCCAGCAGGGCTGCCCGATGGTGATGTGGGTGTTCGACAACCGCGACTCCTGGGACGACTACCACAAGAACGTCAAGAAGGAGTTGATCCCGCACTTCGCCGCCGGGTACTTCTCGGGCGAGAGCGAGATGGTGATGCTCTACGACGAGGGCGACGAGACTCGCAACCGGGTGTTCGAGATCGGCAAGACGGTCCATGAGGGCGTCCATCAGCTGGAGCACTTCTTCTCGCGCCAGAAGAACAACTGGCGCAAGCCGCCGTTCTCGCAGGACTTCCTCGGCGAGGGCATCGCCGAGTGGCTGGGCTCGGTGAAGATGAACGCCAAGTACGAACTCGAGTTCGTGGGCGTCAACGTCACGCGCTGCGGCGAAGCGCAGGCCATGGCGCGAGACCTGAAGGCGAGCGGCCGCGGCGAGTACCGACTCTTCCCGCTGGAGTTCCTGACCTCCGTCACGAACTACGGCATGGCGCAGTCCTATGCGACGACCGAGTGGCAACTCGATGCGAACTACGGGATGTCGCTCTTCTATCAGCAGTCGTGGGCGTTCGTGCACTTCCTGAAGTCCTATCGCGGGGGCAAGTACTGGCCGAACTTCCTGAAGTTCGTCGACCTGATGATGCAGCGCCCGCGCGACGACAACTCCGTGCAGCCGTACTTCCGGCAGGCGTTCGACATCACGGGCGACGAGGACTGGGAGGATCTCGAGAGCGAGTTCTTCCCCTTCATGAGGGACCTGCTGACGCTGGACCTCAAGCCGTTCGAGTACAACCCGCCGCCGCGCCGGAACTGATGCAGGCCGTCAAGCCGCAGCCGTTCGCGGCGTCCAGGCCGTGGCTGTTGCCGCTGCTGCTCCTGCTCGGGCTCGCGGCGCACGCGGGCGCGGTCGGGGCCGGTCGCCTCGCCGACGACGCGGCGTGGGTGCGCGACGACGCGGCCGTTGCCGACGGGTTCGGCGGCATCGGAGGCATTCTCGCCGAGCCTCGTTCGCTCCCGACGAGCGAGGGGCGTCCCGAGCGGCCGCTCATGCGGATCGCACTCGCCATCGAGCGCGCGGTGCTGCCGGGCGACGAGGCGTCGTCCCGGGCTCATCATCTGGGCGGGTTGCTCTGGCACCTCGTCGCCGTGGCGCTGCTCTTCGTGGTCGTGCGACAACGGCCCGCGGGCCTCGCTCCGGCGGTCGTCGCGGCGGGGCTCTTCGCGATCCATCCCCTCGGGGCGCCGACCGTCACGGCGATCGCCGCTCGTGGCGAGCAGGTCGCGATGGTGTTGCTTCTTGCGGCCACGATCGCGTGGCAGCAGGTCGCGCGGTCGGGCGCGGCATGGTGGGTTCCGGCGCTGGCCCTCCTCGGGTTCGCCGCGTTCGCGCACGAGACGGCGATCGCCTGGCCGCTCGTCCTGTTGGCGTGGGGACCGCCGGGCGGCGCGCC
>CAZPGF010000055.1:0-17186 GCA_964586025.1 uncultured Planctomycetales bacterium
CCGGCCTGCTGTTTCGTGCGGGCGACGTAGGCGACCTCGCGACGCAGATCCTGCAATCGCGCCTTCACGAGATCACGCGCATCGGCGCGGCGTCGCGCGAGTTCCGCGTCGCGCGCCTGAGCGAACGCATGCAACCCAGCGGTCGAAACACCGACGACGAGCATGAAGACCGTCAGAACGACGATCGCCGCCGTTTTCGACCAGCGGCCGGGACCGCGCAGTTCGAGGGGGCCCCGCTGCGTCATCGGGGGGACGGTAGCACGCGCGCATCCGCGCGGCGCCGCGACTCGTGGTCCGGGTGCACCGAAGGGTTCACGACGACGCCACATCGACGACGTGCGCGGCCTGGAGCCAGACCGGTCCACGGGCGTCGCGCATCAGGAGGCCGCGCGAGAACGACACGTCCTCGAGGACTCCGCGCTCGATGCGACCGGCACGCCGGAAGACGACCTCCCGCCCCAGCAGTGCCTGGCGCCGTCGCCAGGCCGCCTCGAGCAGGGCGTGGCGGGCGGGATCGCGCGCCTCGGCGAGCCGCCGGTCGATGCGAGGCAGGAGGGCGAGCAGCACTTCCGTCCTCCCCGGCACGCGGCCGATGCCGTCGGCGACGCTGACCGTGCGCGCGGCGACATCGGCGGGCAGGTCCGCCGGGACGCGATCGAGATTCATGCCGATGCCGATCAGCGCGTGCGCGCCGCCGTCCGGGCGTTCGAGCAGGATTCCCGCGACCTTGCGCTCGCCGAACCGCAGGTCGTTCGGCCACTTGATCCGGACGTCGCTCGCACCGAGGTCCTCGAGGGCCTCGGCCGCGGCGACGGCGCTGGCGGCGACGATCGGTGCCGGGTCCAGGCCGGGAGGCACGGCGACGAGCATCGAGACGTACAGCCCCCCGGGCGGCGAGTGGAAGCGACGCCCCTCGCGCCCGCGCCCGTGCGTCTGCTCGTCGGCGACCACCGCGAGGGGCGGCGTCGCGCCGCCGCGCGCCAGCAGCGCGGCGACATCGTGCGTCGACGTCGCGACGGGCCGGTGCTCGATGCGCCAGCCCGTCGCGGTCTCGACCGCCGGGATGTCCAGCGGAGCGATCCTCACCGTGAAGCCCTTCCAGTCAGGACGCGGGCTTGTCGGAGTTCTGGTCCGGCTTGGCGAGGTTCGCCGCCTTCTGCTTCAGCGCGGCGAGGTTGCCAAGCACCTTCGCCTTGACGAGCACGTAGAACCCGAGACCGAACACGACCGCGCCGATCGCGTTGATCCACTGGGCCAGTTTCCAAAGGCCGGTGATCTCGAACGCAAAGATGAGATAGAAGAACGCCAGCGCGAACGCGCCGACCATCATCAGGAGATTCGCCTGGCCCTTCTCCTTCTGCCAGATCCAGAGGTTGAAGACCCCGAGTGCAGCCCAGACGAGAAGACTGACGATCAAGAGGAAGGTGTCCATGAAAACTCCTCCGAGGGTGGACGGCGCCGCGGAAGCCGGCGACGGCCCGGACAGGCTAGCCGCCCCCGCCCCGAGTGCCGCGAAGGACGGGATCCCACGAGCTCCGGACGCGTAGGATGGCCGCGTGAGCCCCGCGTCCTCTCCCCGTCCGCGCCACGTCGCCGCGGCACTCCTCGCCGGTGCGCTGGTCGGCGTCGCCCTCGTCGCGGGGGTGGGTCCCGGCGCCCGTGCCGAGGAGGAGCCGTCGCCCGAACCGACCGTGGTCCTCGATCGAACGTTCTTCGACCGGCGGATCGCGCCGATCCTCGCCGAGAATTGCGCCACCTGTCACGCGAACCCGCGCAAGCGTCTCGGACGACACTTTCTCCTCCCGGCTCCCGGTCGCCGAGTTCGTGACCGTCATCTCGCGAAGAACCTGGAGACGATTCGCCGTTACATCGTGCCGGGCGATCCCAGCCGGTCGACCTGGCTGCTGAAGGCGCTCGGACCGCGGCAAGGCGGCGTCGAGCACGGGGGCGGACAGCGCATCGCGATCAACAGCGCCGAGTACGGGGCCATGGTGGACTTCATCAACGGTGCCGCGATCGCCCCCGAGCCGTTCACGCCGCCCGCCCCCGTCGAAGGCGCGCCGGACTTCCGGTTCTTCGTCGCGAAGGTCGCGCCGGTGCTCGCGGAGGATTGCGCGAGTTGCCACGGAGGACGCGGCAAGGGGCGGCACAAGTTGGTCGTCGCCGAGGACGGCGAGGCCCTCGACCTCCGAGACCATGTCGCGAACTTCGAGACGATCCTGAAGCTCGTCACGCCCGGCAATCCCGACAAGTCCCGCCTCCTGCTGAAGCCGCTCGCGGTCGAGGACGGCGGTCTCGCGCACAAGGGCGGTGATCGGTTTCGCCGCGGCGACGGCCGGCACGCGATCTTCGAGGCCTTCATCCGCGGCGATCCCGGCCCTCCGCTGCCGAGCGAGCGGCCGCCGACGCAGCGACGACTCACCGCGGCGGGTCTCGTGCTCGAGGCGGAGGATCTCGAACGGGCCGAGGGCGTGGACGAGGTCGAGGATCCCGACGCCGGCGGCTTCCTGGCGATCGAGCCGCTCGAGGGCGGCGGACGTGTCGCCGCCGTGATCGAGGTCGCCGACGCGCTGGCATACCGCGTCGTCGCCCGATGGCGGGGCGGCGGCGACGGGGCGCGGTTGCGCGTCGGTGCCACGGTCGACTCGCCGCTCGTCGCGCTCGCACCGGACGCTCCGACGGACCGTTGGCACGATCGCGGGGTGCGCCACCTGGTGGACGGGGACCAACCGTTGCGCGACGCACGCGGAACGATCGCCCTCGGCGCGGACGGCATCGAGCTCGACGGGCGTCGGGGAGTCGCCGGGTTCCTCGTTCCCGACCCGCCGACGCGTCGCGGATGCCGGATCGAGGTCACCGTGCCGGTGGACGAGGACGGCGGCGACGACGCGTTGTTGTTGTTCGACGCGCTCGACCTCGACGAGGCCCGCTTCGCCGGTCTCGTCGACGGCGGACGTCGGTTCGCGATCGGTCATCTCGAAGGCGGGCGCCCCCATGTCGCGGCGGCCGTCGTCACGCCGGAACGGGATGACGACGGACCCGAACCTCGGCGCGTGATCCGCGTCGAGCGGTTCGGTGGCGTCGCGGTCGCCTCCCTGGACGATCGTCCGCTCCTGCATCTCGACCTCGGCGACGACGCGCCGGTCGGCACCTACGGCGTCCGGACGCGAGGGCGGCTCGACGTGCACCGGGTCGCCGCGGTCGCCGACTTCGACGTCACCGCGGCGGAGTTCGGCGAGGCGCCGGTGGTCCGCCTCGAACCCGGCCCGCAGGCGATCGAGATCGTGCTGCCGGAGAACGCGGGTCGTCTCGACGCCATCCGATTCGAACCGATCCGCTGACCTCGCGACACGCCGCCCCCTGCGAGGGGTATCAACGCGGACCTATCGGGAGCCCACCATGACCACGACTCCGAAGTTTGCCTGCGCGTTCCTCCTGGTCGCCTCGATCGCCGCGCCCGCTTGGGCCGACGAAGGCGACGAGGCCCCGCTGCCTCGCACCACCCTGTTCTTCGATACCTTCGACTCGAACTACGACGGCGTCGTCACCCAGGAGGAGTTCCGCGGGGGCGCCGATGTGTTCGGCCTGCTCGACAAGGACTCCGACGGCCGCATCACGACCGACGAGTTGGGCCTCCCGACGACGTGGAAGCCCGATCCGTCGCGCGCCCGCCGCGAACCCGCACGCGGTCGCGGCGGCGCGGCACCGGGCCGCCCTCGGGGCGGATTCCTCGAGCGGATCCGCGAGATGGACGCCAACGGCGACGGCCGCGTCGAGTCGAGCGAGTGGACCGGACGTCCGGACGCGTTCCGGCGTCTCGATGCGAACGGCGATGGATCCCTCGACGCGAGCGACCTTCGCGGCGCGCCGCGGCCCGATGGAACGCCTCGGCCGGACGGCCCGCCCCAGCCGGACGGCCCGCCGCGGCCGGACGGCATGCCGCGGCAGGACGATCCGCCGCCGCCGGACGCCGCGCGAATCTTCGAGCGGCTCGACGCGAATCGCGACGGGGTGCTGGGTGCGGACGAGATCGCCGATCATCCGTTCGCGAAGCGACTCGATCGCGACGGAGACGGACAGGTCACGCGGGACGAGGCGCAGGAGGCCATGAAGAACGCTCCGCGCGGTCCGGGTCGCGGCCCCGATCGTGGTCCCGGCCAGGGCCGGGGGTTCGACCCCGGCAACCTTCGGCGCTTCGACGCGAACGGCGACGGCAAGGTGGATGCCGATGAGTTTCCCGGCAGCGCCGAGCGCTTCCGTCAGCTCGATCGGAACGGCGACGGCGTCCTCGACCAGACCGACCGCCCGGCGCCGGACGCCACGCCGAAGCCGCCTGCGGAGCGGCCCGCACCGCCCGACGCGAAGTGAACGCGCCGGACGCGCGCTCGCTCGGGAGTCCATTCCAACAGACGCCGTCGCGAGCCCGGTGAGACCGAAGCGAGAGTCGATGGACGGCGCGGAGTCGTCCCGGACGCGTGGTCCTTTCACGTCGAGGAGCCGATTCGGAGGCCGCGACGGGTCGTAGCGAGCGTATCGCCGGGCGCCGCAGGCGGCCTGTCGGACGAGGCTCTCAGCGCGCGCGGCCGAGCAGTTCACGACGCGCGTTCTTCAGGGTCTCGCGTGTCAGGCGTCGCAACAAGAGGTCCAAGGGGCTCGGGACGAGCAGGTCGGTGCCCGTGACGAGCACCTCGGTCACGCGCGCGCCGGTCGGATGCGGTTCGACGAGGGCGAGGCCTCGCCAGTAGGTCACGTGTCGCACCCTTCCCGCGGGCCGCGGATCGTATCGGATGAACACCGATCCGTCGGGCGCATCCCAGCGCTCGACGGTCACCTGGAACTCGAGATCGGTGCGCAGCGGACCCGCGCCGACGTCCGCCTTCTCGACGTGGAACGAACGCATCGTCCGGCGCGGTCCGAGCGCAATCGCGGGCCCCAGCGGCTCGACGCGACGCGCGCCGAGCGCCTCGCGCTGCGCGTCGGGATCGACGAGGAGATCCGCGAGGCGCGCCGGGGAGATCGACGCGCGGGCGACCACACCGATCGCGAGCGTGTGCCGCAGGGCGCCGCCGAATCCGGTGCCGCGGTACTTCGCAAGGATCGCGTCCGCGAGTTCGGGCGCGTCGTAGAACGCCGGCTCGCGCGATGTCGGCATGCGACGCAGGGCGGCGACGACCTCGGCGATGCCGTCGAGTGCGGCCTGTACGCTCCGCGCGGTCGCCGCCGGCTCGGGCGCGTGCACCTCCGGCCACACGGCGTCCGACGGCCACGGCGTGGGCGCGACGTCCGCGGGCCCATGGGATCCGGGCGACTGCGCGCACGCGACGAGCGCACACGCCGCCGCGAAGGCCGTCAGGCTCGTTCGTCCTGGGATGGCGCGCGACTCCAGGCGCGCAGGCGTTCGGCCTCCGCGTCCCAAGCGGGCGACAGACGCACGTCGAGGAACGTCGCGAGGCACAGGTCGAGATCGTCCATCACCTGCCCGAGCAGGTCCAGCAGCGCCTTCTCCCGGTCGGCGACGTTGTCGCCCTCGGGTGCGGGCAGGCGCAACGAGGCGATGTCGAGATCCTCCGCCTTCAGCGTGAAGCGCACGTCCTCCTCGTCGCGGGCGATCAGGATGCGCGCCGCGGCGAGCGTCTTGCCGCTGCGCAGCGCCGCGCGCGCTTCACTGCTGGCCGACGGCATGCCGGCCCGCAGCACGGTGCGACGCGCCGCGGCGCGCTCGCCTCGGAACTCGAGGTGGTCGTCCACGTGAACGTGGAACTCGCGTCCGTCGTGATGACGGAACGCGGGCTCCGCCTCGCTCCGCCACCAGAGCCACGTCAAGAACTCGGGCCCGAGGAAATCGACGCCGCCGCGCGGATCGGCGGGAACGGGAACGCGAGCGATCACGACATCACCTCCTCGCCGACCGATCGGGCACGCTCCGATGCGGCGGTCTCGGGCGAACCGATCGACACCCCCAGTTCGGTCCGGCGCACGTCGTCGAGCACCCGCATCGCATCGGTGCCGGCGACGATCTCTTGCGCGCGCCGCCACGGCGTCAGGGCCTCGAGTGAGACCTCGAACGTGTCGCCGAACAGGAGTTGCGCCAGCTCGAGGGTCTTCCGCGACAGCGACTGGACGTAGAGGACGCCGCGCCGGGTGTCGAGCAGGAGGCCGTGCGCCTGGACGTTGGCCGGCGTCTCGGCGAGCAGGCGCGCGGCAATCTCGGTCCGCAGCGCCCGACGCTCCTCGCGCGAAATGCGGCCCGGCTTGTTCGCGTCGCCGCGCGCCTTCGCGCGGGCCCCGAGTTCGAGGTCGAGGTGGGCCTTCAGGAGTCGCGGCGGAACCCGGCGCTGGTCGATCCGCAGGGCGAACGCCACCATGTCGCCGTGCAGCAACGTGTCGGCGTCGAAGCGGGTCATGAGCAGGTTGTCCGCGGTCACCCAGCCGTGCGTCCGCTCCTCGTTCGGGCCGAGGGGGCGGAAACGCCGTGCGTGGAGCCGCTCGGCGAAGTCCGGTCCCAGCGGGGAGGGCAGGGAACCGACGACGCGAAAGCGACGAAGGGATTGCGATCGGAGGCGCAGCATGGGTTGCGAACGGTACGCACCCGGGGGGACATCCCCCGTCGCCGTTACACGCCGCGCCGTGCGGCGTCGTATCCGTTCAGGGGGTCTCTGACCTTGCGGATGTGCGGCTTCGCAGATCGGGGGCGCTCAGGCCGCCGTGTCGGGCTCGAGTGGTCCACCCCACGTCGCCCTCCACGGCGCCCCCGCTCCCCGCCTGCGAACCCGGCGGGGAACGCGAAGGGGAGGCATGTCATCGGCGTTTAGGACCGCTCGCTGAGTTGTGCGCGAGGGCCGGACCCCTTCCTCCTGAACGGGTACGCGGCGTCGTACGCGGCGCGGAACGGTTCGGGCGCGATCCGGTCGGTCCCGAGCAGGCACGCGAGGTCGTAGCGCGCACGCCGCCGCCATCCGCCGACGCCGCCCCGGCGGCAGTCGAGCAGCCAGAGGGACGGATCGTCGATCCCGCGCGGGCGCGCCAGCACGTTGCGCGGAAAGAGGTCGCGGTGGTGGAAGCCGGCCGCGTGCATTCGACCGACGATGCCGCCGAGCGCACGCGCGAGCGCCGAGCGCTGCGGCTCGGTCGCGAACGGATCGTCCGCGCCGCACATCGCCCAGGTCGCCAGGTCCGGTGCGTCGTCCACCCACTCCGTCAGGATCGCGTGCGCGAGGAGGCGGCCACGACGGGCGATCGACGCGGCCGCGATCGGCCGCACCGCGGGCAGATCGTGCGCGCGCAGCCAGGTCAGGGCGTGAAACTCGGTGACGCACGGCGCGCGGCCCCAGAGGGTGCCGCGTGCCGCGAGGCCGAGGCTCTCGTGCCACCTCGGGTACGCGTACGCCTTCAGGTAGAAGCGCCCGCACGTCCCGTCGATCGGCCGCTCGACGATCCGCCGGACGCTGTGCGGGCGCGGACCGACGGCGAGCGCGACGAGCGCCTCGGCGGTGTCGAGCCCGGCCGTGGTCAGGGCGCCGCGAAGGTCTGGCGGGGCCTCGAACCGGATCCTGTCGCGACCCACGCCTCAGGCCTCCTTGTCGCGGCGGCGCCACGCGCGAATCGCGACGACGACGAGCGCCGCGAGGACCGCCGGAACGATCCAGCGCGCCCACGAACCGAGGCGCGCCATCAGCGCGGGCGCGTCGTCGAGCGCCCAGCCGAGCAGGAACGGCCACCCGCCGCTCGCGAGGAGCAGCGGCGCATCGATCGCGAGGAACCGTCGCCGCGACATTCCCGCGGCCCCCGCCGCGAGAAACGTGGCGACGCGCGTGCCCATCACGAACCGCGCCACGCCGACCGCGCACCCGCCGCGTCGTCGGACGAACGCCCGCATCCGCGCCCGCTTCCGCCGCGGGACGCGGCGCATGACCCGCGATCGACGGAGGGCCGGGCCGAGTCGACGACCGAATTCGAACACGGCGAGGTCGAGCAACAGCACGGTGCCGAAGGGAACGCCGAACGCGACCGGGATCGGCAGCGCGCCCGTGCGCGCGCTCCATCCCGCCCACGCGAACACGCCTTCCTCCGGCAGCGGCGCGCCCGCGAGTCCCGCGAGCAGCAGCAACACGAGCATCTCCGGTGTCGCCGACGCATCGAGATCGAGTGCGAGCATCGGCACGATCATCCACGCGAGGCACGGCGCAACGAACGCGCGTCGCACGATGCGACGCGCGCGCATCGCATCTCGCTCCATCAAGTTGAGAGGACGAACGCGCGTCGCGAGCATGCGTTTCTCATTTTGAGAGGCGCACCCCGTCGATGCACGGGAAACGCACCACGAAAACGTCGCGGCACGCGGTTTGTAATCGATGACAGCGACGTGCGCCTCCGGTGTGCGTCGTCACGCTGTGCGGGACCGATCGTCGATCCTGCTCGTCGTCGTCCAGCGTGTCGCGGTCGCACCCTCGCGGTTCGATCCGACATGCTGGACGCCGACGGGAAGGAGGTGACCGCGAAGTCGCGGTCAACCCGGTCGGTGTCGCGCCGGAGCGATCCGGCGCGCGGGCAGGTGACCGGCTCGAGAGCATCGCAATCCCCCTCGAGGGAAGGCAAGGAGACACAGACCATGGCTGCGAAGAAGAAGAAGGGCCGCAAGAAGGCCGCCAAGAAGACCGCGAAGAAGGCCACGAAGAAGCGCAGCAAGAAGCGCGCGAGCCGCAAGAAGTAGGCTCCCTTCGGCCTTTCGACCGCGCGGCTCCGCCGTTTCGACGGCGGAGCCGTGTTTCGTTTTGGGGGTGCGAGGCCCGCCGCGGGATCGGCGGGCGCGCCCGGGGGGAGAGGCGAGCCGCGCCGAAGCGAGCACGGCGGGCCGCAGGCGACGGCCGCGAGCGACGAGGGTGGCGCGGGTTCGGGAGTCCTACGCGGAGGCCGCCCCGGCGTCGTCCTCCATCTCCTTCAGGCGCCGGTAGAGCGTCGCGGTGCCGATGCCGAGGATCGAGGCGGCAGCCTCCCGGTTGCCATCGACTGCGTCGAGCGTGCGTCGGATCGCCTCGCGCTCGAGCGCCGTCAGGCTCTGCCCGACCTCGAATCGGATGACGCCGGAACCGTTCGAGGCGGCCGCCGGGACGCCACGCACCGCGGGCGGAAGGTCGGCGACCGCGACGCGATCGCCCCTCGCGAGGACGACGGCGCGCTCGATGGCGTTCTCGAGTTCGCGCACGTTGCCCGGCCAACGATACGCCATCAGCACGTCGAGGACGCCGTCCTCGAACCCGGCGAGATGGCGCCCCGTGCGCGCGCGCAGCTTCGCGAGGAAGTGCTCCGCGAGCAGGGGGATGTCGCTGTGGCGCTCGAGCAACGTCGGGACGCGGATCGCGATCACGTTCAGGCGCCAGAACAGGTCCTCGCGGAACCTCCCGGCCCGCACCTCGGCTTCGAGGTCGCGGTTCGTCGCGGCGATCAGGCGGACGTCGGTACGAATCGTCGTGCTTCCGCCGACTCGCTCGAACTCTCCCTCCTGCAGGACGCGGAGCAGTTTCACCTGCAGCGAGAGGTCGATCTCGCCGATCTCGTCCAGGAACAGCGTGCCGCCGTGGGCGATCTCGAAGCGGCCCTTGCGAAGCTCGTGCGCGCCGGTGTAGGCGCCCCGCTCGTGCCCGAAGAGTTCGGCTTCGAGGACGCCCTCGGCGAGCGCTGCGCATGCCACCTTGACGAGCGCGCGATCGGCGCGCGGACTTCGCGCGTGCAGGGCCTCGGCGACCAGCTCCTTGCCGGTGCCGCTCTCGCCGAGGAGGAGCGCGGTGCTGCCCGACGGGGCGACGCGATCGACGACGTCGAGGACATCGAGAAACGCGGCGCTGCGACCGATCAACGGCCGTCCGGACGCCACGAGGGGGGGCGCGGGCGCCGGGATCGCGCGCGCGGCGAGCGCTCGACGCCGGTCCGTCACGGGGGGACGGTCCTCGAACGCGTGTTTGATCGCGCGACGCACGTCTCGGAGGCGGATCGGCTTTTCCAAGACGTCGCAGACGCCGCGCCGCACCGCCTTCACCGCGGTGTCCACCCGCGCGAACGCAGAGATCAGGATCGACGAGATCTCCGGGCAGACGACGCGCAGGCTCTCGATCAATTCGAGACCGTCGAGCCCGGGCATCTTCAGATCGGTCAGCACGAGATCGACGTGCTGATCCTGCGCCAGGGCGAGCGCGGCCTTGCCGTGCTCCGCGACGAGGACCTCGTAGCCGTCACGCCGCAGCGCGCGGCCGAGCGACTCGCGCGTGTTGCGGTCGTCGTCGACGATCAAGATGACCGGTGCCGCTTCGGTCGAGACGTGGTTCAAGCGCCGCCCTCGCTCTTCCACTATGGCACCGGGTGGGGACAGAGGCCAACTCCGAAGTGCGACGCGTGACGTTCGACGGGCCGCGTGGGATCGTCCCCTCGATCGCGAGACGGCGGCCGGATCGCCCCCGACACGCGAAGCCGCACGCCCGCCTGGTCGAAGCCCGTCCGGAGCGCCCGCGAAGGATCACGCGTCGTCGGACGGCGACTCCGGCAACGGCCATCGGATCGAGACACCGGTGCCGCGCCCCTCGGCGCTCGCGAGCGACAGGCTCCCACCCGACGCGATCACGATTTCGCGCACGAGGTAGAGGCCGAGCCCCGATCCGCCCGACTTGCTCGTGAAGAACGGCTCCAGGACCCGCTCGCGGAGATCCTCGGGAATGCCCGGACCGTTGTCCTTGATCGTCAGCTTGGTCGACCGCCGCATCCGCCGGACGAAGACCGTCACGGCCCCGGCACGTCCGGCCTCGACCTGTTCGGCGAGCGCGTCGAGTGCGTTGCCGATCAGGTTCAGGAGGACCCGGCGGAGTTGGTGGCGGTCGAGGCGGATCGGGTGCGGACCGGGATCGACGCGGGCGCGCAGGACCACGCCCTGGTCGGCGGCCCGCTCCCGCTGCTCGCCGACGAACTCGGCGATCGCACGGCCGAGGTCCAGCTCCTCCGGCTGCTCGCCACCGATCTGCGACAACGCGAGGTAGTGCGTGATGATCTGGTTCAGCCTCTCGATCTCCTCGCGGATCGCCGCGAGCGTCGGTCCGATCGCCGCCTGAACGTCCTCATGGCCCTCGAGTTCGTCTTCGAGGAGGTCCGTCGAGAGGAACAGGCTGTTCAGCGGGTTGCGGAACTCGTGCGCGACGCTGCCGGCGATCTTGGCCATCGCCGAGAGTTTCTCGGTCTCGATCAGGCGCGCGCGAATCCGTTGGACCTCGGTGCGGTCGTGGACGACGAGAAGGTAGCGGTCCGGATCGGGAGCACGGCTTCCCGGTCGGAGCCTTGCGGCGTGGACGCGGACCGGAACTGCGTGGCCGGAAGCATGCAGCACGCCGGCTTCACGCCCGTCGACGCGGCCCGATCGGTCGACCTCCTCGAGGAGACGCGGCAGGAACTCGGACTCGGTGAAGCAGCGGTCGAGTCCTCGGCGCTGCACCTCGTAGCGGCGCCGCCCCGTGAGTCGCGACGCGCCGACGCTCCAGAGGCCGACCTGACCGGACGCTCGGACGGTCAGCACAGCGTCGGGCAGCACGCGCAGGAGTCGCTCCAAGGTGCGGCGCATCGGATCGAACGGCGCGAGACCGCGACCCGGCGACCTCGCGACGTCGTCGCGGGGCGAGCGACACAGGTGGAGCACCAGTGCGTCGGCCGCGGCGGCTCGTGCGGCCCGCTCCTCGGGCGACTCGGCGGCTTCCGACGGCAGGTCGCGAAGCGCGAGCACGACCGGGACGAGGCGCGGCGGTGGGATCGCACTCGCCGGTTCGTCGGCACGCAACGCGCGCACCGCGGCGAGCCGACCGGGCCCCCGCCGCGGGCTGCGCCGAACCGCCTCCAGCGCCGACGCGAGCTGCGTTCGCAGCGCGGCGCGATCGTTCGCATCGAGCGCGAACGCCCCGAGCACATCGTCGACCGTCGGCGCGCGGGGCGCCTTCGTAGATCCTGCGGACCGCTCCGCGGCGGTCAGCGAGGCAGGCGCGGAGGGCGGGCGATGGGCTGGGCGCACGACGGCTCGGGATCGTACCGCACGCCTCACGCACCACGGGCGGGCGGTACGCTCCGCAATCGTCGCCGTCGGGAGGTCGAAGCCGTCATGCCGCGTCCGCATCGCCGACTCTGGGGAGTTGTCTTCGCGTGGGTCGCCGCGAGCGCGTTTGCCGCCCCGGACACCCTCGACCCGGTGCGCGACGCGCTGCGCCGCGGCGACGTGGACGCGGTCGATGGGTCCCTCGTCGATCGGCTGGTGGACGATCCGCCGTCTGCGGACGTCCTGCTCGAATGCGCCTACCTCGCGCAGGAGGCCGAGGCGTCGGCGGCGACCTCGCACGTGCGGACACTCGCGAACCGCCTGCTCGATGACGGCAAAGGGCCGCCCGCGGCGCGCATCGCCCGTGGCTACGCGGCGCTCGGAACGGCGATCTGGTACTGGCGCAACAAGACGCAGGGATCGGCCATCGGGGGTCTGTTCGACGAGGCTCTGGCGAGCGCGACGACCCGGAGCGGCGATCCGGCTGCCGACGACCTCGCCGCGCTGCTCGCGGCGCGGACGCGCGCGGCGCTCGGCGAGTTCGACGCGGCGATCGACGCCCTCGCGGCACGCCGCAAGGACGGCGCCGTCTCGACGTGGACGCCTCTGCTCGCGCTGTCCGAGGCCCGCCTGCGCTACGACCGCGCCGCCGACGCGAGCCGGGACGCGGAAGGGAGCGCGCCCGACCCCCTGCGCGACGACCTCGAGACGGCCGCCGCCCTCTTCTCCGAGCACGACGCCGCGATCGACGCCCTGCTCGTGATCCCGTCCAAACGCGACGACCTCGCGGCGCGCTGCGCGTGGACACCGCACCGCCTCGGACGGGTCGACGACGCGATCGCCGCCTACGAGCGCCTGTACGCGCGCGGCGGAACGTCGAGCACGTACGCGGTCCGCGGACTCGTGAGCCTCCTCACCCATGAGCCGGATCGTTGTCACGCGACCCTGCGCGCGTGGGCGATCGCCGCGGGACGCGCGGGGGCGATCGCGTGGGATGCGCTTGTGGCTTCCTTCATCGACGCGGGCCGACTCGGCCCGGCGCTCGCCGCGGCCGAGTCTCGTCGCGAGCTCGATCTCGACGATCCGGCCGGATGGCGCGCTGTCGCGAGTGTGTTCGAGGCGATGGACCAGCCCGAGGAGGCGATTCGACATCTCGAAGAGGCGCTGCGCCGCGCCCCCGACGACGCGGCGTCGATCGCCCGGTTCGACGCGATCGCGCGCGGGGCGATGGACGACGACCCCGACCGCACCATCGCGTGGTACGCGAGGCTCGTCGCCGTCAGCCCCAACGATCCGTTCCTCTGGAACAACTATGCGTTCCTGCTGCGTGAGCGCGTCGCGCCGCACACGACGATCGACGCCGCGGGCCTGCAGCGGTTGAAGCCGGATGCGCCCGCGGGCGCCCGGGCGATGCTCGATCGGTGCGTGGACGCGTACGAACGGGCGGTGGCCCTGATCGATCCCGCACAGGACGGTCAGCGCGACCTACAGGCCGACTGGGATCTCGCCACGGTCGTCAACGATCTCGGCCTCATGCTCCACTACTTCGTTGACGTGCAGGACGCCCCGCGGGCGGAGGCGCTGTATCTGCGCGCTCTCTCGATGACCGAGGACGGCTACAAGGACAGTTACGTGCCGAACCTCCGACGTCTCTACGAACACGTCCTGACCGATCGTGAACTGGCCTGGTATCGCGCCGCCCAGAGGGCCGCCAACGGCCTCCTGATGGAGGTGGCACGCGACGACGGCGGCTACGACCTCGTTCCGGACGATGCGAAGCGCGCCCAGGCCCGCGCCGACGCCGCGCGCCTTCGGACGCGGCTTCTCGACGAACTCGGCGTCCCCCCCGTCCCGTCGCCGGCGGACGATGTCCCGCCCGAGAACGCCCCGGCCCCTGCGGACGACGGGGCGCCCGAGCCGTCCCCGCGCTAATCTCGCCACCCCCACCTTCGGAGACTCGGTCATGAGCAGGTTCCCTCTCCGCGGCATGTCGCTCTCGAGCACGCTGTTCCTCTCGATCGTGGCGGCGGCGGGCATTCGCCCCGCCCTCGCGGCGCCCGGCGCCGCCGAGGCGAAAGCCGCCGCGGCCGAGCAGGACTGGGATCGCGCCGCCACCGAGTGGCAGGGCGTCGTCAAGGCCAAGCCTTCCGATCGCGAAGCGATCATCGGCTTCGCCAGTGCGGTGCGCGACGGACGCCTCTACGACTTCGCCACCGACGCGGACGTCGCGCTCCGTGTCCTGACCCAGAAGAACGAGAAGGACGGCGAGGCGTGGGCTCTTCGCGGCGAGATCGCGCTGCTCCGCGGTGAGTCGCCGGCGGCGGGGGGCGGCGCGAAGTTCCTCTACGCTGACGCCGAAGCGCATCTGAAGCTGGCGGCCGAGGTGCAGCCCGACCTGGAGGCCGCCGCGACCGGTCTCGCCCGCGTGCAGTTCGGTCTCGGCAACTACCAGGAGGCGATCGACGCGCTGAACGCGTATCTCGCGCGGGGGACCAAGACGCAGGCCCGCGCCCTGTTCTGGCTCGGCGAGATCCATTACCGCCTCGCGTTGAACGCCCACAAGGACGCCGGCCAGACGTATCCGGTCGCGGGCGAGGTCAAGCGCCTGTTCGAGGAGGCGCGCCACGCGCTCGAGAAGAGCGCCGCGGCCGACGGGTCCTTCGCGCCGGCGTGGATGGACCTCGCGTACACGTGTCAGTACCTGCAGGACGTGAACGGCGCCGCGAAGGCGTACGAGGCGGCGGCGCGCGTCGCCCCCCACAACGACGCGGCCCTGCGCGGCCTCGCCTCGGTGCTGACCTACGAGCCGAAGCGGTACCTGGAGACGCTCGCGGGAATCGTCAAGGACAAGCCGCGCCACCCGATGGCGAACTACTACCTGGCGCAGGCGTACCTTTCGACGAACGACGCCGCGGATCGCAAGAAGGCGCTCGACAGCCTGAAGATCGCGACCGAGACGCTTCGATTCCCCGCGAACGCCTGGGTCCAGATCGGCGACGTCGAGCTGATGGGCGGCAATCGCGTCGCCGCCGAGAAGGCCTGGTTCAAGGCCCTCGAGACGGATCCCCACAACGAGTTGGCAGCGTGGAAGTTGGAAGAGCCGCTCCGCGAAACCGGCATGGTCCGCGCGAAGGGCTCGCTGCGCGCCGCGCAGGAGGTGATCGCCGATTACAAGAAGCTGCTCGACCGGGCACCGCGCAACACGCTGCTCCTGAACAACCTCGCGTTCATCCTTCGCGAGGCGTACGGCGCGCACGCGGGTGACGCGTCGTGGAGGCCCATCCTCGACGCGTGCACCGAGACGTACGTGCGCGCTTCGGAGATCATCGGCGAGTTCGGCGCCGAGCATCAGAACATGCCCCTGAGCGCGCGCTTGAGCAATGCCCAGGTCGTCAGCGACACCGGGTTGATGTTCCAGTTCTATCCACAGACGCGCGACCTGAAGCGCGCCGAATCGTACTACCTCATCGCCCTCGACTGGAGCGACAACGGCTACTGGGATGCGTTCAACAACCTGACGCAGATCTGGCAGGAGGCCCAGCGCTGGGAGGAGATCTACGATCTCGCCGACGCGGCCGCCGAGTCGCTCGTGGACGCCGAGGGCAATCCGTCGGACTCGATGCGCGCCCGCGCTCGCGCAATGGCGGATCAGCTCGTGCAGAACGGAAGGGTCGACCGCTGAGGCGGCGATGGGAGGATCGATCATGGCTTCGGGGACGTGGCTTGGGTTGGGGTCGCTGGTGCTGGGACTGGCCGGGGGCTATCTCCTGAGGGACGTCGTCCACCCGGCGGCGCGCGACATCCGAGGCGGCGCCGACGCGACGCCCACGACTCCCGAGCCGAAGGGTCTGGGGGCGTCAGGCGAAGCGCCGGCGCTCGGCACCGACGTCACCGTGCTCGAGGCCGCGACGAAGCGCGCCGACGCGGCCGAGGCGAAGCTCGCCCGGTCGGAGGCGCGCATCGCTCAACTCAGCGCGGAGCTCGACGCGATGAAGGCGTTGGCGGAAGGTGGCGGCGAGGCGACGGCGCCCCGCCTCGCCGTCCCCGTCGGCGATCACCAGGACGTGCTCGCCGCGCTCGAGTGGAAGGACATGGGGACCGCCGCCCACGAGATGAGCCCCCACCTCCCCGGGCTGATCCGGGGCATGGCGGAAGGGCGCGACGTCTCCGCCGAGGCGATGCAGGTCGGCAGGCGCAACGTCGTTCTGGTGACCGCGGCGATGAAACTCGGCGAGGCGGGTCTGTCCGGGACCGGCGTCAACGGCGCGTTCACCCATCCGGCCGTCATCGCGAATTTCGTCGTCGCGACCCTGGAGGCGGCCGGGCTGCCGCTCGACGAGAAGCAGTTGGATCGGTTGCGCGAGCTCGCGGACCAGTACGTGGCACGCGAGCGGGCGCGCATCGAAGGCTACCGGGCCGACGCGCTCGCCTTCGTGAAGTTGGTGGACGAGACTCGACTGAAGAAGTCCTTCATCGACGGGATCGATGCACTGCTGTCACCCGCCCAGGTCAAGGTCCTGCATCCCCACGGTCCGGACGCGCCGATTGGCACCGACCTGTTCTCGCCGGGCCTGCTCTGGCAGGGTTCGGTCGCGCCGGCCGCCAACGTGCGCAACGAGACGGGCCAGGCACGGGTGGTGCAGATCGTGAGCTCCCACCTGAAACTCGACCCGGAGACCGCCGAACGCGTCGTCCGCCCGGCGGTCGTCCGCTGGACCTCGGCACTGCCCGGGTCGGCGTTCACCGCGCCCAGTCAGCCCGAGGACCGGATGGGACTCGTCTCCATGGCGCGCCTGGATGCGACCTTCGACGCAATGCGCGGCCTGTACGAGAGCCTCCTCGCGGACCTGCCCTCCGACCATCCGTCGATCCCGGCCCTCCGCACGATGACGCATGCGATCGTGCCGGTGGCGCCCTACGAGTAACGAGCAGCGTATCCGTCCAGGGGGTCGCTGACCTTGCGGATGTGCGGCTTCGCAGATCGGGGGCGCTCAGGCCGCCGTGTCGGGCTCGAGTGGTCCACCACACGTCGCCCTCCACGGCGACCTTCCGCTCCCCGCCTGCGAACCCGGCCCGGCGGTGAACACGAAGGAAGGGCATGCCCTTGGCGGATTGGATCGCCATCGGG
>CAZPGF010000056.1:0-16414 GCA_964586025.1 uncultured Planctomycetales bacterium
CAGTCGCATGCTGCGCAGCCTGGGCTACCGCCCGACGACGGCCGAGAGCGGTCAGCAGGCGCTGGAGCTCTACGCCCACGCGCTCGGCAAGCAGCAGCCGTTCGACCTCGTCCTGATGGACCTGAACATTCCGGGAGACATGGGCGGCGCGGAAGCGACGCGCCGGATGCTCGACCTGGATCCGCAGGCGTGCGTGATCGCCTCGAGCGCGCAGCACGACCATCCGATCCTCCGCAACGCCGAGGATCACGGCTTCCGCGGCTCCCTTCGCAAGCCCTATCGCCAAGAGGACCTCGGCGCGACCCTCCGAGCCCACCTCGGCCGCGTCTCCGCACCGGTGGGGGCATCCAGGTAGGTCGCGACGCCGGCCCGCCGCGGCGACCTGAGCGCCCCCGATCGGCGAGGCCGTAGGTCCGCAAGGTCAGAGAGCCCTGGGCACGCGAGGTCAGCGCACGGCGGCAGGGCCCCTGAGCCTCGCCAGCAGGTCGTCGCTCATCGAGACGAGGTCGTACGCATGCGACCAACCCCAGTCGCGACGCGCGTTCGAATCGTCGAGAACCGACGGCCAGGAGTCGAGGATCGCCTGACGGCGCGGATCGCTGCGGAACGAGAGCCGCACGCCCGGGATCCGGGCGCGCACGGCGTCGGCGATCTCGGCGGCGGTCGGGCTGATCGCCGCGACGTTGTAGATGCTGCGTCCGAGGCGCGCACGCGGCGCATCGGAGAGTTCGATCATCGCGCGAACGGCGTCGGGCATGTACATGAACGGGATGCGGCTCTCGGGCGTCACGAAGGCCTCGTAGGAGCCATGCCGCAGGCCGTGGACGTACATGTAGAGGGCGTAGTCGCTCGTGCCGCCGCCCGGTTCGGTCGCGCTGATCAGACCGGGGTAGCGGACGCCGCGGAAGTCGAGGCCGTGGGTCCGCTGGTACCACTCGCCGAGCAGTTCGCCGGCGACCTTGGTCAGCCCGTACATCGTCGTCGGGCGCAGGGAGACGTCGTCGCCGACGGGCGGTTCCAGCCCCGGGCCGAACGCGGCGATCGTGCTCGTGAAGAACACCTGCTCGACATCGAAGAGCCGCGCCGCCTCGAGGACGTGGCGCGTGCCGTCCATGTTGACGGCCCAGGCCCGGTGCGGGACGCGCTCTCCGGTCGCCGAGAGGATCGCCGCGAGATGGATGATGCGAGTCGGCCGTGTCGCACGCACCGCGTCGAACACTTCGCCGGCCATGGTGACGTCTCCGCGCGTCCAGCGGACCTCGGGGGGCGTGTCCGCCGGCGCCGGAGCGAGATCGAACACGGAGACGTCGTCGCCGCGAGCGACGAGACGCGGCAGCAGATCGGCACCGATCTGCCCACCCGCGCCGGTGACGAGGATCTTCATGGGTCGGCAGACTACGTCCGTCCGTCGGCACGTCCGCGCTCCGGCGCGAGCGGAGGATCGGCATCGCTTCGGATGCGGGCCGTCGGGCTCCCGGGCCGGATCGCCCCCGATCTGCGAAGCCGCGCGTTCGTCGGGCCAACGACCCTCTGAACCGAACCATGTCGCGCCGTGTGGACATGGATGTCCATCCGCCACACGGATCGCGCGGCGACGGTTGCGGGTTGCGCAAGGAACGACCTCGGGGGACGATGGCCGGCAGGGAGCGCCGCGCGGTGGAGCGGTGCGAACCCGGGAGGATCCGATGCGCACCGCTCTGCTGCGGCTCGCTGCCGCCGTCATCACGCTCGCCCTGCCGTTCGCGGGGTGCGGCGGGGCCGGGGGGTTGCTCGGTTTCGGCTTCCCCCGGGTGGCGGACACCTACGTCCTGCCCTTCACCCCGGGCTTCGCCGGCGAAGGGCACGATCTCGTGCTCGCGAACTTCGCGAACGAGGACGCGCCGGTTCACGTCGGCCTCTGGGGCCCCAATTCGATGGGCTTTCTCGGTGGCGAGCCGATCGGAATGCCTCAGGGCTTCTTCGTGCCGGCGAACGGCACGGTGCGCATCCCGTCCTCCCAGTTCCTCGGCGCCTTCGGCAGCGGCGGCTACTGGACGGTCGACACCCGCGACGCCACGACACTCGATCCGGTCACGGGCGAGCCCGAGTCGATCCGAACGACGGGCTACGTCGTTCCCTGGCTCGATCAGGAGTTCTCCGGCGCCCTCCGACGTGGCGGCGTGCTGCAGGGACTCGTCCCCACCCACCGCCCGGTGTCCGTCGGGGTGAACCCGCTGACGATCGACGCGACGATCGTGAACACGTCCTACTCGCAGAACCCCGGCGGGGTCGTGCCGGAGTCCCTGCTCGTGCGGGTGCGGCACTACGACTTCGCCGGCGTCGAGGTGAGCAGCACCGATGTCCTGCTTCCGCCGTTCGGCAAGCACACGTTCACTCCGGTCCTGGAGTTCGGTATCGTCGAGGTCGAGGTCGTGGATCCCGTGCCTCTCGGCGTGATCCCGCGGATCTCGCTCGCATCGCGCGAAGAGGCCGGACTCGCGCACGCGGCGCTGCGCTCGCTGCGCCACGTGGACGACGACGATGACGACGACGATCTCATCGACGCCGGCTTCTTCGCCGAGTGGGGGCTGGATCCGTTCGGCAACCGCCACGACTTCTGCATCATCGCTTCCAACCCCACCAACATCGTCCAGACGGCACTCCTGCGGGAGATCTATCGCGACAACAACCAGATCCTGATCCAGCCACGCACCGTTTCGGTGGGGCCGCACCGATCCTTGTTGCTGGGGACGACGAACGCCGACTCGCTCGGACTCGGCCTCGGGGAGTCCTCGCCCTTGGCCGACCTGTTCGGCGATCCCATCGCGACCTCGATCTCCCATCGGGTGGCGATCCGAGGGAACTTCTCGTCTCGCTTGTCGTTCAGCGTGCGCACCTTCGATCCGTCCTTCGGGTCGTACTACACGATCGAGTCCGGCTTCCGGCGATCGACGATCTCCGCCGCCGTGGACTTCCCGGTCGAGCCGACGCTCGGGTCGGGCCGTCGCAACGAACTGCCGTTCCTCAACTCGTTGAATCAGGACACGACGGTGCAGCGGCGCGTCATCACGCCCGGCGGGAGGGAGAACATCCTCGATCCGATCGTCATTGCGGGTTTGACCCAGGGCGTCACGACCCTCGACGGCCAGGCGTTCCGGGAGGATCCGAACGACCTCCTGCAGCCGCCCCTGGGCCGGGTGAGGTGGTTGGCGCTGCCTCCGGTCGGGCTGACCTTCGGCGCGCGCACCATCGAGCGGAATGCCCAGGGTCTGATCCTTCTCGTGCGGCCGCAGATCATGCATACGCACGACGACTGAGGCAGGGTGTCCGTCCAGGGGGTCTTGGACCTGGCGGACGTGCGGCTTCGCAGATCGGAGGCGCTCGGGCCGCCCGCCGTGTAGGGCTCGAGTGGCAAACCACACGTCGCCCTCCACGGCGACGTTGCGCACTCCGCCTGCGAACCAGGTCCGGCGGCGAACGTGAAGGGAAGGCCCGTCACGCCGGAGGCGGCTGGAGCAGGTGCTTCGCCATCAGTTCGAGAAGGGCCTTCGTCAAAGGGCAGAGCGCGCGGTCCTTGCGACGGATGACCGCGATGCGACGCGCTGGCAGGCCCGGCAGATCACGGATCGCGAGGCGCCGGCGGTCGGATCGGCCGATCGCCATGTCGGGAACGATCGACCAGCCGAAGCCGTCCCGCACGTAGCGGCGCACGACCTCGAGATTGCTGCTCTCCATCACGCAGCGCGCCTCGATGCCGTCCTCGCGCAGGGTCCGATCGATGATCGCGCGGGTCTCGGCGGGTCGCGCGAGAAGGACGGCCGCGCGGCCCGCGAGGTCCGCGCGCGTGATGGTCGGCTTCGCCGCGAGCGGGTGGCGGCGATGGAGAACAAGCCGCAGGGGATCCGAGCACAGCGTTCGCGACCAGAGTGCCGGATCGAGGCGCGGCGGTCGCGTGACGATCCCCACGTCCGCCTCGCGTGCGAGGACGCGCTGGATGATCTCGCGCGATCCGTGGTTCTGGATCGCGACCTCCGCGCGGGGCCACTGCCTGCGGAACGCCTTCAGAACCGGCGGGAGGAGATGAAGCGCGACGGTGTCGCCGCACGCGAGCGTGACCGTGCCGCGATCCGGTGCGGTGTGCCGGCGGATCGCGCGCCGTCCGTCGTCGAGGGCCGCGAAGGCACGATCCGCCGCCTCGAGCAGGGCCTCGCCCTCGGGCGTGAGTCGGACACCCTTGCCGTCGCGCTCCATCAGTCGCGCGCCGAGCTGTTGCTCCAGCGCTTTCATGTGAAGGCTGATCGCGGGCTGCGTGATGTGGAGTTTCTTGGCTGCCGCGGTGAACGATCCTTCCCGCACGACGTGGCGCAACGAGTTCAGGTGGCGCAGGTCGAGCGGCGGCTCCATGCACGTATCGTCGGCCTACCGTCACATGACGCCAACGGTTGGTCGCCTTCCGTTCCCCGACCTCCGAAGCGGCACGTCCACGCGGCCGCGGGTCGCTCCGCGCGCCTACCTCCCCCCGTCGGCGGGCGGATCCAGGGCCGAGGCATCGAACTCGAGCGACACGCGCGCCTCCGCGCGACCACCCGCATCGACCGTGACGCGGGCCGGCGCCCCGACGACCCGCCACCCCGGCCGTACCGGAACCACGTCGTAGGTCCCGGGGGGTACCAGCGGGACCTCGGCGTGCCCGTGCCCGTCCGTCGTGACGATGCGCACCCATTCCTCGGGGTCGTTCGCCAAGCCCGCCGCGTGCATCGCTCGGTACGACGGAACGAACGACGCCCCGCCGAGTCGCCGCAGCGTGATCCGTGCACCCGAAACCGGGCGGCCGGACGGATCGACGACGAACGCCTCGACGCGGGCCGGTGCCTCGCGCACGAGGTCGAGCCGGAGCGACTCCCCCTCGGCGACGCGCGTCTCGGTCGTCCACGTCGCGCCGTCGGCCAACCAGACCGTCACGAGGTGGCGTCCGGCGGCGACGCCCTCCAGCCGATACCGCCCGTCCGGCGCGAGCCGGGCGGAGACGCGCCGTGGCGAGGTCGTGGCGGACGCCGCATCGTCGTCCCGCCACGGCGTCGCCTGCACGAGTCCCTCGGCCAGCGCGGCGGGATCGCCGTCGGGCGTCGAGACGCGACCCTCGATGGTTGCGGTCGGCCGGAGTTCCATCGCGACCGGCCCGACGCGCTCGCCTCCGCGCACGACGATCGGTGCGCCGCGCGCGAGGCGCCCGTCGCGCGCCGACACCTCGATGAGCCAGGTCCCCGCATCGAGATCCTCGACGTCCACCACGCCGTTCTCGATGCGGAGGAGGCGCGTGCCCGCACCGACCACGCCGCTCCCGTCGAGTGCGGGCGGATCGGCCCGTCGCACGTCGAGCGCGACGAGCCCGCGGTGGCCGACGTCGCCGTCGCGCACGTCGAGCCGGATCGCTCCGCGCGCGCGCATCGCAACGACGACGTTCGCGTCGCCCGCCGAGGCGCGGGTCTCGCCGCCGATCGAACTCCAGCCGGTGCGCGTCGCCGCAATGCGGAAGCGGCCCCAGACCAAGCCGGCGAACTCGAACCGGCCGAGTCCGTCCGAACGCACCGTCGTCGCTCCATGGCCGGGCGCCGTGGCGCCCCCGTCCGGCAGGGCGCGCAGGCTCACACCGGGAATCGGCGCGCCCGCCTCGTCCACCACGCGCCCCGCGATCCGACCGCCCTCGGCGAGACGCAGTTCGATCGATGCGACCTCGTGCGCGCGCACGGCGACCGGCTCCGTCGAACGGGCCACCATCCCGGCCCGCCGTGCGGTCACCGCATACGAGGCGACCGGCAGCCCGAACGCCTCGAAGCGGCCGTCCGCGTCGGTGACCGCCGTCAGCGCGGATCCGTCGCGCGCCATCTCACGCAGCAGCAATCGCGTCGACGGCGTCGCGTGCTCGGTGATCGGCTCGAGGCGAACTTCGGCACCGAGCGCGCCCGAGCCGTCCGCGTCGACGATCGTTCCGGCGAGCGCGCCGACCGGCGCGGTGACGATGTCCACGCGGGGGATCATCGAGTCCTCGTCGCGCGGCACGACGAACGTCGCGAGGCCGATCTCGCCGTTCGCCGTCGTGGCCCGGGCGATCCAGAGCCCGCCCGGCGCCGCGGCCGTCGGCAGGTCGATCGCGTACTCGCCTCGCGCGTTCGCGCGGGTCGAGGTGGGATCGACATCGAGGACGCCGGCCGCGGCGCCGAGTTCCACGCCCGCGCCCGCCGCCGCGGTGCCGTTCGCATCGAGCACACGACCCTCCACCCGACGCGGGCGTCCGCGCCGCATGGCGATGACGAGATCGCCCTCGTCGCGCGCGGCGCGCAGGACCTCCGCATCCACGTACCCGGCGCGACGGGCGACGAGGTGCAGGCGATCGTTCGGGCCGGCGCAGTCGGGCACCGCGAACGCACCGTCCGCGGAGGTCGTCACCGGGTCGGCGGGCGGGAGCGTCGGCGCGCTCGGGATCGAGGCCACGACGGTCGCATCGGTCAACGGACGCCCGCTCGCGGCATCGACGACCCGTCCGCTCAACCGGCCCGCGGGTTCGAGCACCACCGAGACGTCGTGCGCCTCGCCGGCGACGACCGGCACGACGTCGACCACGTGGACGCGATGGGCGGGGTGCGTCACGCGCACCTGACCCGCGCCGGACGCGAGCGCATCGAACGTCGCCACGCCGTCGCCGTCGGTTCGCGCGTCGTGACTCCCCTCCGGCAGCGTGAACACCGCGATGGCGCCGACGACCGGGGAATCCTCGAGATCGGAGACGCGGATCCGCAGGACGCTCGCGGGCGCGAGCGTGATGGGCATCCACGCTCCCGCCGCGGGGACGTCGGCGAGCGCCGTCGCGTGGCCGGCCGCGCGCACGCGCAACGTAAAGGCCTCGCCGGCGGGCAGCGGGGACAGCGTGAAACGTCCGTCGTCGTCGGTGGTCGTGAGCAGACGCGCCTCGCCGAGGGGTCGTCCGCGTCGCCGCCATCGCGCCGTGCGTCGCCGCTCGCAGAGCCCGACTTCGGCACCTGCGATCGCACGACCCTCGATGTCGTGAACGACGCCGTCGACGAGTCGCGCGCGTGCGTCCGCGCGGCCCGCCCGGCTCGCGAGCGCCTGCTCGTACGCGCGTGCCCGCTCCGCCGCGCGCGGGTCGCTCGAAGGAGGGTCACCCGGGACGGGCGCGTCGGCCGGTTGCTCGGCTCGGAACGGATCGGCCCCCTCGCGCCGTTCGTGGTCGCGACGCGCGACCGGAATCATCAGCCAGATCGCGCCCAGCACCGCGAGCACCGCGGTCGCCAGGAGCCAGGGAGGGGTGCGTCGCGCCACCGATCACCGGGGCGCGTTCGCGCCCCAGAACCCGTCGACGACCACTCGTTCACGAACCGTCGAGGCCGTGCCGTCCGCGTCCGTGGCGCGAAGGTGCACGACGAACTCGGCATGGAGGGGGCCGATCCGGCGTCGCGCGTCCGGACGCACGGCGATCTCCACCCGGACGGCGCCGCCGTCGTCGGGCCCACGCGGGCTCGCCTCGAGGTGTGCCGAGTCGGGGCCGAGCGGGTCGATCCGCTCGACGGCGAGTCGGAATCCGTCCGCCGGTCGGAACTCCGCGAGCGCCGTGATCGCGTCCGGTCGCGGTGCGCCGATCTCCCCGAGTTGGATCTTCGTGCCCGTGGCTTCGACGACCTTCCGGACCACGCCGCGAACGGCGACGCGTACCTGTCGACCTCCTTCTTCGTCCGTGCGGACGAGGAAGAACTTGCCGTCGATCTCTCCGGGGGAGATCCGTCCCGAGTCGAAGCGCACCGCGAGGTCCACGCTCTCGCCCGGCGCGATCACGTTGCGGTAGCCGCCCCCGACTCCGATGCACTCGCAGTTCGGAGAGACCTGGAACGTGACGTCCTTCGCGCCGTCGTTGACGAGGCGCAACGTCGCGAGACGGACCTCACCGTGACGCACCGATCCGAAGTCGAACCGCTCCGGCTCGATGCGCAGCGCGCCACCGTTGCCGCATCCGGCGAGCGCGAGCGCGGCGCCGATCAGGATCGACGCGGCGATTCGATGCGTGCGGCGGGGGCGGTTCGTCATCGGGCGCTCGGAGCGTCGCCGCGAGGGCGAGGTTCGACGAACGCTACTCGGGGAGAGGAGGCGTCTCGGCCGGCACGCTGCCGTCGGGCTCGGAGTGGGAGAGGATGCGGCTGCCGGGATCTTCGGTCGATCCGGGGGCGGGCGGGCGGATCGGCGGACCCGACGACGCGCTCGAACGCGGCGCGGTCGGGGTCGGGCGCGCCGCCGCTCCGGCGGTCGTCCGCCGCGAGGGGGACGACGGAGTCGCCGCGGGGCGCGAGGTCGCCGTCGGCGGCGCGACCGACCGACCGTCGGCCCTCGTTGCGGCGTGCGGCGCGACGATCGGCGTGCCCTCGTAGGTCGGCGGAAGGTCCGCGGACGGGCGCGTCGCGACGGGAGGCGGCAGCGGCTCGGGCGCGGCGACCGGCGCCAACTCGGGAGCGGGTACCGCGGCCCAACCGGTGTCGGCCGGATAGGCGTCGGGCAGGACGACGGGCTCGACCGGGACGTACGCCGGCTGACCGGTCGAAGGGCGGCCGGGCGCGGTGGAGCCCGGTCCGACGCAGGCCGCGGTCGCTGCCGCGAGGGTGAGGGTCGAGGCGACGGCGATGAATGGGCGTCGAGTCGCTCGGCGACGGGGGGTGGTGTGGGGGGGGACCATGCCTAGAGCCTACGCCGAACCGCCGGATCGGCCGGCGGGCCGGGTCCTCATGCCCCCGAGCGCCCGTCGGGCGGTCACCCCAATCCCCTCGGGGCCCGGTCCCGCCGGCGAGACCCCCGAGATCCGAGGCACCCGTTCAGGCCCGGCACTCGCGCGCAACTCAGGGGGCGATCCGAAGCACCCAAGGCGTGCCTTTTCTTCGCCTTCACCGCCGGTCCGGGTTCGCAGGCGGGGAGCGGAAGGCCGCCGTGGAGGGCGACGTGCGGTGGACCACTCGAGCCCGACACGGCGGCCAGAGCGCCCCCGATCTGCGAAGCCGCACGGTCGCAAGGTCAGAGATCCCCTGAACGGATACGCTCCGAGGCACCGACGAAGCGCGTCCGGTGGGTCCTCGACCCGCGGGACGCTTGCCGACCTCACGGCCGTCGGGGCACCGGCCGATGTACCGTGCCGCGCGCCCCGGCGGTGGGTGCGGAGGGATCGCGATGAGCGGCATCGACATCGACCTGAAGGGCCGGCGGGCGCTCGTGACCGGCGGCAGTCGCGGCATCGGGCGCGCGATCGCGGTGCGTCTCGCCGAGGCGGGATGCAACGTGGCGATCAACTACCTGCGCAACCGGGGCCAGGCCGAGGAAACGGCGGAGGCGGTCGCCGCGACCGGTGCGCGCGCCCTGTTGCACAAGTGCAACGTCGGCAACAGCGACGACCTCGGCGCGATGTTCGACGCCATCGGCGCGGAGTTCGGAGGACTCGACATCCTCGTCAGCAACGCCGCGAGCGGCGTGATCAAGCCCGCGATGGAACTGACGCCGCGGCACTGGCAGTGGACGATGGACATCAACGCCGCGGCGCTGCTTCCCCTGACGCAGCACAGCGTGCCGCTGATGGCGAACGGCGGGCACGTGATCGCGGTCAGCAGCCTCGGCGCGCGGCGCGCGATCCCGAACTACGCGGCGGTCGGCGCGAGCAAGGGGGCGCTCGAGAGCCTCGTGCGGCACCTTGCCATCGAACTCGCGCCGCGGGGCGTGCTCGTCAACGCGGTCAGCGCGGGCGTGGTCGACACGGATGCGCTGAAGCACTTCCCGAACCGGGACCAACTGCTCGGGGAGAGCGCGCGCCGAACGCCGCGCGGTCGCCTCACGGAGCCGTCCGACGTCGCCGACGCGGTGCTGTTCCTCGTCAGTCCGCTCGCCGGCATGGTCGTCGGCCAGACGATCGTCGTGGACGGCGGCTACAGCATCATGGGGTAGGGCGGGCGCCGGGCAGCCGGCGCGGGGGGCTGCGGGTCGGCCCCGACGGCGGCCGATAGGGGGGAGGCCGACCGACCGGACCCCCGGGCGGTGGGGGGAGCCACCCCGTTGCACGTCCTCCTCGTCCACAACGATCCGGAGCGCCGCGAGGCGGTGGCCGCGACGCTGCGAGCCGGCGGCCATCGCGTCGAGGTCGCGCCGGCGCCGGCCGCGGCGCTCGCCGCGTTGGCGCGCCCGACGGCGCCCGACCTCGTGCTCCTGGACGAGTCGCTGCGCGACATCGCGCTGCTCGACTTCCTGCAGTCCGCGCTGCGAATGGCGCATGCGACGCCCGTCGTCGTGATGGGCGCGGACGAGCGGGCGGCGACGTGGATGGAGGCCGCGCGGCTCGGCGCCGCCGACTACGTGCTGGCGGACCACGACGGGCAGTTCCTGCGCACGCTCGGCGCACGCCTCGCCGCGTCGCAGGCGCGCCGCGCCGACGAGGACGCGTCGTCCCGGCTCGCCGACGCGCTCCAGAGCACGGCGGCGGCGGTGCTGATCGTGGATCGCGCGGGTCGCATCGAAACGATGAACGCTGCGTGCCAGCGACTGCTCGGGCCGTCCGACGGCTCGCGACGGATCACCGACCTGTTCACGATCGAGCACGATCAGCGCCTGAAGCACGACCTGCTCTCCGCGGTCGAGGCGGGCGCCGAGTGGGCGGGTGAGTTGGACGTCCGTTCGGAGCTGGCCGATCGCGTGCCCTGCATCGTCACGTCGAGTCCGATCCGCCGGAGCGGAGGGCGCATCGAGGGCACCGTGATCACGCTTCGGGACGTCTCTGACCGCGTCGCGATGGAAGACGCGCTGCGCGCGGCGAATCGGCGACTCGCCGAGCAGGCCTCGCGCGATCCGATGACGGGGATCTACAACCGCTCGTACTTCCGCGACGTGCTCGCACGCGAACTGGCGAGGGCGATGCGCTACGGCGACGCGCTCGCGGTGTTGATGATCGACCAGGACCACTTCAAGCGCATCAACGACGAGTTCGGGCACGCGGCGGGGGATCGCGCGATCTGCATGGTCGCCGACAGGCTCGCGTCGTCCCTGCGCGACGGCGACATCCTCGCGCGCTATGCGGGGGACGAGTTCTGCGTGTTGCTTCCGAACACCGATCGGGATCGCGCGCTCGTCGTCGCGGAGCGCCTGCGCGATGCGATCGCTGCGCTCGTGCTCGAGGAAGCCACCACCGCGGCCCTTCGGATCAGCCTCGGGCTGGCGATGAGCGAAGACGTGCCCGGACAGGCCGGCAAGCCGGTCGATGCGCTCCTCCGTCTCGCCGACGATGCGCTGTTTGCGAGCAAGCGGCGCGGTGGGAACTGCGTCTCGGCCTGGGAGGCGAAGGACGCGAGTACGGCGCTGCGCGCCTGACCCCCTCCTGTCCGTTCAGGGGGTCCCTGACCTTGCGGACGTGCGGCTTCGCAGTTCGGGGGCGCTCAGGTCACCGTGTCGGGCTCGAGTGGGGAACCACACGTCGCCCTCGACGGCGACCTTCCGCTCCCCGCCTGCGAACCCGGACCGGCGGTGGACGCGACGGAACGGCACGCATCGAGCGGATCGGTCGCCATCGGAGGTGCGCGCGGGGTGCGGGGCCTGAAGGGTCACTCCCTCCTTGACGTCGGCCTCTCCACGTCGATCGACCACGCTCCCGCGCCGATTCCGGGCCGTCGTTCGTGCCTCGCGTCGGAATCACCGGGCTCGCGACGGCGCCGATCGGAACAAGCGCTCAGTAGACGTACAGGCTGCGCGGCGGGCTCCACGGGCCCGCCCCGCCGGGCCCCACCGCGCGCACGCGCCACAGGTAACGCCCCCGCGCAAGTCCGTGACGTTGCAGCGGTCGCGTCGTCACCCACTCACGACTGACCTGTTGGACCACGCCGTTGGCGCCTTCGCGCAGAAGTTGCCACTCGTGGCCGTCGGCCCCCTCGACAGGCTGCCAATCGAACAACAAGGGGATCGCGTCGGAGTACGTGTCCGCCTCGGCCGGCGAGCGGAGGACCGGCGCGATGCGGATCGCGGCCGGACGCGGCGCGGGCACCGGGGTCGGGATCGACGGCGACGCGGCGCTCGACGATCCGGCGTGCTGCTCTCCGGGCGCCGGGTCCACCTCGAGTTCGACGACGCTGCCGAGGATCGCCAGGCTCTCCGGCAAGGGGTGGTGGATCACCACGCGCCCGCTGTACGGCCGGGCACTGCGCGCTCCGAAACCCGCTTCACGGAGGACGTTCTCGGCGGCGCGACGGTCGAGGCCGGTCACGTCCGGCACGATCGCGTGGCGAACCGACGGCATCTCCTTCACGCCGATCACCAACGTGATCGAACCACCCTCGAGAACACGATCGCCGGGCACCGGCCACTGGGAGACGATGCGTCCGTCCAGTTCCGGGACACCGAGCGTGCGCTCGTACTTGAGCGGCGTCGATCCGATGAGGCGGCGTGCCTCGTCCATGGTCAGGCCGATCAGGGTCGGCGCGCGCTGGATCGTGGCCACGGGCCCCGGCGACGGGAATCCTCCGGCCGGCGGAGTCGGTTCGGGAGGGGCGGTCGGGTTGGACGGCGCGGCGGGGGGCGGCACCGTGGGTGCGCTCCCGCTCGGCGGTGCTCCGCCGACAACGAGGCGCACGACGCTGCCGCGCGGTCGATTCGCGAAGCCGGTCGGGTCCTGCCGCGCGACCACGCCCGTCGGGCGCTGGGCGTCGTACTCGACGCGGGCCGTGAAGCCGGCTCCCTGCAGCAGCGACTCGGCCTCGGCGAGCGAGAGCCCGGTCACGTCCGGCACGGCGTCCGCGTGAGCGGTCGTCGTGCTGGCCAGCACGACGGCGAACAACGCGGCCGGAAGCAGGCGACGAGCGAGGCGGTTCCGCACGGGCATGGGGTCCTATCGTGTCCGGTGAGCGCGCTTGGGGCAACCTCCGGGCCGGAGTCGCCATCGCACGGCGTCAGGACCGGGGAATCGCCGGTGCTCGGGGGCGCGCCTCGTCGAGATCGCCATCGCACACTGCGTCACGCCGGGACGCGGCCTCTTCCGGTCCGATCCAGGCCGTCCCGACCAGGCGCAGCGCGCGCTCCGGGACGAAGGGATCGCGGCCTTCGGCGACCGCGCGTTCCGTGCACGCCGCGCACCAACGCGAGCCGGCCGCGCGCCGACGTCGCCGGTGTTCCTCGCTACAGACCGGGCAGCGATAGCAGTAGGCCTTCCCCGGCAGCCAGCGGCTGTAGAGACGCCCGCCCGCGGCGACGCAGGTCGCACGAAACTCGGGTCCGTGTCCGCTGCAACGGCCCAGGATCGCAAGCCCGACGTGGACCGCCTCGTGGATGAGGATGCCGCCGAGGTCGTCGGCGTAGACCTCGAAGTAGATCGGTGACAGTTCGATCTGCGCCGCATCGAACCGCCCCCCGCGTGAGTGGATCAGCGCGCGGCCGGCCCGACGCAGGCGCCGATTCCACGAGACGGGGACGTCCGGCCACGCCGGCAGGCCGAGCACGCGCGCGACCTCGTCGAACGCGCGTCGTCGCTCTCGGTCGAGGGCGCCGGGGCTGAACACCCGAGCGAGGGTACGCCCCCCCCCGGACGGCCCGGCCCGCCGAGGGACGCTTCCACGCCGGAGGCGTCCGCTCGTGTCGCGATGGGCCGGAACACGTTCCGGGCTGCACTCGAGGCGTGGGGCGCTCCGCGACGGCGGCTACCATCGACCCATGCGACGCCCGGCATCGCGCGCGAGTGGTTGGATCGTCGTCGTGTCGCTCGTCGCGGCCGGCTGCGGTGGACGCGCGCGCGACGAACGTTCGACGCGCGACGACCCCGTCGCCGTCGCGCGGCGCGCGCTCGACGCGCTCGTCGCCGGCGATCTCGCTCGACTCCATGCCGAGATGGACGCGGGAGGAAAGGCCCGCCTCGCCGCGGATCTCGCCGCGCTGCGCACGGGCCTCGGCGAACCCGCCGACGAGGTGATCGGCGTCGCCGACGAGGTGCGACGCGTCTTCGAGGCCGATGGTGAACGGCTGCGCGTCCAGGCGAGCCGCGCCACCGACGCGGAGTTGCTGCGTTTCCTCGCTCGGGTGCGTCCGCCGTCCGGAGGTCCCCGGCCCGACCCCGATCGACCGGCGACCGCAGAGCGGGCGTCCTACGTCTACGCGGACGTCCATGCCGTCCACCGGCCCCTCCGTCTCGTTCGCGGCAGCGACGGGTGGCGTCTCTCGGCGATCGGCCTCTGATGCGCTTCGTCGCGCTGCTTCTCATGATGGCGGCGACGCTCGCCGCCTGCGGCGACGACGGCGCACCGCGTCCCGGGACCTATGTCTTCGACCGAGAGACCTACCGTCGAGACGCGATCGAGCGCCGCCGGCTCGCCCACGGCTCCGATGCCGACGCGCTTCTCGGCTCCGCCCGGCGTGCACTGGAGGCGCGCTGGCGACAGGAGGCCGACGCCGAGGCGGCGGCGATCCGCCTCCGGCTGGATCTCTCGGCCGACGGGCGCTTCCACGTCGTCTACCGCTACGGCGACGAGCAGGGAGACGCCCGAGGCGGGTGGTCGTACGAAACCGGACGCCTCCGCCTTCGCACCGAGGAGGAAGGGGGACGTCCTCTGGCCGAACCGTCCGAGACCGAGGGCACCGTGGACGGCGATGCCGTCCGCCTCGCCGGCCTGCGCGCACCGATTCCGATTCCGCTGCGTCGCGCCCCCGCCGCAGGGGGCGGGTGAGGATCCACGGCGTCCGTCCCTTCCCTGCCCCCCGATTCCTGTCGATGATGCGCGGGTGAGCGCGAGCGAGGTTCCGGTCGTGATCCCGCCTGGAGAGTTGCAGGACGATTCCCTGCCCGGCTTCCAGAGCCTGGTCGATCCGCTCGTCGAGGCGTCCACGAGCCCCGGGCTCGTCGTCGATCTGTCCAGCCTGCGCTTCATGAGCAGCACGGGGCTCGGCTACCTCGTCAAGGTCGGCATGGCCCTCGACCGCGGACAACGTCGGCTCGCGCTCGCCTGCGGATCTCGCCAGATCACCCGGCTCATCAAGGTCACCGGCCTCGGCTCGCTCCTGCCCCACTTCGGCACCCTCGAGGCGGCGCGCCACTTCGTCGCCGAGAACGGCAACGCGCGCACCTAGACGATGCAGGACACCGTATACATCCGGGGACTCGAAGTCCGTTCGATCCTCGGGATCCACGACTGGGAACGTCACGAGCGTCAGACCATCCGCATCGACATCGAGATGGCCGCCGACACGAGTCGCGCCGCGGCGACCGAGTCGATCGAGGACGCGCTCGACTACCGCGCCGTCGCGAAGGCCGTCATCGCGCACGTCGAAGAGAGCTCGTACTTCCTCGTCGAGACGCTCGCCGAGCGGCTCGCGGCGCTGATCCGGGAAGGATTCGCGGTGCCGTGGGTGCGGCTGCGCGTGGGGAAGCCGGGCGCGGTGCGTTTCAGCGAGGAGGTCGGCGTCGTGATCGAACGAGGACGCCGCACCGGCCCCGCGCGGAACGCATGACGATCGCCGCGCCTCGGGTCCGGCGCGCGATCGTGGCGCTCGGTTCGAACGTCGAGCCCGATCGCTGGGTGCCGTGGGCGATCGCGCGTCTCCGGGAGCGATTCACCGACACGCGGTTCTCGCCGGCCTACCGCGCGGAGGCGGTCGGGCCCGCTGGCCAGCCCCCGTTCGTCAATCTCGTCGTCGCGTTCCGCACCGACCTTCCGCTTCCCGCGTTGCGAGCGGTGCTGCGCCACGTCGAGGCTCGCGCGGGGCGTCGCCGCCAGGCGGACCGATTCGCGCCTCGACCCCTCGATCTGGACGTGATCGCGCTCGACGGCCCCGGCGGCGGCGAGTTCCTCGATGCGTCCGAGACGTCGTCGCCGCACGTCCTCGTGCCGTGGGCCGACCTCGAGCCCGAGCGCGAACTGCCCGGCGAGGCGGCGAGTCTCGGCGCCCGCGCTGCGGGTCTGCGTGCCCTGTTGCGTCGTGTGCGCCTCGACGTGGAGGACGCCGGGTGAGCCGCGCGCGCGCCATCGCCCTCCTCGCTCTCGCCACGCTGACGGCGTGCGGCGACTCCGCTCCGGACCGCACGGCCGCATCGATCCGGCCGTGGCGTAGTGCCGTCGTCACGGGGCCGTCCCGCGCGGGCGGCATCGCGTTCGTCGGCCCCGACATCCTGTTCGTCGATCGGGAGCGCGTGGACCGCTGGCATGTCCTTTCGCGTGCGCACCTCGCCGACGGCGCGACCGCGACGGCGCGCCCCCTCGAGCCGACCGTCGATCGCACGGCGCTCGTCGGTGGTCGAGGCCCCCTCGCCGCGCGTGGACTCGCGATGTCGGTGTTCATCGATCTTCCCGCCGAGATCGTCGGGCTCGGTGTGGGCGAGAACGGCTATCTGCAACTCGTCGATCGCCGGATGCGCGTGCTGTGGTGGGCGCGT
>CAZPGF010000057.1:0-12999 GCA_964586025.1 uncultured Planctomycetales bacterium
GCGATCGGAATGGTGATCTCCGACCATCCCGCCGGCAGGTCGTAGGAGGCGTTGAAGCGATCCTCCCACGTCTCGTCGTGGTCGCGATCGGTCACGCAGACCTGCAGGGCGTCGGCGCGATCGAGGTGGACTCGGAACGAGAGCGTCGCGTAGCCCCGCCAGTCCGGATAGGGCTCGATCAGGTTGGCACCGGGCCACGGTCCAGGCCGCATGTGCACGACGAGTTCGTGACCCCCCTCCGGCCGTTCGGACGCACGACGTTCGAGGCGACTCGTGCGCGAGTTCCAGCGCGTCATCTCGAGCCGAGTCTCGAAGTCGGACAGGACCGGCAGGTGGCGCGCTTGCCGCGAGATGTCGAGCGCGGTCAGCGCGGGCGGTCCGAGGCCGATCACCGCGACGAGGCCCGCCGCAACGCATGACGGCCGGCCGCGATCGTGGAGCAGGATGGCCGCGATGAGGCCGCCGAGTGCGTTCGCGATCGCGTCGCCGATCCCCGGGCTGCGGCCCGTCAGCCCTTGCAGGGCCTCGAAGGTGCCGAGGAAGGCGGATGCCCCGACCCACCCGATCGCGATCGCCGCATTCCGTCCGGCACCAAGCCGTTGCGCCAACCACGTCCCGCCGACGGTCAGCGCGGCGCCCATGCCGAGATGGGCGAGGTCCATCGCGATGCCCCACCCGCGATGCGCGCGCGGCAGCGGTACGACGAGGCCGATCGCTGCGACCGCCGCGACGCCGACGATCCATCCGGTGGGAAGTCGCCGGGGCGCGGGCTCCTGCGTCGGGGGGGTGGACCCGGGCGCGGTCAGACGGCCGCCGTGGCTTCCATCGCCGGCGTCCATGCGCCGCGCCGGGCGGCGCCGTTCATGCGCGCACGATGCAGGAACGCTGCCTGTCCGGCGGCGAACCCGGCCGGCCGACCTCCCCACGACTTCAGCGCCGCCGACTGCAGCGCGCGTCCGTAGGAGAACGTCAGTTCCCAGGGATGGGGCCCGCGCCGATTCATCGCCGCGAGGTGCGCGGTCGCCGCCTCGTCGCTCTGCCCGCCCGAGAGGAAGGCGATGCCGGGAACGGCCGCGGGCACCGTCCGGCGCAGCGTCCGGATCGTCGCGTCGGCGACGGTGTCCACGTCGGCCTGGGCCGGGCAGGCCGCACCCGCGACGACCATGTTCGGCTTCAGCACGATCGCTTCGAGACGGACGCGCTGGACGGCCAACTGGTGGAACACCTCGACGAGCGTGGTCGTGGTGACCTCCTCGCAGCGGTCGATCGTGTGGTCGCCGTCCATCAGCACCTCGGGCTCGACGATCGGCACGAGTCCGGCTTCCTGCGCGAGCGCCGCGTACCGAGCGAGCGCGTGCGCGTTCGCCTCGATGCACGCGCGGCTCGGGCGCGAACCGTCGATCGTGATCACCGCGCGCCACTTCGTGAACCGCGCGCCCGCCGTCCGATAGTCGGCGAGGCGGCGCGCCAGGCCGTCGAGTCCCTCGGTGACCTTCTCGCCGGGGTGCCCGGCGAGCGGCTTGGCGCCGGCATCGACCTTGATCCCCGGGAGGACGCCGCGGCGCTCGAGCACCTCGACGAACGGCGTGCCGTCGGAGGCACTCTGCCGCATCGTCTCGTCGAACAGGATCACGCCGCTGATGACCTGCTCGGATCCCGGCGCGGTGAACAGCATCTCGCGGTAGTCGCGTCGGCTCGTCTCGTCGCTCGCGACGCCGATCGACTCGAAGCGCTTCGCGATCGTCGGAAAACTCTCGTCGGCAGCGAGAATGCCCTTGCCGGGCGCAACGAGCGCCCGGGCGGTCGAATCCAGTTGCGAGGCCAAGGCGAAACCCTCCCAGGCGGGCTCGGCAGTGTACCGGTCGAACCGCGCATCGACCGCTCGCGGGCGGGGTGGTCGGGGGCTCGCACCACGTGGCTTTGTACGCAGCCGCGTGTCCGTCCATGGGGTCTTGGGCCTTGCGGACATGCGGCTTCGCAGATCGGGGGCGCTCAGGCCGCCGTGTCGGGCTTGAGTGATCCACCACACGTCGCCCTCCACGGCGACCTCGCTCCCCGCCTGCGAACCCGCACGTTCGCTGGGTCGGAGACCCCCTGAACGGATGCCCCGGCGACCATCCGCCGGGGCGGCGACACCGCACGCGGTCCGGCATGATCCGACACTTCGTCCGTACGATTCGCCGATGGACGTCGCGGCAACGCCGCCCCCCGATCCGGTCGAACCTCGCGTCCAGCGGGCGTGGTGCCTGTACGACTTCGGCAACTCCGGGTTTGCGGTGCTGTTCCCGGTCGTGTTCGGCACCTGGTACGCGACGACGGTCGTCGGCGGCCATGCCGGCGATGCCGCGTGGGGCCGCCTCGTCGCCACGTCGATGCTGACGGTCGCGATGCTCGGTCCCTTCCTCGGGGGGATCGCCGACCACGCGGGTGCTCGCAAACGCCTGCTTGTCGCGTTCACGCTGGTGGGCGGCGGTGCCGTGTTGGCGTTCGGCACGCTCGGCGCGGGAGACGTCGGTCTCGGATTCGTGCTGGGGGTCGCCGCCAACGTCGGGTTCGAGGGCGGAATCGTCTTCTACAACGCGTACCTGCCGGATCTCGCGCCACCGGAACGCCAGGGCTCACTCTCGGCACGCGGGTTCGCGTGGGGGTACGCCGGCTCGCTGCTCGCGATCGCCCTCGCGCTGCTCCTGCTGCATCGACGGTGGCTGATCGGCGTTTGGATCGCCCTCGCCCTGCAGTGGTGGATCGCCGCGCTGCCGGCATGGCGCCTCCTCCCGCGCGATCGCCCCGGCCGCGTCGGCGTCCTTCGCGCGGCGCGCGAAGGCTGGCTCGGAACGTGGCGCGTGTTCCGCCACCAGGTGTTCGGTCGTCCGGTCGGCCGATTCCTGCTCGCGTACTTCTTCTTCATGGACGGCGTGGTCACCGTGATCGCGTTCGCGTCGCTCTACGCGAAGCGCACGCTCGGCTTCTCCGACCTCGAACTCTTCGGTCTGATCGCCGGCGTGCAGGTGAGCGCGCTCGTCGGATCGGTGATCGTCGCAAGGCTGCACGGCCGGTTCGACCCGGACCGCATCCTGCGCGGATTGATCCTGCTCTGGATCGTCGTCGTCGCGGTGATCGCGTTCGCCGAGACGAGGCCGCTCTTCCGGGTCGTCGCCGCACTCGCCGGGCTGGGCCTCGGCAGCATCCAGAGCACCTCCCGCGCGGCGATGGCCCGGCGGATTCCGGCCGGGGAGGAGGCGAGCCTGTTCGGCTTCTACGCCTTCTGCGGGAAGACGGGCGCGATCCTCGGTCCGTTCGCGTTCGGGGCCGTCAGCCAGGCTGCCGGCAGCCAGCGGCCCGCGGCGCTCGTCCTGGGACTGTTCTTCGTCCTCGGCCTCGCGATCCTGGCGCCCCTCGGGACGCGTTCGCGGTAGGATCCGCGGCCGACTCCCCGGCGTCTTGCGTTCATCCAGGAGGTGGCATGACGGGTCTTTGGATCGCTCTCGGCGTTCTCGCCCTCCTCGCGGTGTGGGGTGTCGGCATCTACAACGGCCTGGTTCGCGCCCGGAACGAGACGAAGAACGCTTGGTCGGGCATCGACGTGCAACTGAAGCGTCGCCACGACCTGATCCCCAACCTCGTCGAGACGGCCAAGGGGTACATGAAGCACGAGGCCGAGACGCTCGAGCGCGTCATCCAGGCCCGCAACCAGGCGATCAGCGCACAAGGCAAGGGACCGGCCGCCTCGGGCAAGGCCGAGGCCGCGCTCGGCGCGGCTCTCGGCGGCTTCTTCGGACTCGTCGAGAACTATCCCGACCTGAAGGCGAACGAGAACTTCCTGCAGTTGCAGGCCGAACTCACCGAGACCGAGAACCGCATCAGCCTCGCGCGCGGCATCTACAACAACGTCGCGACCGAGTACAACAACCGCCGCGAGACGTTCCCTGCGAACCTGATCAGCGGGAGCTTCGAGCGCGCCGAGATGTTCGAGGTGGAGACCGCCGCCGAACGCGAGGTGCCGAAGGTCCAGTTCTAGGGTCGCGTCTGCCGCACCCTGGTTCGCCCGCGGTTTCGTCCTCGGAGAAGGCTCGCGAATGCACGCCCACGTCGCGCCCGACGTTCACGACCTCCTGCGCTTCATCGACGCATCGCCGTCGCCGTACCATGCGGTCGCGGAGGCCGCGCGCCGCCTCGACGCGGCCGGCTACGTCGCGTGGCGCGAGGAGGACCCCTGGCAGCCCGACGCGGGCGCGAAGGCCTACGTTGTCCGGGGCGGCGGCAGCCTGATCGCCTTCCACCTGGGTGCCGACCCGCCCGCGGAATCGGGCTATCACGTCGTCGGCGCGCACACCGACTCGCCGGTGCTGCGCTTGAAGCCACGCCCGGACCGCGTCGCCGACGGCGTGCGCCTCCTCGAGGTCAGCCCGTACGGCGGGGTGCTGCTGCACACCTGGTTCGACCGCGACTGCAGCCTCGCCGGACGCGTCGTGGTGCGCGACGGCTCCGCGCGTCGGGTCGTGCTGGTCGACCTGCGACGCCCGCTCGCGCGCGTCACGGACCTCGCCATCCATCTCCAGCGCGAGGTTCGGGGCGAGGGATTCCGTCCCAATGCCCAGGCGCACCTCGCGCCGATCGTCGGCCTCGCGGACGCGCCGGACCTCCTGGGGCTGCTGGCCCCCGCGATCGAGCAGGAGGCGGGCCTTCACGGCCTCTCGGCCTCCGAGTTGCTCGGGCACGACCTGATGCTCTACGACACGGCGCCGTCGATCCTGTCGGGCACGCGCGGCGAGATGATCCATGCGCCGCGCCTGGACAACCTCGCGTCGTGCCATGCGGCCCTCTCCGCGTTGATCGCCGGATCGGAACGTCCGGCGGCGTGCACGCGCGTCGTGGCGCTGTGGGACCACGAGGAGGTCGGAAGCCAGAGCGCGATCGGCGCCGAGAGCACGTTCCTTCCGGACGTGCTCGCACGCCTGTCCGGCGGTGGGGAGGCGTTGCGCCGTGCGATCGCTCGCAGCGCGCTGATCTCGGCGGACATGGCGCATGCGGCCCACCCGAACCATCCCGAGAAGCACGACCCGTGGCACCGCCCGCTGCTCGGTCGCGGACCCGTCGTCAAGACGAACCCCGAGCAGCGCTACGCGACCGACGCGCTCACCGCGGGCCTGTTCCGGGATCTCGCCCGCGAGGTCGGCGTCTCGACGCAGGACTTCGTCGCGCGCAACGACATGCCCTGCGGTTCGACGATCGGGCCGATCAGCGCGAGTCGCCTCGGACTCGCGACGGTGGACGTCGGCAACCCGATGCTCTCGATGCACAGCGCGCGGGAACTCGCCGCGTCGGCCGACATCGCGCCGATGATCCGCGTTCTGGAGCGATGGTTCGAGGCATGAACCGTGCGCGCCGGGGAGCATGGACACGGGCATCCGATCGGGGAGTCGGTGACCCAGCGATCGTGCGGCTTCGCAGAACGGGGGCGATCCCGCCGCCGCCTGCCGGACCGGCGCGGCGGTGGACGCGAAGGGTAGGCACGCCCTTGGCGTTTCGAATGGCCATCGGACTCGCCGGCGGCGTGCCGGCCCTCAACCGAGTGAAGGAACTGGAGCGATGAACACGGAACGTCCTGCCGAGTCGCCCGCGAACGCGGCGCGCGAGTTCGACACGCGATGGAACTACGCGGATCCCGCCGCGACGGAGGCCGCGTTTCGCGAGTTGCTGCCCGCCGCGACGGCGGCCGGCGATCCGGCCCATCTCGCCGAACTCCTGTCGCAGATCGCGCGCACGCACAGCCTGCGCCGCTCGTTCGACGAAGCGCACCGACTCCTCGACGAGGCGTCCAAGGTGCTCGACGACGCCGGCGAGGCCCCTCGCGCACCGTCGGTCGCGCGCGCGCGGATCCTGCTCGAACGCGGGCGCTCGTGGAACTCGGCGGGAGACAAGGAGCGTGCGGTCGACGCGTTCCGCCGTGCGCTCGAGACGGCGCGCGCGGCGGGTTCGGACTTCCACGCGATCGACGCGATGCACATGCTCGGCATCGCGGCCCCGCCGGACGAGGCGCTGCGCTGGAACGAGGAGGCGATCGCGGCGGCCGAGGCCTCTCCGAGCGCTCGTGCGAAGGGCTGGCTCGGCGCGCTCTGCAACAACACGGGGTGGAGCTGGTTCGAGCGGGGCGCCTACGACAAGGCGCTCGCTTGCTTCGAGCGGGACGTCGCGTGGCGGCGTGCGCGTGGCGCCGACGACACCGTCTCGCGCTGGAGCGCGGCGAAGGCGCGGCGACGCCTGGGCCGACTCGACGAAGCGCTCGCCGAACAACGCGCGTTGCTCGCGCATCATGAAGCCAAGGGCACGAGCGACGGATTCGTGCTGGAGGAACTCGGCGAGTGTCTCTGGGCGCTCGACCGGCACGACGAGGCCAGGCCCTGGCTTGCCCGTGCGTACACCGCACTCGTCGAGATCGACTGGATGCGCAGCGACGAGCACCCCCGCCTCGCCTCGCTCCACGCACGAGGCGGCGTGACGACGCCCCTGGCCGCGGCCCCGAGCCGTCCCGAAGCACCCGACGGCGCGTGAGGGTCGGCCGGGCGGGGGAACGAGGCCGGGGCGTGGGTACAACGTCACGCCATGCCGGTCTCCTTCACGCCGTCGCGCCACCAGCCGCCGCTTCCGCTCGATCGCCTGTTGCGGCGCGAGGTGCCGGGCGAGGACGCCGTCCCGATGGACGTGGTCTTCGTCGGAGGAGGGCCGGCCGGGCTCTGTGGCGCGATCGAACTCGCGCGACGGGTCCGCGAGGACAAGGCGCGCGGCGTCGGCGGCGACGTCGAGATCGCCGTGTTGGAGAAGGCCGAGGAACTCGGCCAGCACAACCTCTCCGGTGCCGTGATCAACCCGCGCGTGCTGCGGGCGATGTTCCCGGACCTCCCCCCCGCCGAACTCCCGCTGCGCACCCCCGTCCGGAAGGAACGCGTCTACTTCCTCACGAAGTCCGGGCGCATCCGGGTGCCGACGCCGCCGCCGATGCACAACAAGGGGCACTTCGTCGCGTCGATCGTCGAGGTCGTGCGCTGGCTGGGCAAGCAGGCCGAGGCCCTCGGCGTCAACGTGTTCACCGGGTTTCCCGTCGAGAGCCTTCTGCTCGACGGCGATCGCGTCGCCGGCGTACGAACGACCGAGTCGGGACTGCGTCGCGACGGGACGCCCGGTGCCGGCCATGCGCCCTCGACCGAACTCGCCGCGCGCGTCGTCGCCCTCGCGGAAGGCACGCGCGGCCCGCTGACCCAGGCGTGGCGTGCCTCGCGCGGCGTCGGCTCGACGAATCCGCCGATCTACGCGCTCGGCGTGAAGGAACTCTGGGAGACGAAGCATCCCCTCGACGCCGTCGTGCACTCGCTGGGTTGGCCGCTCCCTCCGGATGCGTTCGGCGGCAGCTTCTGCTATCCACTCGAACCCCACCTGGTCGCGATCGGAATGGTCGTCGGGCTCGATGCGCCGCACGCCGGGCTCGACGCGCACGTTCTCCTGCAGCGCCTGAAGACCCACCCGCTGTTCCGTTCGCTGCTGGACGGGGGCGAGATGGTCGAGTGGGGGGCGAAGACGATCCCCGAGGGGGGATGGCATGCGCTGCCCGACCGGTTCCACGACGACGGTCTGCTCGTGCTGGGGGACGCGGCGGGGCTCGTCGACGTGCCGTCGCTGAAGGGCATCCACTACGCGATGGAGAGCGGCGTGCTCGCGGCGCGGACGATCCACGCGGCGCTGCGGACGAACGACACCTCGGCCGCGGCGCTCGCGCCGTACTCCGCCGCGGTGCGCGAGGGATGGATCGGAAGCGACCTGCGACGCACGCGCAACATGCGGCTCTCGTTCAAGCACGGGCTCGTCGGCGGCGGGTTGCGCTCGAGCCTGATGATCGCGACGAAGGGGGCGTTCCCGGGCAAGACGATCCGTTCCGAGAGCGACGCCGACGCCCCGCGCACGTGGGCGAGCGACGAAGCGTTCGTGCCGGACGGCCGGTTGACGTTCTCGAAGGCGGATGCCGTGTACCGCTCGGGGAATCAGACCCGCGACGACATCCCGCCGCACCTCATCCCGGCCTCCGACATCTCCCCGTCGGTCGCCGCGTTCTACGCCGCGATGTGCCCGGCGGGCGTCTACGAGGCCTCCCCCGACGGCCTGGTCGTCAACGCGCCGAATTGCGTCGACTGCAAGGCGACGGACGTCCTCGGCCCCCGCTGGATGCCCCGCGAGGGCGGAAGCGGTCCGCGGTACAAGCGGATGTGACGCCGGGGCGCCTACGTCCGCGAGACGAGGGGCAGCGTGAGGCCCTTCTGGTCCATGTACTTGCCCTTGCGGTCGCGGTAACTGGTCTCGCAGACGTCGGTGCCGCGGAAGAAGAGGAGCTGCGCGATGCCCTCCCCCGCATACACCTTCGCGGGGAGCGGGGTCGTGTTGCTGATCTCGAGCGTCAGCACGCCTTCCCACTCGGGTTCGAGGGGCGTGACGTTGACGATCATGCCGCAACGCGCGTAGGTGCTCTTGCCGACGCAGATCGCGAGGACGTCGCGCGGGATGCGAAACCGCTCGACCGTCTCGGCGAGCGCGAACGAGTTCGGCGGGATGATGCAGTCGCCGTGGTGGTCGACGAACGAGCGCGGATCGAACGCCTTCGGATCGACGAGCGTCGTGTTCAGGTTGTGGAAGATCTTGAAGTGACGGCCGACGCGGATGTCGTAGCCGTAGCTGCTCAAGCCGTACGAGATCTGGCCCGCGCTGACGAGGCCCTCCTGGAAGGGCTCGATCATCCGGTGCTCGGTCGCCATCGTCCGGATCCAGCGGTCGCTGCAGATCATCGCGTCGGTCCTTCGGCCCCGACCGCGTGCCGGGGATCGGCGGCAGAGGGTAGGGGGAGGCGGGGACGGTCGGATGGACGGTCGCGGTCGCTCGCGGCCGAGGCCGGATCGAGCGCGCCGGGCGGGCCTGTCCCCCCCGCCGCCTAGAGTCCGCGGTCCAGGCTGGCGGCGGTGGGCGTGCGGATTTTCGTTCGCGGCGTTCGCACGGCGGCGTGGTACGACCTGTCGTAGGCAGGACCGGGACGACCACAACCTGTGGTGGTACGGCGGATTCGGGAGGGCCGGGGTTCCATGAAGATCACGCGTCGGTTTACGAAGGCTTCGCGCGACCCGTACGAGGGGATCGCCTGGGAGAAGCGCACCTCCGAGATCCGCAACCCCGACGGCACCGTCGTCTTTCGCCTCGAGGACGTCGTGGTGCCGTCCACCTGGTCGAGCGTCGCGACCGACGTCCTGGCCCAGAAGTACTTCCGGCGCGCCGGCGTTCCCCAGCCCGACGGCTCGCTCGGCGGCGAGCGCGACGCGCGGCAGGTGTTCCACCGCCTCGCGGGCTGCTGGACCGATTGGGGTCGACGCCACGACTACTTCGCCTCCGAGTCCGACGCCCAGGCGTTCTACGACGAGCTCTGCCGGATGCTCGCCGATCAGGTCTGTGCGCCGAACAGCCCGCAGTGGTTCAACACCGGCCTCCACTGGGCCTACGGCATCGACGGTCCGCCGCAGGGCCACTACTTCGTCGACCCGAAGACCGGCCGCGTCGAGAAGAGCGCGTCCGCGTACGAGCGTCCGCAGCCCCACGCGTGCTTCATCCAGAGCGTCGGCGACGACCTCGTCGGCGAGAACGGCATCATGGACCTCTGGGTCCGTGAGGCGCGTCTCTTCAAGTACGGCAGCGGCACCGGGAGCAACTTCAGTCGCCTGCGCGGCGAGGGAGAGCCGCTCTCGGGAGGCGGCAGGTCCAGCGGTCTGATGTCGTTCTTGAAGATCGGCGACCGTGCCGCGGGCGCGATCAAGTCCGGCGGCACGACGCGCCGCGCTGCCAAGATGGTCTGCCTCGACGTGGACCACCCCGACATCGAGGCCTTCGTCGATTGGAAGGTCCACGAGGAGCAGAAGGTCGCCGCGCTGGTCGCGGGATCGCGAACCCTCGAGCACTGCCTGAAGGCCGTCTTCGCGGCGTGCAAGGGCCGTCCCGGCGACGCCTCGCGCTTCGATCTGCGCCGCAACGTCCGTCTGCGCGAGGCGGTGCGCGACGCCCGCGACCGCATGATCCCGATGAACTACGTCGAGCGTTGCATCGCCCTCGCCAAGCAGGGCTACGAGGACATCGAGATCCCGACGTACGGCACCGACTGGGACAGCGAGAGCTACCTCACGGTCTCCGGCCAGAACTCGAACAACTCCGTGCGCATCTCGAACGCGTTCATGGACGCCGTCGAGAAGGACCTCCCGTGGCAGCTGACGCGGCGCACGGACGGCGTCGTCTCGAAGACGCTTCCCGCCCGCGAGCTCTGGGACCACATCGCGTACAGCGCGTGGGCCTGCGCCGACCCCGGTGTCCAGTTCGACACGACGATCAACGAGTGGCACACCTGCCCCGCCGACGGCCGCATCAACGCGAGCAACCCCTGCTCCGAGTACATGTTCCTCGACGACACGGCGTGCAACCTGGCCAGCCTGAACCTCTGCCGCTTCTTCGACGACGCGACGGGTCTGTTCGACGTGGACGGCTACCGCCACGCGGTGCGCCTCTGGACGATCGTGCTCGAGATCTCGGTGCTGATGGCGCAGTTCCCGTCGAAGTCGATCGCCGAACGCTCCTACGAGTTCCGCACGCTCGGCCTCGGCTACGCGAACCTCGGTGCGCTGCTGATGCGTCTCGGCATCCCGTACGACAGCGACGAGGGGCGCGCGTGGACGGGAGCGCTGACGGCGATCCTCTGCGGCGAGAGCTACGCGACGTCCGCGCAGATGGCCGAGCGGCTCGGCGCATTCCCCGGCTACGCGCGGAACCGCGACGCGATGCTCCGCGTGATCCGCAACCACCGACGCGCGGCGTACGACGCTCCGGCGGAGCAGTACGAGGGCCTGACGGTCGCGCCCCGCGGGATCGATCCGACGGTCTGTCCCGGGTACCTGCTGGCGGCGGCGCGCACCGCCTGGGACGAGGCGCTCGAACGCGGCGCGGCCCACGGCTACCGCAACGCGCAGGTCACGGTGCTCGCGCCGACCGGCACGATCGGGCTCGTGATGGACTGCGACACGACCGGCATCGAGCCCGACTTCGCGCTCGTGAAGTTCAAGAAGCTCGCCGGCGGAGGCTACTTCCGGATCATCAACCGCGCGGTGCCGATCGCGCTCGCCAACCTCGGGTACGCGCCGCAGCAGATCGACGACATCGTCGCCTACGTGAAGGGCTCGGGTTCGCTGCGCGGCGCGCCGCACATCAACGACGTGTCGCTCCGCGTGAAGGGGTTGAGTCAGGCCACCGTGGACCGAGTCGAGCGGCAGATGGCGCAGGCGTTCGACATCGCGTTCGCGCTGAACCGTTGGGGCGTCGGCGACGACGCGCTGCGGACCGAACTCGGAATCGAGCCGGCCGTCTACGAGGATCCTTCGTTCGACCTGCTGCACCACCTGGGCTTCGACGACGCGCAGATCCGCGCCGCGAACGACCACATCTGCGGCACGATGACGATCGAAGGCGCGCCGCACCTCGATCCGAAGCACCTGCCGGTGTTCGACTGCGCGAACCGCTGCGGTCGTCTCGGCAAGCGCTTCATCTCGTCCGAGGGGCACATCCGACAGATGGCGGCGGCCCAGCCGTTCATTTCGGGCGCCATCAGCAAGACGATCAACATGCCGCACGAGGCCAGCGTCGAGGACGTGCGGGGCGCGTACCGCCTCGCGTGGGGTCTCATGACGAAGGCCCTCGCGCTCTACCGCGACGGCAGCAAGTTGAGCCAGCCGCTGGCGACCGCCAGCGCCGACATCGAAGGCGCCCTCGCCTCCGACGCCGACGACGCCCACGTGGCGGCGGCGGTGGTCGATCCGCGGGAGGATCCGTCCTTCCTGGACCCTTCGAAGGCGGCTGTCACCCCCGCGCCCGAGGTGGCGGCTGCCCGTGACGTGGTCGAGCGGGTCGTGGTCCGCTACCTCGCCAAGCGTCGGCGGATGCCGCAGCGCCGCGGCGGGTACACCCAGAAGGCGATGATCGGTCCGCACAAGGTCTACCTGCGCACCGGCGAGTACGACGACGGCACGCTCGGCGAGATCTTCGTGGACATGCACAAGGAGGGCGCCGCGTTCCGCAGCCTGATGAACTGCTTTGCGATCGCGGTCTCGCTCGGCCTGCAGTACGGCGTCCCCCTCGACGAGTTCGTCGATGCGTTCACGTTCACGCGCTTCGAGCCGAACGGCATCGTGCAGGGCAACGACCGGATCCGGATGTCCACGTCGATCATCGACTACATCTTCCGCGAACTCGCCGTGACCTATCTCGATCGAAAGGATCTTGCGAACGTCGACAGCGAGGACCTCGAGCCGGATGCGGTGCGTGGCAACGTGCCGGAGCCGGAGTACCGCGGCGAGGAGGTCGTCGAGGAGCGGCGCATCACCGACAAGCCCGATCGCGTGCGCGAGCGGAACGGCCTGTTCGCTCCGAAGACGATCCATCCGCCGATCACCGGGCTCAAGCGTTCGGGGTCGCCGCTTCCGGTGGGGGACGGGGCGATCTCCGCCGTGGCGAACGTGGTCGTCCCGAACGTGGTCGCCCCGAACGGGACGCTGCCCCTCGCCGAGATCCTGCCGAGCAGCACGTCGCTGACCGGACCCGCCGGCGTCGTCGGAGGGCGGTTCACGTCGCGGGCGTCCCGTTCGCCGATGTCGGTCGTCGAGAGGGCCCGGCTGCAGGGCTACACCGGCGATGCCTGCGGCGACTGCGGCAGTTTCACGATGGTGCGAAACGGCACCTGCACCAAGTGCGACACCTGCGGAGCGACGTCGGGCTGCAGCTAGCACACCTCGGTCGGCGCCCGGGGCAGGACGGCCCGGCAGGCGCGCGCCGCCGCCGAGCGGAGGCGGTGGGGCGCAGCCTACGCGGCCGCGCGGGATGTCTGGGGCGCAGCCTACGCGGCCGCGCGGGATGTCTGGGGCGCAGCCTACGCGGCCG
>CAZPGF010000057.1:13099-16343 GCA_964586025.1 uncultured Planctomycetales bacterium
CGCCCTGCCTTCCCTCCTCGCGGACGAAGGCAAGGTCGGTGGCGATCTGGCTCGCCATCCAGTCGGTGAAGCGGGCCGCCGAGGGCAATCCGAGGGCGGCCTGGTCGAGCAGGCGAACACCCGCATCGGGAAGGATCTGGGCGACCGAGCACGCCCCGAGCGCGCGCACCTCGGCAGACGCGCCGAGGCCATCGCAGAGTCCGGTCTGCCCGAACGTGTCGCCCGGGAGCAGCGCCTTCAACGAGATCGGATCGTCGCCGTCGATCGAGCGAACCTCGCGTCGGGCCTTGCCCGCGAGAACGACGTTCAGCGCGGCGGGTGGCGTGCCCTGCGCCTGCAGCAGTTCGTCGTGGAGGCGCGTATGCAGGAACATCGGCCACGACGTGACCTCGAGGTCGCCGCGCAGCGCCTCGGCGAGGTCGGGCCGGCCCCGACTCACGCGACGGAAGAGCCCCATCTCGTCGAACGTCGCGAGGAGCAGGTGGCGATCCGCGGCCTGGGAGCCGTGATCCGACTCGAGCGGAGGCAGGCGCTCGATCGGCGGCGGGGGCGGGGCCTTCGGCGCCTCGCCCGCCGCGGGGACCGGCGTGTCGTCGTTCGTGATGGGCGTCGGATCGGGTAGTCCTGCGCGGCGCGCCAGTTCGGCCGTCATGCGACGCAGTCGGCGCGCGAGACGCCGCGCCGCGCGCGCGGCGATGCGACCGGCGATCAGTGGACTCCTGGTCAGCGAGCCGAGGTAGAGCTCGGGACCGATGCGTGCGACGGCCGCACGACCTCGCGTCTGAACCACGCGCGGCGATGCGCCGGGAAGGACGAGCGCATCGAGGGCGATCAGGCTGCCCGCGCCGTGGACGCGCGTCTCGAGCGCGTTGACCCCGTTCCACTCGCTGACGAGGAGTTCCCCGTCGACGACGAGCCATGCGCCGTCGGCGTACTGCCCCGAGTCGAGGAGCACGTGCTCGCTCGGAAGGACCTCTGTGTCCAGACCCGTCAGAAGGCGGGCGCCGTCGGCGTCAGGCAGGTCGTCGGCAAGCCACGGAGCGACCACGCGCAGGCGTTGCAGCAGATGGGGGCCGTGCGTGTTCTGCGACATGGAAGCGCCCGAGGCGAGGACGGCGGCGCGAACCGGTCCCCCTGGGTTTCAATCGGCAATTGGACCATGTACCCGAAACGGGAACCTTCGGAGAGCCCGCACCCTCCTCGCCGCGCCGTCTCCTTCGGACACGCTCCGTCGTCGGCGGGTCTCTCTCGGCACGACGTCCGTTCCCTCGGGAAACGGGTGACCCTCAGGCGCCACCGGGAGCCGGGTCGGACGCGGCGTGCCGGGCTCGGCCCGTCGCCCCGCCCACGCCGCCGCTCAGCCGGCGATCCCCCGTGCGATCGTCCCGAGCCACGCCTCGAGCGCCTCCGGATCGACCGGCTTGACGAAGTGACGTTCCACGCCGGCCGCCTCGCTGCGCTCGATGTCGGCTTGCTGGCCGAGACCGGTCAGCGTCGCGATGCGCAGTCCGGCGCACTCGGCCGAGGAGCGCAACCTCCGCGCGAGTTCCCAGCCGTCCATGTCGGGCAGACCCACATCGACGAGGGCGACGTCGTGGCGTCGCTCCGTCGCGATGCGCAGTCCGTCTCCCCCGGTTCCGGCATGGCGCACCTTGTGACCCCAGCGGCCGAGCAACATCGACAGCGCCCGCGCGGCGTCGGGCTGATCCTCGACGAGCAGGATCTGCAGCATGGCGAGCGGACCGCGAATGGCGGGAACGCTCGCCTCGGTCGCGTCCTCCTGCGGTTCGCAGATCGGCAGGCGCACCTCGAACTCGGCGCCCTGACCGAGACCCGCGCTGCGCGCGGCGACGTGACCGCCGTGCAGGCGCGCGAGCTCGCGCACGAGTGTCAGGCCGAGCCCGAGGCCACCCCCCGCACCGGGTCGCACCGGCTGTTCGGCCTGATGGAACAGATCGAAGATCGTCTCCAACTGCTCGGGAGGGATGCCTTGCCCCTCGTCGCGCACGGTCAGCGCGAACACGCCCTCGCGCTCGGTCGCGTCCACGTGGACGGTCGCGCCCTCGGGCGAGAACTTCACGGCGTTGTGCAGCAGATTGCCGACGATCTGCTCCAAGCGAACGGGGTCCGCATCGACCCAGACCGAGTGGTCGGGAACGCTCACGCGGATCGCGTGTCCCGACTCGCGCACGGCCGCCTGCGTGCTCGCGACGGCCTTGTGGATCGGTCCACGCGCGTCCAGCACGCGACGGCGGAGCAGGATCTTCCCGCGGGTGATCCGGCTGACGTCGAGCAGGTCGTCCACCAAGCGCGCCATGTGACGGGTCTGGCGGGTGAGGATCCGCAACGACTCGTGCTCGGCGGCCTCCTCGCCGCCCGGGTCGCGAGGGCGCAACATCGCGAGGCTCGAGCGAATCGCGCCGAGCGGGTTGCGCAACTCGTGCCCGAGCATCGCCAGGAACTCGTTCTTGCGTTGATCGGCCTGCGTCAGCGCGAGGGCGCGCTCCGACGCCTGCTGGTAGAGACGCGCGGTGTCGAGCGCGAGCGCGGTCTGCGCGGCGATGCCGCGGACGATCTCCTCGTGCCACCGCGAGAAACGCTGGGGTTGCTCGTGCCCGAAGACGAGCAGGCCGAGCACCTCGCCCGCCCGCGTACGCACGCTCGTCGCCATGTAGCTGCGGACCGCCGGATGGCCGGCCGGGATGCCGTGGAACGGTCCGTTCTTGCCGTAGCGCGGATCGCGGGTGACGTCGTCGAACCGATGCACGCCGCCGGTGAGGAGCGTCTGCTGGAACAGCGGCGTCCCGCGCGGCATCGGCAGGCCGCGGAAGCGCTCGCGCGGCACGCCCGCCAGCGCTTGGAGGTCGAGCCGGCCACGGCTCGCGGCGCCGTTCGTACGGAAGAACGCGCCCATCTGCGCCTCGACGAGGCGCGTCGCCTCTTCGGTGACGCGGACGATGATGCGGCCGGCATCCATTTCCGCGGCGATCAACGCGTTGATCTCGTAGAGCGCCGACAGCACCTCGCGCTGGTTGCGAAGGTCGCGCTCGGACTCCGCGCGCTCGATCGCCAGCGCCGCGACCGACGCGAGTGACGACGCGAGCGTGAGGTCCTCCGCGCTCGGGGCCCCCTCGGTCGGATCGTACAGGTCGATCGTTCCCAGCACGTCGCCGCCGGGCGAGAGGATCGGCGTGCTGAAGCACGACGCGGCGGCGTTCTCCTTCATCGCGGCGTGGAGGTGCGT
>CAZPGF010000058.1:0-16160 GCA_964586025.1 uncultured Planctomycetales bacterium
CTCGACCGAGCACGACGAGGCGCCCGTCCGCCGTCAGGCGCCCCCGGTCGCCGGTGGAGAACCATCCCTCGCCGTCGGTGATCGGGGTGAGGCCACCGGCGTCGACCGTTCCCAGCGCGAGCGACGGCGTGCGCAGCACGATCCCCCCGTCGCTTCCGATGCGCACCTCGGCGTTCGGAAGGAGCGAGGCCGGGATCTCGTCCTTCGCCGCGTCGTCGCCTCGGGCCGTTGCGACGAACGCGACCGTCTCCGTCATGCCGTAGGTGACGACGAGCGGAAGTCCGGCGTCGAGTGCGCGGCGCCGCAGCGCCCCCGGTGACGGAGCGCCGCCCAAGAGCACCAACTCCGCGCGCGCGAGGGCCGCACAGGCCTCCGGATCATCGAGCGCGCGGCGCAACTGGGTCGGCACGACCGACACGACGTCGGGCACGAGCCGCGCGACCGCGGCGCTGAACGGCTCGGTCGGTTCCGGCGCGATCAGCACGAGGTCGCCCAGCCCCGCGCGGTGCGCGATGGCCAGACCGCCGATGTGGTGGAGAGGAAGCGAGAGCAGCCACTTCGCGCCGGGGCGCAGCCCCAAGCGTGCGAGCGCCGCCCACGCCGACTCGGCGTGCTGGGCCCACGTGTGCGCGACCAGCCGCGGCGCGCCGCTCGTGCCCGACGTCGAGAGCAACGTGTCGATGCGCGGGTCGGCGAGGGGATGTCCGGTCCCGACGCACTCGAGGCCTCGGGGCGATAGCACATGGGTCGCGCCCGCCATCGCCAGCACGTCGTGACGCCGGGCGGCGGGCCAGCGGGGATCGACGAACAGAGGAACGAACGGGGCCCGCGGATCCGCGGCGCGCGCGAGGGACGCAACGAGCGACGAGGGCGCAACGCCCTCGAACGCGACGACCGAACGCGTTCTCGAGGCGGGAAGGATCGGTGCGCGCTGCTCGTTCCCCGATGGGCGAGGTCGTGCGCGATGCAACACCGGCACGATCGTCGCTGGTGCATCGAGCCACGCACGCGCGGGCGCGCCGACGCATCGCTCGAGATCGATGCACCCCCTTTCCACGAGCGGCGCCGCAAGGAGCGGGTCGTGGCGGAAGATCTCACCCGTCGCGAGACCCATCGCGCCGTGCGCGGAAGGAAGATGCATTGCGAGCCGCGCCTGAAACGCGAGGCCGAGCCCCGATTCGAGCGCCGAGGACAGGATCACGCGCTTGTTCGCACGGTCCGCGCGTGCCGCGATGCGCAGCGTCTCGCTGACGCCGACGGCTCCCGGCTTCACGATCCACGAGGCGACGAACGCCTCGTTCGCGAGGTCCGCGCCGCGTTCCTCGCGCAGCGTCTCGTCGAGGGCGATGCGCACGCCGGTCGCAGCGCACCACGCGGCGAGTTCGGATGGCTCATGAAGCGGCTCCTCGACGCTCTCGATCCGATCGAGGGGCAGGCCGTCGAGAAAGGCCGAAGCGGAGGCGGGATCGAAGGCGCGATTCGCGTCGAGACGCACCGCGACCGTCGACCCGATGGCATCGAACAGGCGCAGGAGGCTCGCGCGTTCGATCGCGGCGGGGCGGCGCCCGACCTTCACCTTGATCGCGGAGAACGTCGCGGCGTCCTCGCGTGCGAGGAAGGCCTCGACGGCCTCGGGCGCCGCCGCGAGCAGCGCGTTCACGGGCACCGCGTCGCGCACCCGCGGCATCCCGGCCAGGTCGAGAGGATCGCCGCGCCGCGCACGATCCAGTCCGAGCCATGCCGACTCCGCCGCGAAGCGGACCGCGGGGTGCCGCGCCCAGGCGGCGCCGTCGAGTCGGGCGACGACCTCGTCGAATCGCTCGCATCGGGAGAGCGCACCGAGTTCGGCGGCCGCGCGCGGCGCGCGTGCCACCTCACCGAGCCGATGGTCGTGGCGTCGTTCGCCGTGCACGGCGGCGAGCGGCGCGAGGTCGCCCCAGCCGACCGCGCCGTCGCCGTCGTCGAGGCGAAGCACGAATCCGGGCTTCTCCGGGGGGAGTCCGAGGACACGACGCCAGCGACGTCGCACCCGCAACAGGTACGGGATCCACGTCGCGCTCATGCCGGGCCGAAGGCGAACAGCAGCGCGCCGGCAGCACCGTAGATCGCGAGCAATCGACCGCATCCCGCGAGCACGTCGAGGAGGCGGTCCTGCGGCGGAGCGACGAAGACGCGGCGCACCGCGGGGACAGCGAGTGCCGGAACGAGGGCGAGCGAAGCGACGGCGCTCGGGGCGTCGAATGCGGCCACGAGCACGACCGGCACCCCCGACGCGATCCCCATCGCCGCGACGATCTCGGCGCGCGCGAATCCCTTGCCGAAGCGGACCGCGAGCGTGCGCTTCCCGGCACGGCGATCGGTGTCCGCGTCGCGCAGGTTGTTCACCGCGAGCAGCGCAACCGCCAGCGCACCCGGCGCGCATCCGAGCGCCACCGCGTCCGCGCGCCACGCGAGCGCCTGCACGAACACCGTTCCGGCCACCGCGACGGGACCGAAGAACACGAATACGAGCGGATCGCCGAGTCCGACGTAGCCGAGCGGCTTCGGGCCTCCCGTGTAGAGCACGGCGCCGATCACGGCGGCGACCCCGATCGCGACGACCTCGAATCCCGCCCGCGCGGCGAGTGCCGCGCCCACCGCGGTCGCCGCGAGCAGGACGAGGACGAACGCGCGCCGCATCGTGCGCGGAGCGACGAGCCCCGCGGCGACGGCACGCGTCGGTCCGAGCCGATCGGGCGTGTCGGTGCCCTTGACGCCGTCGAAGTAGTCGTTCGCGAAGTTCGCACCGATCTGCAGCAGGAGCGCGCCGACCAGCGCGCCGAGGGCGGAGGGGGCGTGGAACGCATCGGCCCGCCACGCGAGACCGCAACCGAGCAACACCGGGGCCGCAGCCGCCGGAAGCGTGCGCGGGCGCATCGCCGCGATCCAGACCGCGCGGTGCGGACGCGTCGTCGCCGCGTCGCTCACGGACGCTTGGGAAAGCGCGCGAAGTCCGGTGCGCGCTTCTCGAGCCATGCGTCGCGGCCCTCCTGGCCTTCCTCGGTCATGTAGTAGAGGAGCGTCGCATTGCCCGCGAGTTCCTGGAGGCCGGCCTGGCCGTCGCAGTCCGCATTCAGCGCGGACTTCAGGCAGCGCAGGGCCAGCGGGGAGTGGCGCAACATCTCGCGGCACCACCCGACGGTTTCCTCCTCGAGGCGCGCGAGCGGCACGACCGCGTTGACGAGGCCCATCTCCAGCGCCTGCGTCGCGTCGTATTGACGGCAGAGGAACCAGATCTCCCGCGCCTTCTTCTGACCGACGATCCGAGCCAGGTAACTCGAACCGTACCCGCCGTCGAACGAACCGACGCGAGGCCCGGTCTGACCGAAGATCGCGTTGTCGGCGGCGATCGTCAGATCGCAGAGCACGTGCAGGACGTGGCCGCCGCCGACCGCGAAGCCCGCGACCATCGCGACGACCGGCTTCGGACAGGTGCGGATCTCGCGTTGAAAGTCGAGCACGTTCAGGCGGTGCACGCCCCGTTCGTCGATGTACCCCGCGTCGCCCCGGATCCGTTGATCGCCGCCGCTGCAGAACGCCTCGGTGCCCTCGCCGGTGAGGATGACGACGCCGATCGCAGGGTCGTCGCGCGCGATCTGGAGCGCTTCGCGCATCTCCGTCACGGTCAGCGGTCGAAACGCGTTGCGCACCTCGGGCCGGCAGATCGTGATCTTCGCGATGCCGTCGAGCGTCTCGTATCGGATGTCGGTGAACGGTTTGCCGGCCCGCCAGGGAAGAGACGCCATCGAGTCGCTCCGGGGAGGGCGCCGATCATTCGTGCCCGACGCGCGGGCGTCCACCTTTGGAATGCCCCTCGTCGCCGCGGGCCCGGGATCCACGACGGGACGACGCGAGGAGACGCACCGACCCCGCGTCGAGGCCGCCGAGTTCGAGTGCACCGTCGGGAGCGTTTCGGATCGACACGTCGCGGACGCCGGGGAGCCGAGTCCGAGGCGATCCAGCCCGGCGCGAGGGGCCACTTCGCGTCCTCGACCGTGAGCCTCGCCGCCGACCTGGAGTCGGCGCGACGCGACGTCGTGCGCTATGCCGGAACGGCGCGCACGCGCAATGCAGCCGCGAGGGCTGACGGCGCCTCGAACGGGAGCGCGTGACCCGCGCCGGCAATCGACTCGTGCCGCGCGCCGGGGATGTGTGCGATGAGCTCGCGGGCCATCGCGGCGTAGGCGACGTCGCGCGATCCGGTGACGAACAGCACCGGAACGCCGGACGCGGCGAGCGCGGGGAGGAGATCCGGTTGGCGCGCCGGGGTGGTCGCCTCGAGCACGTGCGCGAGACGCTCGACGCGTCCGCGAGCCCGGCGCTGCTTCAACGCGGCGAGGTCGATCCGATCTCGCAGCCCCGCGAACACCGGCTGGGCCCACCATGCGTCGAGGAACGCCGCGATCCCGTCGTGTCGGAGTCGGTCGGCCCACGCACGATCGCGTTCGGCGCGTCCGGGATCCGGATCGGGCTGAAGTCGGGCGCTGATCAGTGCGACGCGGCCGACCCGCTTCGGCGTCTCCGCGACGAACGCCGCGGCGACCCGACCGCCGAGGGAGTACCCGGCGAGATCGACGCGATCGAAGCCGAGGGTGTCGAGATGGTGCGCCACGCTCCGGGCCATCGCCGGGAGGTCGTTCGGGAGCGGATCCGCGTCCGCGTCGAGGGGCTCGTCGGCGGGTTCGTGCCCCGGCAAATCGACGGCGACGACCGTCCGCTCGTCGGCAAGCTCCCAGGCGACCTCGTCCCAATCGTCCGCCGCGCCGAGAAAGCCGTGCAACAGGACGAGCGGCAACGGCTCTTCGTACGGCGGCCCGCTCATGGGATGGACTCGCCGAGCACACGTCGCACCGCGCCCTCGATCTCGGCGAGGGCTTCCAGCGTGGCGTCGATCGGCGCGTTCGCCTCGATGACCGCGTGCTCGCCCACCTGCGTCGCCTCCTCGTAGGTCGCCGCGAGATCCTCGAACGTCGTCACCCGGCGGCAGGCGATGCCGAACCCGTGGCAGACGCTCTCGAAGTCGAGGTCGTGACGCGCGTCGAGCCACGGCGTCACGAGATCCCCGAACGCGGCGACGGGAAGCGTGTGGAAGATGCCGCCACCGCCGTTGTTCACCACGACGATCGTGAGCGGCGGTCCGTCGCCCCGAACGAGTCCGGCCAGTGCGTTCAAGTCGTGCAGGAACGCCTGATCGCCGACCAGCACCGTGGTCGGTCGATCGAGCCCCGCGGCGAAACCGGCCGCCGTCGAGAGGATGCCGTCGATGCCGCTCGCGCCGCGGTTCGAGCCGACCGGGACATCGGGTCCGTTCCTACGGGCAACGTCCTGCAGCATTCGCACGGGCAGGCTGTTCGAGACGAACAGTGCGTGATCCGGAGCGATCGTCGCGCTGAGTCGGCGCGCAATCGCCGGTTCGACGATCGCGTCGTCGAGTCGCGCGTCGAGCACCTCGTCGATGGCCGCGTCGATCGCGCGGTCGAGTCCGACGATGCGCGCGGGGAGTGGATGCGAGTCGAGCCCTTCCTCGAGCGTGTGGGCGAGCAACTCGTCCACCACGCGCTCCGGCGCGGCGAGGACGTGCTCGACCGCCCGACCGGTCGGATCGGCCCACGCGAGTTGATCGTCGACGACGACGAGGTGGGCGGATGGATTCCTCTCGATCCAGGTGGCCCAGCGCTTCGAGACGGGGCGCGCGCCGAGTTGCAGGACCACCTCGGGGGAGAACGCGGGACCGAGGATCCGGTCGAGATGGGGACAATGGGCGTCGCGATCGCGTCCGAGGCGATGCCCCGAACGCAGATCCGCGTAGAGAGGCCAGCCGAGGCGCTCGGCGAGGTCCAGGACGTCGGCCGAACAGGGTCCCGCCGCGAGGATCGCGCCGCTTGCGCCGACGAGGCGGCGCCCGAACAATCGAGCCCGTTCACGGCCGAGCGCCATGCCGCGCGGTACGAGATGCGCGAGCGCACGATGGGGGGCGGGGCGGTCGAGGTCGATGTCCGCGACCGCCTCGGGCGGAAAAGGCACGCGCACCGGGGCGAGCGGCTCGCGGAGGCGCACGTTGACGTGGACCGCGCCGCGCGGTGCCTGCTTGGCGATGGCGAGTGCGCGCGCGACGTGGACGGCGCCGTGACGGAGCGGCGTCGAGGAATCCGGAGGCGGCAGGTCGATCCCGTGCCGAACGTGCTCGCCGAAGATCCCCGCTTGACGGATGGCCTGGTTCGCACCGACATCGATCGCTTCGATCGGTCGATCCGCGGTGAGCAGCAGCAGCGGCACGCCGTCGGCCGTCGCCTCGACGGCGGCGGGAAGCAGGTTGGCGACGGCCGTGCCCGACGTCGTGACCACGGCGGCGGGTTGTCCCGTCGCGCGCGCATGGCCGAGCGCGTGAAACGCCCCGCCGCGCTCGTCGAGCCAGAGGACGGCGTGCGCGCGCGGCTCGGCCAGGATGGCGCTCACGAGCGGCGCGGAGCGAGACCCCGGTGACACCACGAACCGTGTGACGCCCTGCGCGACGCACGTCGCGACGAGGAGGCGCGCCCACGCGGCGTTCAGGTTCGGCTCGTCGCGGTACGCGGCTCCCACGCGCCCACGGTAGCGCCGGGCTGCCGGAATCCCTCACGGACATCGCCGCCGGCGGCACCCGGTTCCGGTTCGGCGATCTTGGGCCTTGCGGGCGTACGGCTTCGCAGATCGGGGGCGCAGGCCGACGTGTCGGGCCTGACTGGCAAACCCCACGTCGCCCTCCACGGCGACCTTCCGCTCCCCGTCGGCGAATCCGGACCGGCGGTGGACGCGAAGGGAAGACAAGTCATCGGTGATTCGGCTCGCCCCCTGAGTTGCGCGCGACGTACCGGGCCTGAACGGTGACCGGCCCTCTCACGCGTCGCTGCGGAGGATCGACGCGAGGGCCTCGCGTGCGGTCGCGAGTTTGCGCTCGGTCTCGTCCCATTCGGCCGCGGCCACGCTGCCGCGAACGACCCCCGCGCCCGCGTAGGCGACGGCCTGGTCGTCGCGGATGCGCACGCTGCGCAACGCCACGGCGACATCGAGGCCGTCGGCGCCGACGCGTCCGACCAGACCCGCATAGAGCCCGCGATCGAACCCCTCCTCGACCCGCAACCACGAAAGCGCCCGATCCACCGGGTGCCCGGCGACGGCCGGCGTGGGGTGGAGCGCCGCCAGCAGGGCTTCGTCGCGTACGCCGGGACGCAGGGCTGCGGTGACGACGGTGCGAAGGTGCCAGAGCGATCCGGAGCGATGGGCCTCGGGCGTCGGATCGGATGCGATGTGCGTCGCGAACGGGGTCATCCGATCGAGCACATGCGCGACGACGATCGCGTGCTCGCGACGGTCCTTCTCGGATCCGAGGAGGCGCGCGACCTCCGCGTCGTCGCCGGTCGCGGCGAGCGTGCCCGCGAGCGCCTCGCTCCACGCCTGATCACCGTGGCGGCGCACCAAGCGCTCGGGACTCGCGCCGAGGAACGACTCGCCCGGAGCCGCCTCGACGAGGAAACGGTAGCCCGACCCACGGTCGATGCGCCGCAGCAGGTCGATCGGATCGATCGGCCCGCCGTGGCGACGGACGTCGCGGCGCGCCAACACGCCCTTCTCGAGGCGACCGTCGTCGATCGCGGCCAGCAGCCGTCCGATCGATGCGCTGAATCGCCTTCGCTCGGAGGCGGCATCGGCCTCGCCATCGTCGTCGGCTCCGCGTGCGACCCGCGGCGCGACGGCCGACGGGACGACGCGATGCTCGATCGCCCACCAGCGCCCACGACGTCGCCGCACCTCGCGTTCGGGCACGACGAGACGCACCGCGCCGTACGGCCGCCATCCGTCCGACGGCGTCGCGGCGAGGTCGAACCGCGCGGTCAGGAACGCGGCGAGGCCGCCGTCGGGGCCGGGCGACGGGTCCACGGGAAGGCGGGCCAGCACGTCGAAGTTCGGGCCGTCGAGCGCAAGCGCGATCCCGACGCCGCACGCGATGTCCCCTCCGTCTCGCGCGATGATCGCGCGCCGCGTCCCCGACGACGCCGCGGCCAGCCACGCATAGGGGTCACAGTCGCCGAGCGGCGTGACGTGGCGTTCGATCGACGCGCGGCTCGGAGGCGGTTCCGCCGGATGCACCATCGGGTCATCCTACGCGGTTCGGCGCGCGCTCCTCGGCGTAGCCTCCGCGCCCGTCGTCCCCGGATCTCCCACGATGTCCGCCATCGAGGCCCCGCTCCCGTATCCCGCCGCCGTACCGAAGCCCGACTTCCCGGCGATCGAGCGCGAGGTGCTGGCCCGATGGGAGCGCGAACGGACGTTCGCGCGATCCATCGAGGAGCGTCCGGGCGGCGACAACGAGTACGTGTTCTACGACGGTCCGCCGTTCGCGAACGGTCTCCCGCACTACGGGCACCTGCTGACCGGTTACGTGAAGGACGTCGTCCCTCGCTACCAAACGATGCGCGGGCGACGCGTCGAGCGGCGCTTCGGCTGGGATTGCCACGGCCTCCCGGCCGAGATGGAGGCCGAAAAGGAACTCGGCGTCTCCGGTCGCAAGGCCATCCACGAGTACGGGATCGACCGATTCAACGCCGCCTGTCGCACGTCCGTTCTCAAGTACACGTCCGCGTGGCAGCGCTACGTGACCCGGATGGGTCGCTGGGTCGACTTCGAGAACGACTACAAGACGCTCGACCTCTCCTACATGGAGAGCGTGATGTGGGCGTTCCAGCAACTGTGGAAGCAGGGCCTCGTCTACGAGGGGTATCGGGTGATGCCGTACTCGTGGGCGGCCCAGACGCCGCTGTCGAACTTCGAGATCCGCCTCGACGACGCGACGCGTCCGAAACAGGATCCCGCCGTCACCGTGGCGCTGCGCCTCCAGCCGCAGCCGGGCGATCCGGGTCCGATCGACCTGCTCGTCTGGACGACGACGCCCTGGACGCTGCCGAGCAACCTCGGGGCGGCAGTCGGCGCCGAGATGACCTATGCGCTCACGCGCCTCGGCGGGCGGATCGTGTGCCTGGCCGAGGATGCCCTCCCGCGCTACGCGAAGGAACTCGGCGACGCGGAGCGCGTCGGCACGTGGCGCGGTCGCGACTTGGTCGGCCGCTCCTACGAACCGCTGTTCCCGTGGTTCGCGGACCGCCGCCACGCGCATCGGGTGCTCGACGCGGCGTTCGTCACGACCGGGGAGGGCACCGGCATCGTCCACCTGGCGCCCTACGGCGAGGACGACCAGCAGGTGCTCGAGGCGCACGGCGTCGTCTTGGTCGATCCGGTGGACGAAGAAGGGCGTTTCACGCAACCCGTCTCGGACTACGTCGGGCAGCACGTGTTCGATGCGAACAAGGCGATCATCCGCGACCTCAAAGAGCGCGGCGTGTTGCTGAAGCACGAGACGATCGTCCACAACTACCCGCATTGCTGGCGCACCGACACGCCGATCATCTACAAACCGCTGCGCTCGTGGTACGTGCAGGTGACGGCCATCCGCGAACGGATGCTCGAGTTGAACCGGAGCATCCGCTGGATCCCCGAGCACGTTCGCGACGGGCAGTTCGGCCGCTGGCTCGAGGGGGCCCGCGACTGGTCGATCAGTCGCAACCGCTTCTGGGGTTCGCCGATCCCGGTCTGGAAGAGCGACGACCCCGCGTTCCCGCGCGTCGACGTCTACGGGAGTCTCGAGGAACTCGAGCGCGACTTCGGCGTGCGCCTGACGGACCTGCACCGCCCGGCCGTCGACGCGCTGACCCGCCCGAACCCCGACGACCCGACCGGCCGTAGCACGATGCGACGCGTACCGGAGGTGCTCGACTGTTGGTTCGAGTCCGGCGCGATGCCGTTCGCGCAGGTGCACTACCCGTTCGAGAACCGCGCGTGGTTCGAAGAGCACTTCCCCGCCGACTTCATCGTGGAGTACCTCGCCCAGACGCGCGGCTGGTTCTACACGCTGATGGTCCTGGCGACGGCGCTGTTCGACAAGCCGCCGTTCCGCAACTGCATCGGTCACGGCATCGTCCTCGACACGGACGGACGCAAGTTGTCCAAGCGACTGCGCAACTATCCCGATCCCGAGGAGGTCTTCGAGAAGATCGGTTCGGACGCGCTGCGCTGGTACCTGATGGCGTCCCCGGTCCTGCGCGGCGGCGACCTGAAAGTGGACAAGCAGGGGGCCGGCATCGCCGAGGTGGTCCGCCTCGTCATCAATCCGATCTGGAACGCGTTCACGTTCTTCACGATGTACGCGAACGCCGACCGCATCCGCGCCCGCGTCCGCACCGACTCGACCGCGCTCATCGACCGGTACGCGCTCGCCAAGACGCGCGCTCTCGTCGATGCCGTGACCGAGCGGATGGACGCCTACGACCTCGCGGGAGCCTGCGGCGAGATCACGGCGTTCCTCGACGCCCTGAACAACTGGGTGATCCGGCGCGGGAGGTCGCGCTTCTGGGAGGCCGGCGACAGCCCGGACAAGCGGGACGCCTACGACACGCTCTACACCGTGCTGACGACGTTGACGCGCGTCGCGGCGCCCTTCCTGCCGTTCGTGACGGAGCGCATCCACCGCGATCTCACGGGCGACGAAAGCGTGCATCTGGCGGACTGGCCCGACGCCGCCTCGCTGCCGGCGGATCCGGAACTGGTCCGCGACATGGATCGCGTGCGCGACGTCTGTTCGGTCGCGTTGATGCTGCGCGAAGAGAGGGGCCTGCGCGCGCGACTGCCGCTCGCGACGTTGACCCTCGCGGGACGCGACGCGGCGCGGATCGCCCCGTACGCCCACCTCGTCCGCGACGAGGTGAACGTGAAGGAGGTCGCGCTCACCGACGACTTCGACGCGGTGGCGACGCGCCAGCTCGTGCCCGACGGCCGCGTGCTCGGGCCGCGTCTCGGGGCATCGTTCAAGGCGGTGGCCGCCGCGGCGCGCTCCGGCGCATGGGAGGAGACGGAGGACGGCGGCGTGCGCGTCGGCGGCACCGAGCTGCTTCCCGGCGAGTTCCTCGTCCGCGTACAGGTCCGCGAGGGCGTGGTCGCCGGCGCCCTCCGCACGAACGACGCGGTCGTCGTGCTCGACGATCGCGTGACGCCCGAACTCCGTGCCGAGGGAATCGCGCGCGACGTCGTGCGGCTCGTCCAGAGCGCCCGCAAGGACGCGGACCTGGACATCAGCGACTCGATCGACATCGCGTTCGATCTCGGGCCCGAGGTGGAAGCGGCGGTCCGCGCGCACGAGGACTTCCTGCGGGATCAGGTCCTCGCCGGGAGCGTCGCCTACGGCGAGGTCTTCGCCGACGGCCACCGATTCACCGGCGCCACCGAGGGGATGGACGTCGTGGGCGCGCTCCGGGTCGTTCGCGACCCTTCGAAACGGAGGTGACCGTGTCGGAATCGTCGATCGAATCGTTGCTCGACGAGCAGCGTTCGTTCCCGCCGCCCGCGGCATTCGCCGCAAACGCCAACGTCCGGGACCGCGCGCTGTTCGACGAGGCGGATCGGGATCCGGAGGCCTTCTGGGCGCGGCTTGCGCGGACGTTCGACTGGATCGAACCGTTCCACACGGTGCTCGACTGGAACCTCCCGTTCGCGCGTTGGTTCGTCGGCGGCCGGTTGAACATCACCGCGAACTGCCTCGATCGCCACGTCGCCGCGGGTCGGGGCCGGCGGGTCGCCTTCCATTGGGAGGGAGAGCCGGGCGATCGTCGGACGCTGACCTACGAGGACCTGCTCGGCGAAGTGAACCGGACCGCGAACGCGCTCGCCGAACTCGGTGTCCGTCCAGGCGACTGCGTGACGATCTACCTGGGGATGGTGCCGGAACTCGCGATCGCCGTGCTGGCGTGCGCGCGGCTCGGCGCTCCGCACAGCGTCGTGTTCGGCGGATTCAGCGGAACCGCGCTGCGCGAGCGGATTCACGACTCGGCGAGCCGTGTGCTGATCACCGCCGATGGGGCGTGGCGCAAGGGCGCCGTCGTTCCGCTCAAGGCGAGTGCCGACGAGGCGCTCGATGGCGAGACCACGATTCGCAAGGTGCTCGTCCTGAAACGGGTCGGCGAACGCGCGAACGTCTCGATGCGGCCGGACCGCGACGTGTGGTGGCACGACGTGGTGCCGCGGCAGGCCGATCGTCGAGCCCCCGAGCCGCGCGACGCGGAGGACACGCTGTTTCTCCTCTACACGAGCGGAACGACCGGGAAGCCCAAGGGCATCGTTCACTCGACCGGTGGCTACATGGTCAGCGCGGGCACGACGACACGTTGGGTCTTCGATCTGAAGGACGACGACGTCTACTGGTGCACGGCCGACATCGGATGGGTGACGGGACACACCTACAGCGTGTACGGCCCGTTGCTCTGCGGTGCGACGAGCGTGTTCTACGAAGGCGCGCTGAACGAGCCGGATGAGTCGAGGACGTGGTCGATCGTCGAGCGCTACGGCGTCACGATCCTCTACACCGCGCCGACCGCGATCCGCACCTTCATGCGCTGGGGCGATCGGCACGTTCGCAAGCACGACCTGTCGTCGCTCCGGTTGCTCGGCAGCGTGGGCGAGCCGATCAACCCCGAGGCGTGGATCTGGTATCACGAGGTCGTCGGCGGCGGGCGCTGTCCGATCGTGGACACGTGGTGGCAGACGGAGACGGGCAGCATCCTGATCAGCCCGCTGCCGGGACTGACGACGACGCGACCGGGATCGGCGTGCGCACCGCTGCCCGGCATCGGCATCGATGTCGTCGACGAGGCGGGGCGCTCCGTTCCACCGGGCCGGGGAGGCTTCCTCGTGCTCACGCGGCCTTGGCCGTCGATGCTGCGCGGGATCCACGGCGATCCGCGTCGTTACGAGGACACCTACTGGGCGCGCTTCCCCGGACGGTACTTCCCGGGGGACGGCTGCAAGCGCGACGCCGACGGCTACCTCTGGCTGCTCGGTCGGGTGGACGACATCATGCTCGTCGCCGGGCACAACATCAGCACGATGGAGGTCGAGTCGGCTTGCGTGGATCACCCGGCCGTCGCCGAGGCGGCCGTCGTCGGTCGCAAGGACGACCTGAAGGGCCAGGCGATCGCCGCGTTCGTGACCCTGCGCGACGGCACGGCGGGGGGGGACGGCATGGTCGCGGCGATTCGTGAGCACGTCGCGTCGTTGCTCGGTCCGATCGCGCGACCGGACGCGGTCTACCTCACGGCGGAGTTGCCGAAGACGCGCAGCGGAAAGATCATGCGGCGCCTGCTTCGCGACATCGCCGAGGGGCGCGCGCTCGGCGACACGACCACGCTCGCCGATCCCGCGGTCGTCGACGGCCTGCGAAGGCGGTACGAGGGTTCCGAGGCGTAGCGGTTCCGGTAGGCGTTCGGGTGGTCTCTGAACTTGCGGACATGCGGCTTCGCAGGTCGGGGGCGCCGGCCGCCGTGTCGGGCTGGAGTGATCCACCACACGTCGCCCTCCACGGCGACCTTCCGCTCCCCGCCTGCGAACCCGGCCCGGCGGTAAACGAGAAGGAAAGGCACGCTTGGGGCGGATCGGTCGCCATCGGAGTTGCGCGCGGAGTGCTGGTCCCGAGCGGATGCTGATTTCGGCGCGTTGGGATCGTCCCTCGGGGGCTTCGCACGGACGCGGCCCCGCTGCGAGGGGGCCGTATGCTCGCTTGGCCGGCCGCCGCAGGGGCGGCCCGGGGGTCCGTCATGCTGATCGCCGTCTCCGGCGCCACCGGCTTCATCGGCCGCTCCCTCGTCGCGCACCTTCGCGAACAGGGACACCACGTTCGCGCGCTCGTTCGGGATCTCGGCCGGGCGGAGGACGCGCTCGGCGATCGGGCGGAACTCCGTGCCGTGGACCCGGTCGATCCGCGGGACCTGCGCGACGCGCTGCGCGACGTCGATGCGGTCGTCAATCTCGCCGGGTCGGGGATCTTCGAGACGCGTTGGAACAAGTCCGTGCGCAAGGCGCTGCGCGACTCGCGCGTCGTCACGACCCGCACGTTCTACGACGCCCTGCACGAGGTCCCGCTGGAGGCCCGCCCCAAGGTCTTCGTCTCGGCGTCGGCCATCGGCATCTACGGGAACCGCGCTGCGGGCGTCGCCTGTCGCGAGGACGAGCACGACGCGACGAACTTTGCGCCGCCGGACTTCCTCGCGCACGTCTGCGAGGAGTGGGAGGCCGCGGCCCGTCGTCTCGTCCGACTCGGGCTGCGTGTCGTCACCCTGCGCATCGGCGTCGTCCTCGGAAGGGGCGGCGGGGCGCTCGCCCAACTCGAACCCGTTGCGCGAATGCGGCTCAGCACGCGGTTGGGCAGCGGGCGGCAGGTCGTCAGTTGGATCCACCAGGCGGACCTCCTGCGCGTGATCGATCTCGCGCTGCAGTCGCCGACGCTCGCCGGTGCGGTGAACGTGACGGCGCCGGAACCCGTCTCGAACGGCGTGCTGGCGCGCGCGCTGGCCCGGGCGATCGGGCGGCGGGCCCTCCCGTTGGGCATGCCGAAGCCGGCGGCGCGCCTGATCTTCGGGCGAGGGCGAGCCGACGCGCTGCTGGGGGGCCAGGAGGTGCGCCCGTACGTGCTCGAGGCACGCGGATTCCGCTTCCTCTTCCCGACGATCGACGAGGCGCTCGCCGACCTCTACGTCGCGGAACGCGCGGCGGGCGGCATGGGATTGCCGGTGCGGCCGGCGGACGCGCCGGAATCCTCGGTCGCCCGGCGATAGCGCCGGAGCAGGAGCGACCCGATCGTGAGCAGCAGCAGCGACGCGATCGCGTACGGCCACGCGGGTTCCGTGCGGTCGCGCAGAACGAAGCGGACATAGGCGTAGAGCAGCCACACGTTCACGCCGAGGAACAGGAGCGTCTTGCCCCCCGCTCGTCCCGACTCGGGCAGGAGCGCGGCGGCGTCGGTGTCCTTGACGAGCCCCGCATCGATACGGCGCCTCATGCGTTCCTGCATGTCGACGAGCCGCGCCTTGTTCGCGTCGAGACCGCGGCGGGCGATCCACAGCGCGACCGCGTTCAACGCGACGCCGAGGATCGCGAGCCCGATCACGACCGCCGGCGGCACCTGACCGGACGCGGCGCCGCCGGCGAGGATGCCGACGGCGACCGCCGCCAGCATCGCGAAGACGACGGTCGGGAACAGCGGGCCGCGGATCCACGCACGGCGCAGCGCCTGGGTGTCCTCGATGCCCGCGGTGGGACCGCTTTGTTGGATCCACTTCATGCTGCCGATGAAGTGCATCACCAGCAGCGAGTGGACGATGAGACAGAAGACGGGTGCGAAGAGCGCCGCCAGCAGGAACGTCCGTTCGGAGACGACGGGCGAGCCCGCCTGCGCGACCACCAACACGAGGAAGGCTGTCTGGATCAGAAGATTCCAGATGCTCAACCCGGTGTAGATGCGTCGCACGTGGCGCTCCTCGACACGGAGGGGGAAGGACCTAGCGGGCCGAGGGGACCGCGTCCTCTTCCTCGACCTTCGGCGTGTCCGGCGTCGCCGGCGCGTCGTCCGAGTCGTCTTCCGCGGTCTTCATCGAGAACGGCTTGAGGACGATGCCCTCGCCGCGGAACGTCGCGCTGCGGTTCAACGCGCCGGGGTTCGAGATGATCGACTTGAAGTCGGTGCTCCAGACGAGGTGTCCCTCGGCGTTCGCCGTCCCCGTCGAGGAGGAGACCGTCCCAGGGAGCACCCAGGTGCTCTTGAACGAGAGCCCCTCGACGAGGGGGCCGAGCATCCCTTCGATCATCGGCATCATCGCGGCCGCCTCCTCGCTACCGGACTGCTCGATCGCCTCCTTCGGGACGCGCCGGACGTGGAACGACCACGACCCGTCCGCGCCCTTCTCCATCTCGACCGAGTCGCCTTGCCAGACGCCCGTCTTGGCAAGCGCCTCGAGATGGGTGAAGGAGAGCTCGACGAGCATGCCCTGCAGGCCCTTCTCGGTGTCGTTGATGGGCTCGGCCTTGAGGATCTTCAGGCCCTCGATGGTCGCCACCTTCTTCTTGAGTTCCTCGATGTCGAAGTCCTTCTGGCTGATCGGAGCGCCGTCGAAGTCGCCGCCCCCCTCGCCGCCGAACATTTCGCCGAGCGTCGTCTTGATCTCGTCCATCTTCTTCGTGTCGAAGACCGCGTTCATCGAGTAGGTGGC
>CAZPGF010000059.1:0-16135 GCA_964586025.1 uncultured Planctomycetales bacterium
GCGTCGCAGTTCCTCGCGCTCGTCGGCGTCCATCCCGTCGCCGCGAGTGCGCCGCGCCTCGGCGATCCGCCCCTGCAGGGCGACGCGGCGGCGGTACTCCGGCACCCGCTGCACCGTCAGCGGTGCGACGAATGCGGCCATCCCTCGGAAGTCCGCCTGCCTCCACGATGTCTCGTAGATGTGGTCATGGCACTGGGCGCACTGGATCTGGATGCCGAGGAAGTGCTTGGAGATCGCACCGATCGTGTTGTTCGGCTCGCCTTCCCATCGCGCGAGATAGACCGTGGCCGGGTTCTGGTCGGTACGACCGGTGGCCGTGATCATCTCCTCGACCCAATCGTCGACGGGGCGGTTCGACCGGATCTGATCCGTCAGCCACGCGTGGAACGCCGTGCCGTTGCCGCCACCGAGATAGCGCGCCCCTTCGCCGTTGCGGCGAACTGCGGCATGCAGCGCCACGCCGGTCAGCGTGCGATACCAACCCATCGCCTGGAAGGACGCGAAGGCCTCGTCGGCGAGGAAGCGATCGACCAGCGCCTCGCGCCGATGGGGGTCGCGGTCGGCGAGGAAGGCGTCCACCTCCTCGACGGTCGGCACGTTCCCGCGCAGGTCGAGGGAGAGCCGCCGCAGGAACGTCGCGTCGTCGCACTCGGGCGCGGCCTTCACGCCGGCCTCCTCGAGGCGGGCGTCGAGGATCGCGTCGATCGCGGCGGCGACCTCCGCCGGGCTCGGGCGTGCCGGCGTCGCCGGTTCCCCGCCGGCCGCCGGGACGAGTTCGGCGGCGACGAGCGACGCCAGGGCCAGGAGGCCCAGGCCCAAGAATGCCCGCGCACGCGGCGCACGGGGCGCTCGCGTCGCTCCCGAGGGGTCTCGCTCGCTCATGGATCCTCCTCCGCAACGAGTGACGGCCCTTCAACCAGGTCGAGGTTCTCCGGTTGCGGGGCGCTCCCGTACCGTCATCGTCATGGACGACGTCGGCGCCGGAAAGGCCGCACGTGAGGCCCTTCGGCGCGCGGGGGTGGCGATCCTCCACGAGGACAACCACCTCCTCGGCCTCGCCAAGCCGGCCGGACTTCCCGCCCAGGGCGGCCCTCGGGGCATCGAGAGCCTGGTCGATCTCGTCGAGCGCTACCGGGCGGAGGCCGAGGGGAAGCCCGGCCGGGCGTACGTCGGCCTCGTCCATCGCCTCGATCGCAACGTCTCCGGCGCGCTCGTCGTCGCGAAGACGAGCAAGGCCGCGGCGCGCCTCGCGGCGTTGTTCCGGGAGCGGTCCGCCTCGCTCGAGAAGACCTACCTCGCCTGGGTCTGCGGGGTCCCCGACGCCGAGGGAGCCTTGGAGCACCGGCTGCGTCGGGCGGGCGGCGTGACCCGCCTCGCCGCCCCCGGTGACGACGACGGCCGCGAGGCGTCGCTCGCCTTCCGGCGCGAGGGGCACGGACCGGACGACGCCCGCGTCCGGATCCGTCTCGGGACGGGCCTCACCCACCAGATCCGCTGCCAGATGGCCCTCGCCGGCCATCCGCTGCACGGCGATCCGAAGTACGGCGGTCCGCCGGGACCGCGTCCGGCGCTCCATGCGCTCGAGCTTCGGATTCCTCATCCGGTCGGCGGCGCGCCGATCGTGCTGCGGGCGCGCGTCCCGGAAGATCTCCTGCGACTCGACGCGAGGTTGCGGATCGAGCCGCGGTGCGAGGAGGGACGATGAGCGGTGCGGAGCGTGAGTTCGAGGGCAAGGTCGCGCTCGTGACGGGGGCCTCGTCGGGCATCGGGCGCGCGACCGCCGACGCGTTCCGGCGCGCGGGGGCGGCCGTCGCGATCACCGGTCGGCGCGAGGGGCCGCTCCGCGAGCTCGCCAACGCGTGGGAACGCGACGGCGCGCGCGTGCTCACCCTGCCGGGCGACGTCCGTGACGAGTCGCACGCGAAGGACGCCGTCGAGCGGACCGTCGGCCGGTTCGGCGGCCTCGACGTGCTTGTGAACAACGCGGGCGTCATCGGCGGCGGCCCGGTCGAGACGACGACGACGGCGGAGTGGGACCGGATCGTGGACAGCGATCTGAAGGGCCCGTTCCTGCTCTCGCGCGCCGCGATCCCCCACCTCGTCGCGCGCCCCAGCGCCTCGATCGTCAACGTGTCGAGCGTGACCGGCCAACGTCCCTACGCGAACCTCGCGCCGTACTGCGTCGCCAAGGCCGGACTCGACATGTTGACGTGGTGCCTCGCCCTCGAACTGGCGCCGCGTGGCGTCCGCGTCAACGCGATCAACCCCGGCGTCGTCGTCACGAACCTGCACAAGGCCTCGGGCACGGTCGCGGACTACGACGCGTTCCTCAAGCGCTGCGAGGAGACGCATCCTCTCGGCTTCGTCGGCCGCCCCGAGGACGCCGCGTCGCTCGTGCTGTTCCTCGCATCGCCGCGTGCGCGGTGGATCACCGGCGCGCTCGTCCCGCTCGACGGGGGCCGCGCGCTGACGTCGCTGCGCTGACCCGGCGTCGCGCCGCGATCAGTGCGGATGCGGGTGCCCGTGGGCGCCGCCGTTGCCGTGGCCGTGGCCGTTGCCGAACAGCGCCTCGGCCTCGCCGACCAAGGCCATGCAGCCGAGGCCGAGGGCGAGCGCAACGAGCACCCCGATCAGGCCCTTGCCGCGTGCGCGCAGACGCATCTCCGGCACGAGATCGGCGCAGGCGATGTAGAGGAAGCCGCCCGCGGCGATCGGGACCAACACCGCGTGCAACCCCGCCGACTCACCGAGCGCGAGCACGATCGCCGCGCCGACGAAGGCGAACGCCGCGGAGCCCAGGTTCCACAGGAGCGCGCGGCGCGGCGGGAAGCCGGCGTGAAGGAGCACGCCGAAGTCGCCGAACTCCTGCGGCACCTCGTGCAGGAGGACGGCGATCGTCGTCGCGAGGCCCGCCTCGTCGCTCGCCATCCACGCGGCAGCGATCAGCATCCCGTCGATCGCGTTGTGCAGCGCGTCGCCGATCAGGTTCATCCACCCGAAGCTGTGCAGTCCCCCGGGCTCGTGCTGGTGGACGTCCTCGCCGTGGTGGTGCCAGTGCAGGAGGCTCTCGATCAGGAAGAAGCCGAGCAGCCCGCCGAGGATGCCCCACGCCAACGTCGGCTCGAACCGCCCCGCCTCGGCGACCGAGTGCGGAAGGAGGTGAAGGAACACGTCGCCGACGAGCGCGCCGGCGGCGAGCGACACGAGGAAGGGCAGGTACCTCTTGACCCGGCCGCCGCGCAACAGCAGCGCCGCGCCGACCACGCTGATCAGCGAGATCGCGGCGATCGAGAGCAGGATGGCGAACGTTCGCTCGGGCAAGGTGGACCCGCCGGGGCTCCGGCGACTCGGGTGCTACCGCACCAGCAGCACGGGGCAGGTCGTGGCCTTGAGCACACGTTCCGCCACGCTGCCGAGGAGGAAGTGGCGGAGGCCCGTGCGGCCGTGGGTCGAGATCACGAGCATCTCGACGCCTCGGTCCTTCGCGACGTTGGCGATCTCCGTCGCGGGATCGCCGTCGACGACGAGCACCTCGATCGGCACCCCCGACGTCGCGTGCTCGCGGGCGCGTCGCTCGAGTTCCTTGCGCAGCGGGCCGCGCGCGGACTCGAGTTCGGCCGGGGTCGGCGTCGGGTAGTAGTGCGCGTAGAGGGGGCTCGGGGGGAGCGGCTTCTCGACGACCGAGAGCAGCAGCATGCGCGCGCCGATACCCTTCGCGAGCGTGATCGCGTGCGGAAGGGCCGCGTCGCCGAGCGGCGAGAGGTCGGTCGTCACGAGCACGGACTTCGGCGGGGTGGTCATGGGAGGCGGCACCTCTCGGCCGGCGTCGGGGATGCGACGCGCCGCGGCACGATACCAACGGACGCGTCGTGGGCGACCCGGCGACGCGGCGGTCTAGACCGACCCGGGCGGTCGATCGGCGTCGCCGTGACGGGCGTCGGCGACCGGACCGCGGCGCAGCGCGATCAGGTGGCCGAGGGCGGAGGCGACCGCGAGAAAGTTCTCGACGGCCGCGGTCGGGCGCCCCGGCAGGTTCACCACGAGGCAGTGCGCTCGAAACCCGCCCAGGCCGCGACCGCCCATCGCGTGGGGTGTGCGGCGCATGCCGGCGGCGCGCATGGCCTCACCGAGTCCCGGTACGACGACGTCGAGCAGGCCGGCGGTGACTTCGGGGGTCACGTCGCTCTCGGCGACGCCGGTGCCGCCGGTCGTCAGCACGAGGTCGTGCCCGATCGTCGCGTCGAGCAGCGCGTCGCGAATGGCGTCCCGGTCGTCGGCGACGACGACCACCGAGCGCAGGTCGAAGCCGTGCTGCCCGAGGACAGGACGAAGAAGTTCGGCGGTCTGGTCGGGCCGCTCGCCGCGCGCGGCGCGCGTGCTGACGACGATCAGCGAGACGGCGAGGGGACCGGTCACAGTGCGGCCTCCGGGGCGATCCCGCGCGCGGCGAGCGCCGCGAGGACGTGACGGTACTCGCCGAGCAGTCCCTCGACGAGCGCGCCGTCGGGTCCGTTCGGCCGATCCGCGGGTGGTAGCGCACGGAAGGAGTAGGTCTCGATCTCGAGGTGTTCGATCGCGGGCCTCGCGGCGACGACATCGAGCGCCGACTCGAGCGCGGGCGCGGTCGTACGGAGTCCGCCGTCGAGTTCCCTTCGATCGATCGGCACGTGGAAGTGGATCCGCCACGGGCGCCGATCGCGCCACGCCGGATCGTCGAGCGCGACGCGAAGGTCCGGCGCGAACGCGACGCCTCCGTCCGCACGACGAGCGACCACCTGGTGCAGCCAGGTTCCTTCGTCGAATCGCGCGAGGGCCGCGCGCGCCGCGTCGTCGCGCGGGTCGGAGAGTTCGACCGCAACGGAGAGTTGCACCTTGACGACCGGGATCCCGCCATCGAGCAGGGAGGCGAGCGCATCCGCGACGTCCTCGTGCAGCACCGCCTGGTGGCATACGTCGAAACAGACGCCCAGATGGGACCTGGCGTCGGGGGCGTCGCCCAGCGCGCGCGCGAGCGGTCCGTCGAAGAACTCGATCGTCTCCGCGGTCGTCTCCGGAAGGCAGCCGGGCTCGGGTTCGAGCCCGAGCCGGATCAGCACGCCGGTTTCGTCGTGCAGGCGACGCAGCGCCCGTCCCGCGTCCACGAGGCCCCGCGCGCGAGCCTCGACGTCGGCCCGTCGATCGTTCCAACCTTTCCACGGTCCCGGTGCGGTGCTGATCGAGAGACGCGCGCCGGGCTCGTGGAACGCGGCGAGCACGCGCGCGACGTCGAGCGTGTAGTCCACGCGCTCGCGCGAACCGAAGGTCGGTGCGTAGACGGCGTCCTTGACGACGCCTCCGTGGAAGCGTCCCGCGACGAACGCGTTCGCCGTGAACGGAACGAGGTCGGCGGCGCGGTGCTCGTCCACGAGGCGGCGGAGCGCCGGCTCGTCCACGACGAGGGCGCGTGCGCCGGCCGCATCGAGGCGGATCGCGAGCCCGAAGGGGCCCTTGACGCCGAGCCGTCGCCGGAGCGGGGCGACCGTCTCGCCGAGGGCCCGGCGCCACGTCGCCACATCGCCCCCGGGATGGACGTTCATCCCGTACGCGAGATGGAGGGTGCGGTCCGGTCCGGCGCGAAGCAGCAAGGCCGGAAGCGTACGATGCGCGGGTGATTCGTCTCGCCCGGTTCGGTCGATCGCTCGCGGTCGGCGTGCTCGCGCTGCTCGCTTGCTGCGGGGGAGAGCGCGGCCGGGGCGAACAGGACGCGGCCCCCGATCTCGACGCGCTGCAGGCGATGACCGACGACGCGGCGTTGGACGCGGCGTTGGAACGCTGGCCGGTCGATGACGCGCGTGTGGACAGGGAGTCCGCGCGAACGATCACGACGTGGCGGTTGCGGCGCCGCGCGGGCGCGAAGCGCATCGAGGACGCGCTCGCGGACTTCGAGCGCCTGCGGCAACGGCACGGCGGGATCGGCCGCACGCCGGAGGGGAGAACGCTCGACGCGGCGTTGCTCGCGGCGGGCCTCGCCGAGGCGGCTCTCGACGCAGCGCTCGCGCGGATCGAGGGAAGCGACCCCGATCCGGTCGGCGCGTCGCGCGCCATCGCCATCGCCGAATCGCTCGACGAAGGCGAGTTGTCGTCGCGGATCGCGGCGACACGACGCTGGTGCGAGGCGACGTCGCTCGACGACCTGGGCCTGTCGCTCCCGGCGCCGCCCGGGGCGGGTGCGCGCGCGGTGCTGCTCGTGGACGGATTCGCGGTCGGGGCCGAGGCCGTGCTTCCGTCGCAGTGGGCGCGTTGGCGCGAGGAGGCGAAGGAGGCCTCGCTCGAGGTCGTGCCGCTCCTGCGCGGCTTCGTGATGGCGGGGATCCGGCGCGTGCCGAACGCCTCGGCCGAGGACGAGACCGCCGCGCTGCGCGCGGCCCTCACGGCGTCCTCGTCGACGTTTCACCCCGGCATCGACGGACGGGCGTTCGACGAACGCCTCGGGCTCGCGGCCTCCGCGTCGGTCGCACTGATCGTCGATCGCGAGGGCCGCCTCGTCGCCCGCCTCGCCGGCCCCCACCTCGACCTCCAGCGCATCGAGGGTGCGTGGCGGCGAATTCGCGCGCGTTAGAGGGTGTTCCAATCACCCCGGGGAGGGGCGGCGCCGCCGGCGGGGGTCAGAAGCGGGCGGCGAGCGCGAGGAGGACGCCGAAGTCGGTCGTGGACTGCTGGTCCACGACGTTCTCGTTGATCAGCAACTCAAGCGTCCAGCGATCGTTCAGACGCCACGCCAGGCCGCCGTCGAGGTAGACGTTCGTCTCGGGATAGCCGCGGATGTTGTCGGCGAGGTTGCCGACCGCCGACGCCTGGACCAACGCCGTAAGGCGCGGCGTGACGACGAACTCGAGCACGGCGAAGGCGTGCGGGCGCCATGCGACGTAGCGCACGCCGTCGAGGGTGCGGTCGCCGTGATGGACGACGCCGACGCCGCCGTGCATCGCAACGCGCCGACCGAGGCGGCGCGAGTGCACCAGTTGGGCGCCGAGATCGACATCGCCCCGCCGCCCGAACGGACCGCTTCCCGTCGGCAGCCCCGCTCGGACGACGATCGCCGTCCTGCCTCCGAACGTGCATCCGAGCGAGGCGCGTGCTTCGACCTCGATGCGCCCGAGGCCCGACCCGCTGTCGCCGTTCCACGAGAACAGGTCGCTGTCCTTCGTCATGCCCTCGACGCGGAATCGGTTCGTGTCGAACGCCTCCCGGATGTTGTCGAGCAGGCCGGTCGCTTCGTGGAACGCGTCGATCGCGTCGTCCATGAAGCCGGCACCGCGCCACTGCACGGGAACGCGGACGCCGACGTCGATGCCTCGGCCGATGCCCTGCCGCCATTCGAGGGCGATGGTCTGGTGTTCCCCGTCGACCAGGAAGTCCCGCACCGCCGGCGTCTCGCCCTTGACGTCCTGTCGCCAACCGAAGTCGCTGCCGCGCTGGAACAGGACGCGCGCGCGCACGCAACCCGGTGCGAGGACGTCGGCCGACGTCGCCGGGAGTGACATCAACGGTTGCGCGAGGAGCCAGCCTTCGCGCAACTCGATCGGTCCGTACCAATCCGTGCCGCGACGCGCGAGCGGGCGCGCGTCGCGCCCCGAAGGGAGGGCGTCCGGCACCGGATCGACGGGCTCGACGAGGAACGCGCCTCGCTCGGTTTCGTCCGCGGCTCGCGCCGGCGGCGCGCCCAACCCTCCGAGGGCCATCGACGCCGCGACGAAGGCTGCTCCGAGTCTGCGAACGGTGGGCCCCCGGAACATGAGCGCGGCATCCTGCCCCGGGTCCACGTCGGACGCCAAGACGAAATCAGCGGTCAGGCCGAGAGGTGGAGCGTCGGCCGGGCCTCGCCTTGCCAGTGCATCCGAACGAGGCGACGCGCTTCGCCCGAGTCGGCGGCGGCCTGGACCAGTCGGCGCATGCCGCGCCGGGACAGGTGGCGATGCCCCGCCGCGCGCGCGGTCTCGCCGACGCGCGCGAACACGTGGGTGAGGATTCCGTGGAGGCGGGCGTCATCGGCCCGGCTCCGATGGGTGACCTCCAGCAACGCGGCGCCCGCGGTCGCGGCCCGCCGCGCCTCGGTGATGCGCCCCCGCTCGAGCAGCGTCGCCGCCGCGTGGATGTGGGCCGCTGCGCGGAGATCGACGGGAAGCGTCGGGTCGGCCGCGAGGTCGTCCAATGCCTTCAGCGCGCGCCGGTCGTCGCCGGCGCCGCGATCGAGCCTGGCGAGCGTCAAGCGGACCTCGGGCACCCGCGGATTCGTGCCGTCGAGCAGGAGCCGCGCCTCCTCGGCGTCCCCCGCGCGCAGTCGCGTCTCGGCGAGCATCGCGCGCGCGACATCGGCCTCGTGGACGAGTCCGGCCGCTCGCAGATCCTGCTCGTTGCGCTGCAGGAGGCGCTCGGCGCCCGGCGCTCCCGATCGCAGATCGGCCACGGCGAGCGCGGAGGCTGCGCGAAGGCGCGCCACCGCGGCAGCGGCTCGTTGCACCGCCTCGCCCGCGTGCCGCCGCTCCCGACCCAGCGCGCCGCATCCGCGATGCGCTCCGGTCAGCGCGAGGTGCAGCGGAACGCGCAGGCGATCGAGGTTCTCGCGCTCGACGATCGCGAGGGCCGCTTCGAGGTGTTCGGTCGCGGGCTCGTAGGCATGGCAGCCGGCATGGACCTGGCCCATCGCGAACAGGGCTTCGGCCTCTCCCTCGGCGTCGCTGACGACCTGATACAGGTGGGCCGCGCGTGCAAGGCCGTCGAGCGCTCCGGCCGCCCGTCCGCGTTCGGCCTCGAGATTGCCCAGACGCAGGTACGCCGCACCGGCCGGTCGCAGGTAGCCGAGCGCGCGCAGCAGGCCGACGCAGCGCTTCGCGTGCCCGACCGCCACGCCGAAGCGTCCGCGCTCGCGCGCGACGACGGACAGGCCACCGTGCCACACGGCCCGTCGATGCAGGTCGTTGGGGTCGAGATGACGCAGCGCCCTCTTGGCGGCGCGCCGGGCCGCCTCGACGTCATGGGCCTCGAAGCGCCAACGCGCGATCTGCGCCCAGCCGTCGAACGCTCCCGACGCGTCGTGCTCTCCCGACACGGAGGGCAGTTCCCGTTCGAGCAGAGCGAGCGCCTCGTGGCGCCGACCGCTCGCATCCAGGGCGCGCGCCGCCATCCACCAGCCGCTCGGTGTCCGCGGCTCACGGGTGGCGACGATCCGCTCGCACCGCCCGACGACGTCGTCGCGACGCCCGGCCTGGTCGAGCAGCCGCAGCGCCCGACCGACGATCGGCTCCCACGCATCGCGCGGGTCGGAGGCCACACGGTCGATCGCACGACTCAAGAGGTCGAGCACCCAGCCCTGGACCTGGTACGCCGAGGGGGCGCTCCGAACGGCGAGATCGAGGGCCGTCGCCAGGTCGTCGAGCGGGCCGTCCTCGGCCTCGAATGCGTGGAGCGCGGCGAGCAGGTGGGGTACCCGGAGCGCGTTCTGCCGCGCGAGCCGCGACGCCGCCTCCGCGATGCGCCGATGGATCCGTTGCGCCCTCGGCTTCTGGATTCGCTGCACGTGGGCGATCCGCTCCGCGCTCGTCGGGAAGAAGAACCCCGGCGCGATCTCGCCGCGCGCGGCGACGATCTCTCGGCGGATCGCCTCGACCACGTTCGCCTTGACGCCGGCGGCATCCGCGACGAGTTCCGTGTGTTCGAACCCACCGAGCATCGACACGACGTCGAGGACACGTCGCGCGACCGCGTCGTCCGCGGCGAGGCGGCGGAGGAACGCGGCGTCGCGGCGACCGTCGGGCCAGGTGGACGGTGGCGTCGCGAGGGTGATCCCCCGCGTCGAGGGCTTGAGGGCGCCCTGGCGGCCGAGTTCGCGCACCGCCTGCACGAGGCGGCCGGGCAGCGCGTGGCACGGTCCGAGCAGGACGTTCGTCAGACGCTTCGCGGTCGCCGGGTGTTTGAGCCACCGGCGCAACAGCAGTTCGACCTGGCTCCGCGAGAGGTGCTCGACTTCCCAGACCTCGCCGGGCGTGTCCTCCACCGCCGCGTGCGTTCCCGCGATCACGCCGAAGCCGCGACCGGTCCGGCTCGGCGCGAGCACTTCGCGCGTCGCCTCGTCCATCGCCTCGATGTCGTCCACCAACACCGGGCCGCCGCGAACGAGGTGCTCGACGAATCGCCGCACGTGGGTCGGCGAGGGTCGCGCCATCTCGACGGCCCCCTCACCGCCCACGAGCCACGACGTCAGCGCCCCGATCTCGTCGATCCCCTCCGGGAAGCAGGCACGGAGCGCCCGCTCGACGGCCTGCGGCGTGCGGCTGGACTCGAAGGCCCGTGCGAGGGCCCGTCGGAGGGGCTCCATCGGCGGCGTCGGTCCGGTGCCGACCGGATGCAAACGAAGCACGAACGCCGCGCCGTCCTCGCGGGCGAGGACCTCGGCCTCGTCGATCAGGCGAGTGACCCCCGACCCCGCCGGCCCCCGCAGAGAGACCCACCCCCACCCGGGATCGCGGTGGGACAGGCGCCGGCGCAGCCGGCCGAGCAGCGGTTCACGCCCGGTCAGGGGGGTGACGGCGCGGTGCTCGAACCACTCCGGATCGCCGGTCGGCTTCATGCTCGACCTATCGGATCGCGCGGCGATCCGACGGTAGCCGTCAGCGAAGCGGAGGCGCGGAACGCGGGGCCGGAGCGCCGTGGAACCACGGTCCGGCGGGCGGCGCGCTCGGCGCGACCTCGCCGAGGACGACCTCGGCGATCACGCGGGCCGCGTCGGGGCGGGCGAACGCGTGCGCGTTCGCGGCCGTGCGGGCCAGCGCCGCGGGGTCGGCGAGGAGTCCCCCGACCCGCCAGCGCACCTCCTCGACGGTGGGTGCGAAGACGCCCGCGCCGGCCTCGACGACGGCGAACGCGTTACGCTCCTCCTGCCCGGCGATCGCCCCGCTGATCACGAGCGGCTTCCCCATCGCCATGCACTCGGACGTCGTGATGCCGCCGCTCTTGGCGACGACCAGGTCGGCGACCGCCATCAACGGGGCGACCTCGCGCACGAACGGAAGGGCGTGGAGGATCGCGCCGCTCGGCCGCGCCAGGCTCTCGACGCGACGGCGCAGCCGTTCGTTTCGTCCGCACACCGCGATCACCTGGACATCGCGGCGCTCGAGCCACAGTCCGAGGATCGCCCGGCGGAGGTCGCCCGCGGCGAACCCGCCGGTCAGGAACAGCACGGTCGGCCGGGCCGGGTCGAGGCCCCACGTCGCGCGGGTGCGCGGGAGATCGCACGGTTCGAGGAACTGCGGGCGGATCGGGATGCCGCTGACATGGATCCGCTCGCGCGGGATGCCGTACCGCAACGCGAGTCGCGCCGCGACGAGGTCCGACGCGACGTGGTAGCGGCGGATCGACGGCCAGACCCAGATGCGGTGGGCGTCATGATCGGTGACGACGGCGTGCAGCGATGTCTTCAGGCGTCCCCTCGCGATCGAGCGGTCGAGGATCTCGGGTGCGAGGAAATGCGAGCAGACGACGGCGTCGGGCTTCCACGCGACGACGCGATCCACGAACGCGCGCGCAGAGAGCCGCGTGACGGCGTGCGCGAACGGCGACACGGCGCGGTCCGTGCGCAGGTACAGCGAGCGCCAGAGCAGCGGATGGCGATCCACGAGCCGCAGGTAGCCCCGGCGATAGATGTGCGCATACGGGCGCAGCATCCCTTCGACGGCATCCCAGTGTTCGACGGCCACCGGCTCGGGATGGAGGCGAAACGCCGCGTCGAGTGCCTCGCCGGCCATCGTGTGACCGTGGCCCGCCGAGCCGCTGACGACGAGGACGCGCGCGCCGCGGGGGCTCATGGTGGCGTCGTTGCTCCGTCCCCGCGCCTCCGGGCGACGCGAGACCGGATCCTACGCAACGCCTCCCCTCCGGCCAAGGCCGGGGGGCACGCGCCGCTCGCGACCGACGTTCGGATCCGACGCGGGGCGCGCGCGTCCCCGCGCCCGAGACGCCCACGGGTCGCCTACGATCCGGGACCTTCCGAGGTAGACCGCGTGGATTCGTACGCCCCCCGCCATCCGTTCCTCCGCGCGCTCGGTGCACGCGTTCCGCTCGGTCGGCCGTTCGGCGTCCCGGTCGAGTTGCACGTTCTCGCCATCGTCCTCACGGTCGGGTTGGCGACCTGGGAGTGGTCACGCGTCGGGGTGTCGTTCGCGCCGGCCTTCGTCGCCGCGACGATCGCCGCGATCGTGCTCTACGCGGTGATCTGGACCCACGAGATGGGCCACGTTCTCGCGGGACGCCGCTGGAACATCCCGACGCATCGCATCACGCTCTGGCCGCTCGGCGGACTCGCCCATCTCGCCGCGCCCGCGCCGAGCCCGCGCGCCGACATCGTGATCGCGCTCGCCGGACCCGCGACGCACGTCGCCGGCCTCGCGCTCGCGTGGCCGCTTCACGCGCTGTTCCCGTACGGGTCCGGCCCCCTGTGGGACGGTGTCGATCTGCGCGGCGTCGCGATCGAGACGTTCTTCTACTTGCAGACCGTGCTCGCCCTGTTCAACCTGCTGCCCTTCCTCCCGATGGACGGCGGTCGCGTGCTGATGGGAGCGCTCACGCTGAAACTCGGTGAGAACCGCGCCCTCCGCATCGCCGCACGCGTCGGCCTCTACGGCGCGATCGGCATGGGCATCTACGCGATCGTGTTTCGCGGCGGCTGGCAGGGCGGGCTGCTCCTCGCGATCGCGTTGAACAACGGACTGATCTGCGGTCGGTTGATGCAGATGGCCCGGCTCGGCGGACGCTGGTACGACGAGCGCGTCCGCGATCCGTGGGAGCGAGATGCGGAAGCCTGGCGGACCGGGAGCGCGGGCGACGCCCGATCGAGCGCGCGACGGAGCGATCGCGCCGCGCGAAAGGCCGCTCAGCGTGCCGCGAAGGAAGTCGAGCGCCGTCGTGCCGAGGACGAGGAGATCGACGGGCTTCTCGAACGGGTTGGGGCGGTCGGCCTCGCCGGGCTCTCGGGTCGCGAGCGTCGCCGCCTCGATGCGCTCTCGAAACGGCGGGGGCGACCGTCGCCGCGGTAGGCGATCGCGCGGCGCGTGCCATGATTCGGGCGGGCGGATAGCTCAGTCGGTCAGAGCATCTCGCTTACACCGAGAAGGCCGAGGGTTCGAGTCCCTCTCCGCCCACCACCGAGCCCCCTCGAGTCGGGAGTTTCCGTGTCCACGCCGTACGACGAGAGCGAGGTTGCGCCGAGCGAACGCCGCCACGCCCGCGTCCCCGCGCATCGCGCCGGGACCCGTCTCGACCGGTTCCTCGCGGAGAGTTTTCCGTCGTGGTCGCGCAACCGCCTCGCCGACGCCATCCGCGACGGCGCGGTTCGCGTGAACGGACGCAAGGCGCGGCCGGGTCAACTCGTCGAGGCCGGCGACGAACTGGACCTGCCGGTCTGGGCTCGGCTGTTCGCCGAGGAGGATGCCCGGCCGAAGCGGGCCGCGCCCGACCTCAAGCCGGCCGCCGCACCGCGCGTCCTCCATCGCGACGACGTGCTGATCGTGATCGACAAGCCCTCCGCGATGTCGGTCCACGGGGGCGCCGGGCCGGGTCGCGCGACGATCCTGGAGTCGATGCGCGAGGACATCCTCGCGGGCTACGGCCTGGTCCACCGGATCGATCGCGACACCACCGGCCTGTTGCTTCTCGTCCGCGGCGAGGAGGCGCGCCGCGCCATGATCGCCGCGTTCGCCGAGCGCGGTCGCATCGTCAAGACGTACGAAGCGATCGTCAGCGGTGCGCCGGACGCGGACGAGGGCACCATCGATGCGCCGCTGCGCGCCCCGCCGCGGGGCGGTCGGGCCGAGATCGACCCGCGCCGCGGGCGTCCCGCGCGCACGCGCTACGTCGTCGTCGAGCGCTTCACGCGCGCCGCGCGGCTGCGCGTCGAACTCGACACCGGGCGCACCCACCAGATCCGTGCCCACCTGCGGCACATCGGCCACCCGCTGCTCGTCGATCCGCTGTACGGCGGACGCCGCGCGTTGCGAATCCGCGATCCTCGCGACGGCCGGGACCTCCGGCTCACGCGCATGCCGCTGCACGCGTCCCGCCTCGAGTTCGATCACCCCGGTACCGGCGAACGGGTCGCGTTCGACGCACCGCTTCCGGGCGACATGAAGGCGGTGCTCGAGGTGCTGCGAGTGATCACGGGCCGCGGATCGACCCGCGGCGGACTTCCGCCGCCGCCATCGCGCGAGGAAGCGACGTAGTCGTCCGCCGCACGCGCGGAGCCCACGCCGACGGGCTCCTACACCGACCGCGGCCGCTCGAACCAGCGCTGCAGGCAGGTTCCGTCGATCCGGAAGACGTCCACGAGACGCGCGATCGGATCGCGCGGCAACCGCTCCTCGACGCATCCTGTCACCGTCAGGCGCTCGATGCTGTGCGGCCGCTCGCCGTAGCGCCAGATCTCGTCGTCGATCCGCCTGGCGATCCGCAACGGCATCGTCCGCCCGCGGCGAAACGATGCGATCCACGCCTGGCGGAACGACTGCGGCGGCGCCGGCACGGGCAGGATCGAGTAGACGGATCGCTTGCGTGCACGCGGCCACGTCGAAAGGGGCGTGAGCGTCAACGTCAATGTCGCACCGCAGCGAGGTTCGAGGCAAAGGCTGCCGAGCGGTTCGTCGAGCACGCCGCCGGGCCGAACGGGCACGGCACCGCGAACGAGCAGCGCGGGGTCGAACAGGAGCGGCGCGCCCTGCACGTACACGATGACGGCGGCGTGCGCCTGCTCCGTGACGAGGTTGTAGCCGAGCGTCGTGTGCGCGCAGAGGCCCGCTCCGCGCATCAGGTCGGCCAGCGCGTAGGCGAGCGAGAAACTCGTCCCGCCGAGACCGTACGCGACGTTGTCGCGAAGCAGGCGGTCGGTCGCGCGCGGCCACGCCTCGGGCGTGTCGGGCGACTCGCGGATCGCGAGGTTGTCGCTCAGGTTCTCGAAGGGAACGCGCGCGAGGAACGCATCGAACAACGCTCGGGCGCGCTCCACCTCGGGCACGGTTTCGATCGACGATCCGCACAGGTCGAGGTGCCGCAGGCGATGCTCGGAGATGACGTCCACGCAGGCCATCCGGCGCGGGCCCGGCGGGCGCCGATGCTCCGCGGCACCAGTCTATCCCCGGGCGCCATCCGTTGGGGAGGGGGTCGCCCGCCGGAATCCGGGCGGCGGCGGCAGCCGCGCCGCCATCCGTAGGGCCCACGGCGCGACGCGCCACGCGAGGACCGAAAGCACCGCGCCGATCGCGATGCCGGCGAGCACGTCGCTCGGCCAGTGGCGGCCGACGTAGACCCGACCCACGGCGACCAGGGCGCCGTAGAGGATCGCGAGGATCCCGAGGGTCCGCGAGGCGAGGACCATCGCCGTCACGAACACCCCGACCGTGACGCCGTGGCGACTCGGGAACGAGCGCCGCCAGTTGACCCGATCGCGGACCGCGAACGCCTCGGGCTCCTCGGCGCATCGGCAGAGTTCGGCCTCCGTCCTCAACCAGCGCGCGTAGGCATGCGGAGGACGCTCGCGAGGGATTGCCGCCCAGAGCACGCTCGCCACCGCCATGCCGACGCCGAACGCGAACGCCGCCGTCGCGAGCGTGCGCAGCGCGGTCGAACCGTCGCGGCGGGCGAGCAGACAAAGCGCGAGGAGGAAGAGCGGGATGCCGACCGACTCGCTCTGGACGACGCGAAACACACCCCCGAGCACCGGGTGGTGGATCGTGCAGGTGATCCAGTGGATGATCGCTCGTTCGAGGCCCTCGAACGTCATGCCCGCTCCCATCCCCCGCGGGACACTCTACGCCCCCTGACTCCGGGCCTATCGAAACCGCACCGCGATCGACGTGCCGCGACCGGGTTCGGAGTCGACGATGACGCGCGCGCGGTGCGCGTCGGCGTAGCGCTTCACGAGCGCAAGTCCGATGCCGACTCCCGGCGTGCCGCGCGTCAGTTCCCCCTCCGCGCGTCGGAACGGGCGAAACAGTTCGCGCCGCAGCTCCGGATCGATGCCGGGACCGCGGTCCGAGACCCGCACCTCGGTTCGTTCGCCGCTGCGCGCGACGCGGATCCGCACCGTGCGATCCTCGCCGCGCGCACCGTACTT
>CAZPGF010000060.1:0-16062 GCA_964586025.1 uncultured Planctomycetales bacterium
GGGTGGACCAGCTTTGCCGAGCTACGGGTGGACCTGATATGCCGGTCTGTGACACGAAGATGCGGCCGACGCCGCCGAGGGCGGGTTGCAGGTCGAGGGCGGCGGACGGGCCGGGGCCGCCCTGGCAGGCGGCGAGGAGAAGCAGGAGCGCGAGAAGGACGGCCAGCGGGCGCATGCGAAACCTCCTATTGGAGTTCGCGCCGCTGGAGGGGCGCTCAGGCGTGTGCGGGCCAGGATACCACCCCGGAGTCCCCACGTTCACCCCCGCAGCACCTCCTCCAGCCCCATTTCGTACCGCCCGAACCGCGTCGTGACGCTCCGAACCGTCACCGGCTCCGCGATCCGCACGAGTCGCAGCCCGCGGTAGGTCGCCTTCACGGCGGCACCGACGCCCGGCGGCGCGGCGAACGTGACCGTCCGGGCGTCCGTATCCACGCTCGCGACCGCCACCGCTACGCGGTCGCCGTGGGCGCACCGGGGCGCGACGGATCCAGATCCCGCCCCGACCCGGGCCGCCCTCCCGAGAGGGGCTGGCCGGTGGGACGGCTACGTGCCGCCCGCGGCGTCGTTCGTCTCCGGGGACGGCTCCCCGTCGCAGCGTCCGTCCGCGCAGACGCCGTCCGGGGTGGGCCCGGCTACGACCTCGGCCGCCAGCCCGGTGCGGAATCCGTACCGACCCAGGTCCAAGCGGCCGGCGCAGCCGACGCCCTCGGGGCCGACGATGATGCGGCCGACGCGACCGACGCGACCGAGGGCGGGTTGCTGGTCGAGCGCGGCGGACGGGCCGGGGCCACCCTGGCGGGCGGCGAGGAGAAGAAGGAGCGCGAGAAGGGTGACCAGCGGGCGCATGCGAGTCTCCTATTGGAGTTCGCGCCGCTGGAGAGGCGCTCTTGGGACTATATCCCCAGAGATAATACCGCTGTCGGGGACAGGGTCACTTGTAGGCGAGGTACACGCAGTTGTATCCGCTGCGATACGGGCCAAGGGACTCGTCGGTCCGGTTGCGCAGGCGCTTGAACTTCTTCAAGGAGCGGATGAGGCACGACTCCACGCGCTCGACGTGTCGGCGCTCCCGGCTCTCGAACAGGACGCAAATGCCCCTCGCTCCCCACTCTTCTCGATGCTCCTCGGCACGAGCCTCGGGATCGCATGTACGGCCGATGTAGACGTACCTGAAACGTCTCAGAAGATCCTCGGCCCTTTCCTCAATGCTCTCCCAGTGGTCCCGGCAAAGCGGATTGTAGGGTGCGGCGGGTTGCCTACAGGCGGAGGCGAGACAGACGGCCATGGGCGATGACGATACCAGCGGGTGCCGCCTCCCGTCGAGGAATCACCCCCTCACCACTTCCGCCAACGCCAGCTCGCACCTCCCGAACCGCCGCGTCACACCCTGGAACGTCGGCGGCTCCACGATCCGCACGAGTCGCAGCCCGCGGTAGGTCGCCTTCACGGCGGCACCGACGCCCGGCGGCCCGGCGAACGTGACCGCCCGGGCGTCCGTATCCACGCTCGCGACCGCCACGGCGACGCCGTTGACGTAGCCGACGACCGTCCCCGGCTTCGGGAACCAGCGGAAGTCGGGGCTGGTTTCGGCGGTCGGCAGGTTGAACGTCACACGGGAACCGTCGCCCACGGCGGGTTCCAGCGACACGAGTTCGCGTAGCGGGTCGCGCGGATCCTCGATCAGGAAGGGGTCGCGCGTGATGCCTCGTGCCTGGAGGAACGCCTCCCAGGTGACGCGCTGCGGTTCGGTCAGCCCGGCGGGCCAGCGGTAGCGGCGACGGGGGCAGGCGAACACCTCGACGCGCTCGGTTCGACCGGGCGCGATCTCGCCGATAACCTCCACGAAGGGTTCGTCGGTCCATTCGTAGTGGAGCCACGGCTCGCGGCCGTCCGTGGCGCCGTCGTTGAACACGGCGTAGGTCACACGGCGACCAGGGTGATCGTGCAGGACGCCTTGAGCGCGTCCGCGGCGGTCTTGGCGATCGCGGCGAAGGTCTTGCGGTTGAACAGGTTGCCCGTGGCGGCGTCATCGAACAGCCCGACCTCGGTGATCGCGCCGGTGCCGACGCCCGCGGCGAAGGTGCAATCGACGGTGCAGACGCCGACGCCGCCCGGGGTGTAGTTCACCGCGTCGCGCGCGGCCTCGGTCCCGAGCATCGTGTCGGCCGGCGTTTCGGGGACCGCGCCCGTGCCGATCGCCAGGAAGCCGAACGGATCGGCCGTCGTCGCGGGGTTGAACAGACGGTCCTTCGCCTGATCCAGACCGCCGTTGACGATCAGGTTCTTGAAGCGGCGCCGTGTCGTCACGTTGCCGCCGGGACCGACGAGTTCGAGGGTCCACACGGCGATGACGCCCAGGTGCGGGACGAGACGATCACGGATCCGGCGGGACGGAGAGGGCATCGAAGCCTCCTCTCGCTCGTCCGGCTGGAGACGCGGCGTGGCGATCGGGAGATTGTACGCGACGCGCTACGGGATCAGCGCGACCGTCCACGACTCGGCGATTTCCACGCCGTCCGCGACGATCTTCTCGATCTCGAACGACCACGCCGCGTCCAGCGCGAGGCCGTCGTACTCGTCCACGCCGGGATTCAACTCCAACGCCCAGGACTCCGTGAACGCGACGCCTTCGGTCAGGGCCTTCGCGACCTCGATCGTCCAGTCGTCCAGGGCCGCGAGGCGTTCGAGGGGTTGCGCGTGGTTCGTGCGCCACGCCTCGCCGAGTTCGATGCCCTCCTGCGTCAGAAGGACGTAGCCCCCCTCGACGACGGCGACCTCGATGCCGATGCCGAGCACGGCCAGCGGCGAGGTCGGCGACGCGGTGCCCATGCCCGGGCTGTAGACGACCGACACCGCCATCTGCGTCGGCGTGCGCTGCCCGGGCGCGACGAACCCCGCCGGGGCGGCGAACACGCCGGTCCCCGTGCCCGCGCCGTCGGCGATCGGAACGAAGCGGACGGCGCCGGCGATCGGCGGACCCCAAGGCGAGTGGCGTACGGCCGTGTCGATCTGCACGGCCACGGTGGACCCGGCCAAGTCGGGAACGAGGTTCGGTCCCTCGGCGAGCGTCACGACGATCCCGACCTTGCCCTTCGTGTTCGGCGGCAACGCAATCGTCGCCCCCGCACCCGAGATCGCGCCGAAGCCCAGCGCGTTCAACAGGAACCCCTCGCCCTGGAAGCCGAACGGACTCGCCGGCAACGCGTGGCCGACATCGCCGACGTGCCGCGTGTCGCGGGAGAGGTCCGCGGGGTGGATCTGTTTGTGGACGATCGCGCTGCGAGCGAGGTAGGGCGTCGTGCCGCCGGGCCCCGACACGTCCCAGGCGTAGGCGCCGCCGTTCGTTCCCGCCCCGGGCGTCACCCCCAGCACGCGCAACAGGAACAACTCGGGCGCCTTCACGCGCCACAGCGCCTCGGCATCCGCGCCCTCGTCGCTGATCGGCCCCTCGAACACGACCCCGCCGGGATCGCCGAACGACGACGGCACGAGGCGCAACCCCTCGAACGAACCGGGCACACGGGCGAGGGAGGCGAGATCCGCCGGGGCGCCGTCCGGGTAGCCGTTGCCGACCTCTCCCGGGGCCAGGGGTTGCTTCGTGATCGCGTCCACGGCCCGGCCGAGGCCGAGCGCGAGCGTATGCGCCATGTCGCGGACTTGCCCGATCAGCGAACCCGGGGCCAGCATGGCGAGCGGCGCCCGTTCGTTCGGCAGGCTCGACGGGCCCGCGAACACCGTCCACGGTCCGGTCGGCGCACCGTCCGTTCCGACCGGCGACCATTCCAACCCCGGCGGGCCGTCGAAGGATGACGCGGACCCGTCTTCGCGTTTGCGGAACGCCAGCCCGCCGCGACGCACCACCTCGCGCGGCGGACGACCGTCGAGCGCGGGATCGGTCACGATCTGCCCGCCGTAACGTCCGCGGTCGCCGTTGAACCCGACCGCCGGACCCTGGAACGGAACGTCCGGGTTCGCATGGGAGCGCAGCACCGGCCCGTCGATCGCCTGCTGCGCCGCGGGTCCGTCGCGCCCGGGAACGGCGATGTTCGCGCCGGGGTTGTCGGCGTGCGGCCCGATCGTGAGTTCCTCGTGGAGGAAGGTCCGTAGCGCGCCGTGCGTGATCTGCCGCACCTTGTCGGCGTCGTCCTGCTCGACGGTGACGACGCGCCGCGCCTGGTGGTTGACGATCGTCACCTCGCAGGCGTCGATCGGTCCCTTCGGCACCCCGCCGATGCGGTCCTCGGGCTTCGTCAACACGCAGGAACGGAAGTCCTCGAGGTCCTTGATCATGCGCGCGGCCTTCTTCAAGACCCGCGCTTCGCTGAACGCCTTGGAGATGTCGATGCCCTCGAAGGCGAGCCACCCGCTTGCGGTGCCCGCTTCGAGGACCGTCCGGTTTCCGAGCACCTCCCAGGCGACCTGGAACACCTGGAGGTTCGCGGCGCCCTCGAACTGCGTGGTCCGCCTCGCCGAGGAGAACGTCACGGTCTTGGTCATGCCGGCGAAACGGGACGTGAGCGCCGCGTTCGGCCGATCGGGCGGCGCCGCGTGCCAGGGCGTGGCGATCCCGACCTCCACGAGAAGTTGCTTCTCGGACTTCACGTCGAGGATCGCCTTCGCGGCCTTCCGAAGTCCCGCCTCCTGGCTCGCGTCCACGAAGTCGGGATCGTCCACGATGCAGGTCTGCCGCACGCGCCAGTCGTCGTCGTAGGGTTCGCCCCCGCCGTCCCACATGGCCGGATCGTCGCTGTACGCCGACCCGCGGTAGACGGGCCGCCCGTCCACGTCGGGGGGCTCGGCGAACCAGGCCGCCCGATCCTCCCGAATCGGCACTTCGATCTCGATGTCCACGAGCGGGATCTGCGACGGTCGGTTCGAGTTCCCCGGAACACAGAACCCCGTCGGCGGCGAGCCCCCGGCCGGAGGGGGGTAGCCGATGTGGGAGACGCTCGGCTTGGGCTTCTCGCTCAACCGGATCGTCGGCGTGCATCAGCCCGCCTCTCGCTGCGCCGCGCTCGGAACGCGCACGGTGTATTGGTACTCCTCGGTGTGCGTGGTCCCGTCCACGGCGCGGGTCGAGGCGATCGCCCGACCGCAGAAGCCGTGCTGCCAGAGGTTCTCCAGAATCAGCGCCGAGGCGGCGCCCACGCCGCAGACGTGCTCGGGGTTCCAAACGAAGCCCCGCCCGACGCCCTGCGCGGAGAGTTCGGCGATCGCCCGTTTGTCCACGAGGCTCAACGTGTAGAAACTTTCGGCCGACGGCGGCGAGCCTCCACCCCAGGCCGGGGCCGACAGCCAGAATCGCGTGCTCGTGTGCGTCACGACGAAGCGCAGGTGACCGTCGTCGTTCGTGCAGACCGCGCCGCGGAAGTCGTCCGGGTCGTAAAGCCCGGCGGCCACGTCGAAGTAGGGCCGGTTCACGCCGTCCGGCGCGGTCGCGGTGCCGGCGCCGAGGAGTTTGCCCGTCGCCAGCGACCGGTTGCGCTTGGCCTTCGCGTAGGACTCCTCCTGGGTCTTGGTCCAGAGCGGCCGAAGCGATCCGTCGGAGAAGTGCAGCCGCACCGGATCGGCGTTCGCCTTGCGCGTGCCGCGCCACTCGACCCGCGTGAACGCCTTGTCGCGGTCGGGCTTGATCTTGAACGTCACCCACTCCGAGGTGAACGAGACGTTCTCCTCGGCGAGCGTCGTCACGTCGCGGACGTGCCAGATCAGGTCCACGGGATCGACCCACACGACGAACTTGTGCCCGAGGAAGCGCAGGAGCGTGTCCACCATGACCGGGAACTGCCCCGAGGCCGAAACGTCGGGGATCACCGCGTCGAGGGCCGCCAGTTCCGAGGCGACATAGGCCGGACCCGAAGGCGGCGCGCAACCGTGGAAGCGCAGGAGATCGGCGTTCTCCTCGAACTGGTGCGCGAGGATCTGACCGATCGTCATGCCCTGTTTCGTCGCGTCGTACTCGTCGCCCTCGGAGTCGGTCACGTTGTAGGTGGTCGTGCCCACCTTTTCGGGTCGCAGCAACGTCACCAGACGCGCGTTCCAGTGCGCGTCGAAGGCGTGCCAGTCCTGGGACTCGGTCGGATCGGCGGCGAGTTGCCCGTCGGCCACCCAGCCCCGGAAGCGCACGACGCCGTCGTGGAGCACGCGCACGGTCTGGCCGGGGAACAGGTACGGCGTCGGCCGGTAGTCGCCCGCGACGCGGAACGTCGCGTTGTTGCCCTTCTGCCCGTAGCCCTGCGTGACGCGCACGAGGTCGATCCTCGGCGTCATGGAGGCGAGTTCGGCGAGGTCGTAGAGCATCGTGCCGAGTTCGACCTGCCAGCCCACGCAGTACGTCCCGGCGGGCGCCCACTCGTCCGCGAGGTCGTAGCAGGCGAGGTCGTCCACGCGCACGTCGTCGCCGTGGACCTGATCGCGCAACTCGATCCCCGAGGGGTGGAGCCCGCGCAAGGGCCCAACGTCGCCGGTCCACGCGATCCGAAATGTGCCGCGTTCGGTCGCCGACGCGTCGATCTGGAATCAGTCGAGTGGAACCTCGGACACGCTGACGTGGAGAACAGCATCGGTGCGAACTTCGAGTCGGTGCAGCGTCAACAGGAGTTGACCCACGGGGACGTTGGGATCGACGACGACGCCAAGCAACCGTACCTGCTCTGGACTTGCGACCGTCAACCGCCCGAGCTGCTCCCAGATATCGTCGCCGGAAAGCCGACCTTCGCTATCACGGACCAACGCGAGCGCGGTGCGCGCCGGGAGAATGTGCAGCTCGGCCGCAGGAACGTCATCGCCGCGTACCAGTTCGTCGGTCGGCCAGTACAGCGTGGGTTCCCACGAGAAAACGGAGGTATCGTCGGGCAGACGCACCCAGCCGCACTCGTTCGATTTGGAACGGCAGGCGAGCCAAACCTCGTCCGGCGTTGCCGTGCGCCACACAGCTGACAGAAGCCTCCCCAAGCGTAGTGCCGTTGTCGTCGCACCGACCCGTAGCGCGACGCGAATCTCTGGACACGCGGAGGACTCTCGCCGATGGCGATCGCTCGATCCCTCTCGTACAACGATATCACCATCGCGTACCTCCGCATCCTCACACCATCGGCACAAACACTCCGGCGGCACGCGCCCGACTGCCTCGATCGGAAGACCGAGCCATGGCATTGTGTCGACGACGACGCTCACGTCGCGCAGCGGACCACGGACCCAGTTGGAGACGTCCTCCGACAGCCGGGGAATCTCGTCGCATCTGGTCGTTGTGCCGTCGCCGCACGCGCCGAAGACAAGGGCTACCGAAAGCACGCAGAGTTTGCCTGCTCTCGCGGCGGCACGCCATCGCGTCGCGCTGCGTCTCATGCTGCGCTCCTCACGTTGACGAACCGCCTACTCAGGTCGGACATTGGCTCGTGCCCCAAAGAACACGCAGACGGTCTTCTTCTCGCAGCAGTGAGTAGGATCTTCGACTTTCTCCATTTTCTGGATCATGAATCTCATCGCGAGGCGCTGGGTCACCACACTCTGCAGATTCCCCTGGAGCATGCGCTCCGTGTAGTGTTCCGCGTGAATGTGTGTGAGGCTGCGTAAATCGGGGTTGTTCGTTCGCGCCCAACGGAGGAGTGCCTCTCCGGAGGGCTTCGCGCCCTTGACTAGGTTGCATGCTGCAACGACTAGTCGCTTCGTCTTTGCGCCGGCAGCTGGGGGAGTGGCACCCTGTTGCGACCAGCCTCGAAGAGCGAGATACGGCGTCGGGTCGGACATCGTAGCGCCGTGAGCGAGCACAATGATCTCGTCGCATGACTGGAAGCTCGCGACAAAGCTCGCCATCGTGATGTTCCTTCGAACGACCAAGTTGACACACTTCATTTCCTTAATCCGCTGAATTGCTCGATTCGCCCGATCCACCAAGTCCTGCGTAACCTCTCGATCACTTCGGTCCATTCCCAGCCGGATGGTTCGGCTACCCGTCCAAACATCACCGAGACTCGCTCCGCCGGAGAAGGAATCTTCGACACCAGGCGCTTCACCATAGTCTTCGATTCGCTGTGCTCGCAGACCACTCGAGTCATGTCGCATTGTGGGCGCGTGCCCGAGTGCCTGCGACTCGGCGCCGAGCCCGACGGGATCGCCCCACGTGCCAAGCGGATCGGCCTGGAGCCACCGCCCGACGGCGGACTCGACGTGCCGCGGACCCGCACGATGGAACGTCGTCTCGGGATCGTACGCCATGCCCTGGAAGCGCGCGGGGAGCGCCAGGAGCGCGGTGCCACGCGGCGCGCCGCCGGGAGCCCAGGTCGAGACGGTGCCGAAGTCGGTGTACGTGTAGCCTTCCAACTCGTCGCCGCTCGTGTCCGTGGCAAAGAGCAGGCTGCCGGCGAGGTTCTGGCCGCAGAGCACCTGGATCGTCTCGACCACGTCGCTGTCGCCGTCGGCGTCGCCCTCGTCGCGGATCCACGCGACGGCCGGGCCGACGCCGCTGCCGCCGTGCACGAGGTTCGCGCGACGGAAGCCGCCTCCCGAGAGTTCGTGCACGGCGATCAGATCCCGGCCTGCGAAGTAGTGTCGTTCGTCGACGCCGCCGGTCACCGTCCGTCGGTCCCGACGATCGAACGGATCCCAACCGTAGGACGCAATCAGCGCGTTGGTGCTCGCCAGACGAACCTCGACGAGGCGGCTGCGGTAGTCGTAGGCGTACGTACGGACGCCGTCGGACAGCAACTCGCCCTTCGGCGAGTACGTCCGCGTCACGCCGCCCACGGCCGTGTAGCGGTTGCGCGTGTCGTTCGTATACCCGGTCGAGACTGGCGACTGGCCCCACGGCGTCGTCGTGGCCTCGATGCGGTTCTGCGCGCCATCCAAGTCGTAGGCGCGTTTCGACGTCCACGACTGGCTTCCGGGCGTCGCCACCTCGGCCGCCGGGTTCGGGACGGCGTACCGCGTGTCGACGACGCGCGAGAGGCTGTCGTAGCCGTAGACATCGCCCTGGCCCGCGAGGTCCGCTCGCGCCTCGGCACGCAACCGTCCCGCGGCGTCCCAGAGGGTCGTCAGCGTGCGCAGGGCGGTTCCCGACGGTTGCTGCGTCCACGCGAGCCCCGTCAGGCGGCCGATCCCGTCGAACGTCGCGTCGCCGCGCACCGTTCCCGACGCGCCCAGCGTCCGGCGCACGATGCGCGAACCGCTCCAATCCAGGTTCACCAGGGTCGATCCCCCCGACTGCACGAGGTCCAGTCGCCCGTCCGCGTCGTGCGTACGGGAGATGGCCGTCGAGTCCGGGTACGTCAACGCCGTGAGCCGACCCGCCAAGTCCTGTCCGAACTGGGTCGTGGGCGACCCGGGCGGCGAGGATCCTCCGGCCGTCTCCGAGAGCAGGCGGTCCAGGGAATCGAACACGCGCGACACGGTCGAATCGTCGTCCGTCGCACCGACGAGCCGCGAGAGGGCGTTCCAGACGTACGTCTCCGTCGTCGGTCCGAGCACGCCCGTGGCCCGCGTGATCGTGCGGGCCGTGACGCGCCCCAGGTCGTCGAGCGTCTGGTCGACGACCGTCCCGTTCGGGTCGGTCCAGCCGGTCAACTGCGAACCCACGTCGTGCGTGAAGGACCACGCCGAGGTGTCCGCCAGGGTCAGCGCCGTCCGGCGCCCGCGGCCGTCCCACGTGATCGAGGTGACGCGACCGTTGGCGTCGGTTTGCGAGAGGACGAGGCCGTCGTCATCGTAGGTAGCGGAGGTCGTGACCGTACCCTGGAGGCCGCCTGCGCCCGTTCCGCCGGCGCGCAACTCGCGCGTGATCGAGACGTTCCGGCCGAGGCCGTCGTGGACGAGATCGACGCCGTTGCCCATCCCGTCCACGGTTCGCGTCACGGCCCCGCCGCCGTCGTGTTCCCACGTCCGCGACGTCAACGGCGTCCCACCGGCGTCCTGACGCGACCAGGCCGTGCGCCGTCCCATCAGGTCGAACGTCTGCGCCTCCCGCCAGACGAACGGAGCTCCCCCCGGAACCTGTTCGGTGTGCTCGATCAGCGTCGCGCGCGAGGCGGCGTCCCACGTCACCGCGATCGTGTCGCCGCCGGGCGACGTCGCCGTGGTGTGGCGCGAGAGCGCATCGTATGTGGACGTGACCTTGCGGCCGGTCGGGTCGGTCCGTTCCAGGACGACGTCACCCACCGACCACAACGTGACCACGTCGCTGGTCGTGCCGGTCGGTGTTCCCGCGCCGTCGAGCAGGAGGTTGGACTCCTCGTAGACCCGGCCCCGCTCGTCGCGGCTGATGAGGGTTCGCGCCACGGTCACGCCGAGCGCGTCCTTCACGAGCGCCTCGACGAGACGTCCGGCGGCGTCGTAGACGCCCTCGGCCTGGATGCCGAGCGGATCCGTGGACAGGACCAGGGCCCCGTAGGCGTCCGTGACGTACGTCCAGGAGCGCGTCAGCGGGTCCGTGAGCGTCAGCAGGTTCCCGACAAGGTCGTAATCGCGGGTCTGCGTCCCCTCGATCGCCGTACCGGGCGCCTGGGTCACCGTGTGGACGAGGTTCCGTTCGTCGTAGGTCAGCACCGTCTCCCGGCCCGCGGGCGAGAGACTCCGGGAGAGGGCGCCCCACGTCGTCCACTCGTTCGTGGTGGTGACGTAGACCCCGTCGGTCTTCTCCTCCGAGCGGGTCGACTCGAGCGCAGCCGCGTTCCTGGTCCACGTCGTGGTCCAGGCCGGGTTCGTGCCGTCGAGCGCGCCCGTGGCGTCGCGGTTCTCACGGTCCATGCGGACCATGCGGCCACGGAAGTCGATCGCGAGCGTCGTCGCGGCGCCGCCGGTCGGCTCCGTCTCCTGCGTCATTCGGCCGATCGCGTTCCACATGCGCGACCACACGGCCCCCATCGGGTCGGTCTCGGTGAGTCGCCGTCCGGCCGCGTCCACGGTCCAGGTCGTCGTGATCGCCAGGCCGTTCGGATCGCGCGTGGTCGAGAGGAGATAGCCGGTGCCGCTCTGCCGCGTCAGGGTGGTCACGAGGCCTGACGGCGCGGTCACCTGAACGACGAGGCCCTGCCCGTCGACTTGGTAGTTCGTCTCCGCGATCTGATTCGTCGGCTGTCCCAGTGTCACGGTCGGCTCGGTGGTCTCGATGAGGTTGCCCAGGCTGTCGTAGGTGTGGGTTCGCGTCCGACCGAGCGGATCGGTCTCGGTCAGCAGCCGAGCAAACGTCGGGGCGTACGGCGCACCGTACGTCCACGACCACGTTCGGACGCCGCCCGCGACGCCCGTGCCCGGCGTCACCGTGAGGTCGGTCGGCTGGCCGAGCGCGTTGCGCGTCCACTCCCACACGGTGCCGTCCGGATACGTGATCGTCTCGGGCGCGCCGCACACGCAACCGCCGTCTCGGACGATCGTCGTCACGTACCCGGTCGGCTCGCCGGTGCGCAGCGCCGAGCCGCCCATTCCGGTCGCCGTGCGCTCTTCGATTCGCTCGACCCGACCGCTCGCGTCGAACTCGAGGTTCTTCGAATAGCCGCTCGGGCGCGTCACCTCCGTGCTGTTCGTCAGGTAGTCGAACTGCCACAGTCCGCCGAGCGCGTTCTCCTGCGTCTCGACGCGATCCGCGGCGTCGTAGGTGTTCTCGATCTGAAGAATCCCCGCGTCGTCGCGAATCTCGACGAGATTCCCGTTCCGGTACGCGGTGCCGAATCCGGACGAGTACACGAACGAGGTGACGATCCCGCGCGTCACGGTGAATCCGGTGCCGTCGACGAACGTCACCGACGGCGTCGTCACGGACGTCAACCACCCCGTCGTCGCGTGGTAGCCGAGGGTCGTCACCGCGCCGGTCGGGTCCGTGAACGACGTCAGACGACCGTTCGTATAGGTCAGCGTCGACGTCCGGCCGGTGTCGTCGGTAATCGACGAGACCTCGTGCGGCTTCGTCGGGTTGCGCGTGAATTGAACCGTGTTGCCGTTCGGATCGCCGAAGAGCACCAGGTAGCCGTCCTCGTCGTACTCGCGGTAGACGCCGCCGGCGTCGACGAGCCGGAACGAGTTGCCCGTCGCGCCGAATCCCGCCAGCACGACGAGGTCGCAGTTCCACCCGTCCGGTGGAAGCCACGTCGCGCCGCTCTTCGTGAACACGTCGTTCGAGCGGAACGTACCGGTCGTGCAGAGGATGTCGCCGTCCGGCGCGAGTTCGATCAGACGTTGGTTGAACGTGACGTCCCAGTTGCCCGTGACACCGTCGATGAAGCCTTGACTGCGGTAGATCAGCCAGAACGCCGTGCCGAAACGCGGACCGGCGACCTGATAGGTCGGAAGCGGCAACGCCCAATGAAACTCCCCGGTAGCCGGATTCACGCTGCCGCCCGCACTCGTCGGAGACGGCGTGATCACCGGACCGGGATGGCCCGCCGAAGGCGTGGTCGGCGTACCCGGAGGAGTCGACGGCGACGGCGTCGTTACGGGGGGAGGAGGCGGGGTGGGATCGTCGGGCGCGCGTTGAGGCTCGCAACCGCCGCAGCCCTCGGCGCAGGGGGTCGGGCTCTCGCCTTCCATCTCGGCGGCGCAGGGATCGGAGGTTCCGGGCGAACTCGCCTCGGCGGACGGATCGGGACTCGTCGGTGCGGGCGTCGCTTCGGCCCGATGGGTCGGCGGAAGCACGAGCAGGGCGACCAGCCCCGCGACGACGACGGCGAGGAGCCAAGGCGTCGGGCCGACGAAAATCCGAGACACGGCGCCGCGCAATGCACGGCGGCTCAACGCGCGCCCCTCGAATCGGGTGGGTCCACGGGCCATCGTCGCCTCCCCAGGCCCCGTCGCGGGCCCCGTCGCGGGCCCCGTCGGCGGAAACATACCTCATCCCGATCCAAGATGCAAGGAAGCAGTCGGTCGGAGGGAATCCCCGATCTGCCTCGTGAATGCGACAAGGCGCTTGGCGAGGCCCTCGCCGAAGAAGGCCCCGGCGTGACGTTGCGCCGCGAGCCCGAGGCCCAACGTCTCCGAGGCCAGGCGCACGACCGAGTACCCCTCGACGCCCGATCCCATGCCCCGCAGGTGGAACACGTCCCGCGGTGCGAACGGCTGCTCCTTCGTCCCGTCGCCGCGGACCCGGTAGACGAGCGTGCGGCCGTCGGCCTTCAACTCGGGGCGGACCCGCGAGGAATGAACCGGCCACAGTTCGACCGGCGCGCCCGTCCCGTCGCGCACGATCTCCGCGTAGGCGTTGCCCCACGCCATGCGGCGGTGCTGCATGACCTGGGCGAACACGCCTCAGGACATGACCGGGTTCGGACGCTTCAAGAGACGTGCGAGCGGGTGGTGGTGGACGAGGTCGCTGCCGCGCCGCGTGCGGCGATCCCGGCACTCGCCCGCCCGCCGACGAGATCGAGCAGCAGGCTCATCGCACACCCCGCAGACGACGGCCGAGGTAGAGGTCCACCCACAGGCATGCGCCGAGAACGAGCCATCCGGCGGGCGCGTAGACCTGCCCGGCCCCGTAGGCGAGCAGGCCCCAGGACGACAAGAGCAGGACGAGGGGCGGAAGGCGCCTCACAGCCACACCCCGTCGCCGGAGAGGAGAACCTCCTCGATGCTCGGCCCCTGTCCGCCCGACAACGCCATCCCCATCCCGAGCGCCATGATCAGCGCCGTCATCCCGTCGATCTTCTCGCGGGACCGTTTCTTCGACGGCTTCCAGTTGTCCGCGGCGTCCTTCTCCCACATCAGGTTGCTCGCCATCCACGACAGCACCGGGTGCCCGCCGTGCTGCAGGGCGCCGGAGCGCACCAGCACGTCCAGGTGCTTGGACGGGGCGTTCATCGACACGAAGCCCTGCCCGAAGAGCACGACCTCGATCCCGGCGTCCTGAAGGTGCGTCACGACCTGCGCGGCGCCGTAGCGGTCGAACCCCAGGCAGTTGATCCGGTACCGCTTGGAGAGTTCGATCACAGTCCGCTCGACGTGGTCGAAGTCGGTCGCGCTGCCCTCGGTCAGGTTCAGGAACCCGTCGCGCGCCCAGCCCGTGTAGGGCACGCGGTGGCGCTTCTCGCGGTTCACCGCCCCCTCCTTCGGGCACCAGAAGAACGGCAGCACCGCGTTCCCGTCGCCGGGGAACACGAGTACGAGCGCCGTCAGATCCTCGGTCGAGGCGAGATCGAGCCCGGCGTAGCACGCGCGGCCTTCGAGTTCGGCTGCGAGTTCGTGGAAGCTCTTCTCGCCCCGGCACGCGTCCCACTGGCGCATGTCGAAGGCGGCGACGTCGGCGTTCGTGCGGATGTTGAGGTGGAGGCGCAGGAACGTGTTGAGGTACGCGGGCGACTCCTTGGCGCGGGAGCACTCGCGCTCCAGGTAATCCTCCTTCACCGACACCCCGAGGTTGGGGTTGGCCTTGAGCCACGTGCGCGGGTCGTCCCACGGGTCGTCCACGGATGCTTCGTAGATCACGGGCAGAAACGATGCGTCGGCCAGCGCCCCGTCCCGGACCTTCTTCGCGTACCCGTGCTTCTCGTTGCAGATCGAGATGCGCTCGTAGTCCGACGTCGTGATGTGGACGGTCAACGGCTGGCGGCGCGAGCCCGTGCCGGTCTGGAGCACGTCCACGAGATCGCGCGTCGGGTGCGCGTGAAGCTCGTCGATCACCGCGCCGTGCACCGAGAGCCCGTGCTTGGTCTGGGCGTCGGCTGTGAGCGCGCGGAAGATCGAGCCCGTCTCCGGCACCTCGATCGACTTGAACGCGCGGTAGACGCGCGTGCGCGCAGCCAACTCCTGGCGCTTCCCCACCATCTGCATGGCGTGGCGGAAGATGAGCGCTGCCTGCGACTGTTCCGCCGCGGCGCTGTAGACCTGACCTCCGGGCTCCCCGTCGCAAAGCAGGAGGTAGAGCGCGAGGCCTGCTGCCAAACTGGTCTTGCCGTTCTTCCGAGCGACGAACACCAGGGCCTCGCGGTAGCGCCGAAGCCCCGTACGCCCGTCCACCCAGCCGAACAGGTTCCCCACGATCGCCGCCTGCCAGGGCTCGAGGTCGAAGGGCTCCCCGGCGCGTTCCCCCTCCACGAACTCGAGCATGTCGTGGAAGAACGCGATCGCGCGGCGCGCGAGGGCCACATCGAATCGGTGGCTCGGGAGCGCCGTCGCCCACGGGTCGTAGCCGGGGATCCCCGTGCGGCAGACCCGCTCCAGCGCGGCGTCGTTCCAGGCGGCGATCGGGAGATCGTTCATCCGCCGATCCGCATGGGTTGGAAGTAGTGCTCGAACGTCGGCTCCGTCGGCGCGGACGCCTCCGACGCGAGCCGGGCGCGGGAGGCGGGCGTCATCCCGAAGTGCGTCTCCAGGCGCAAGAGGTGCTCGGAGACCTGCAGCGCGAGCCGGAGTTGCGGGTACGGGCGCACGCCCACGACCTCGCCGCGGGCGTTCTTCACCGGGTGCGCGTGGCCCGACTTGCGGAGGAAGTCGAGGAGGTCGTCCCACACGGTGACGAGATCGCAGTAGCGGGCGAGCGTACGCCCGTCCACGCGGGCGAGCAGCCCGGCGGCGCCCAACGGCGGGAGGATCTCGTCCCACACGGCGGCGGCGGCGGGGGGGAGCCCCTCGGGGCGCGGGGGCGCCGCGGGCTCGGGCCGGGGCTCGCCCGGGCGCGTGCCGGCACGCCAGCTTCCGCGCAGCGCGAGTTTCGCCGTCGGCGTCGGGGGAGGGCCGCGCAGGCTCACGGCTTCCCCTTCCTCCGCGTCGTGCGTGCCGGCGGCGTCGAGCCGACCCGCTCGGCCTCGCGCCCCGTGGCGTTCTGCCATCGCTCCACGATCACGTCGCAGTACGCGGGATCGAGTTCCATGAGGAACCCGCGGCGCCCGAGTTGCTCGCAGGCCATCAACGTCGAACCGGACCCACCGAACAGGTCGAGCACGTTCTCGCCGGGTTTCGAGGAATACTGGATCGCCCGCGCGGCGAGTTCGACGGGCTTCTCCGTCAAATGAATCATCTTCTGCGGCGTGACCTTCTTCACCTGCCACAGGTCCGGGACGTTGGCCGGACCGTAGAACACGTGGGCCGCGCCTTCCTTCCAGCAGTAGAAGCACCACTCGTGCGCACCCATGAAGTCCTTGC
>CAZPGF010000061.1:0-3804 GCA_964586025.1 uncultured Planctomycetales bacterium
GGGCGGCTTCGCAGATCGGGGGCGCCCAGGCTCCCGTGTCGGGCTCGAGTGGTCCGCCACACGTCGCCCTCCACGGCGACCCCGCTCCCCGCCTGCGAACCCGCGATTGCGTTCGTGGGCCATGAACCTTGCGATCGTACGGCTTCGCAGATCGGGGGCGATCAGGCCGCCGTGTCGGGCTCGAGTGGTCCACCACACGTCGCCCTCCACGGCGACCTTCCGCTCCCCGCCTGCGAACCCGGACCGGCGGTGGAGGCGAAGGGAAGGCATGTCATCGGTGCTTCGGGTCGCCCCCTGGGTTGCGCGCGGGGGGGCCTGAACGGATACGAGGGGGATCACCCACCCCCAGCGGCAGGCTGCGACCGGATTGTCGCGCCGCCGGTTCGTCGCGGATCGTCGGGATGCCGTGGCGCGGCGCCACGTCGACGTTCGGCGCGCCGAGGAGGTCCGTTCGGACGCTGCGTGTGCCAAAAAAGTGAACCCGGAGCGCACCGGGTGCGCTCCGGGTTCGGCGATCAAGACGCTGGAGTCGGCGATCGAATCGTTCGGCCCTCCAGAGGCTTCAGGGTGACAGTCGGTGACGGACGCGCCTTTCGACACGCGCGTCGATCTCCCGTGAGGTTGACCCGCTCCTTCGTGGTTGAAGCGTTTGCGATGTAGATGCGTATGGGTTGACATCCGCCCCGTGCGACGTTTCGACGTCCCTCGGGACCTTGCCGCAAACCGTACCGCCCGGCTCTCGGCGCGGCGCGAAGCCGCACCGCCCTTCGGACGGCGCCCACCGTGGGCTTGGGTCTCCTCTTCGGAGATGCGACCGACCGGACCCCGCGTCTCCCCCGGCACGTTCTCGAGGAACGGCGGGCGGCGACACGACCTCTCCTGGGCTTTGCCTTCCCTTCGACACATCCCGGTTCGGGGGACCCGCATGAAGGCCGGAGATCCCTCTCCGACCGCGTGCCGCGTCCAGGGTTTCGACCCTCCTCGCGGCGTCCACCCCCGAACCTCCCGACGCAAGCGTCGGAGCGTCCATGGGATTTCACCCTTCAAGGCATGACTCCGTCGTGATGGGTACCCCTCTCGGGGCCCCTGCCCTCCTGTCGTTCGGAGCGCCGTCGACCGCCCGATCACGGCGGCCGCGCACCGTCTCCGTGGAGACGGTGACAGGCGTCCTCGACTACAGGGCCTCGTTCCCACGCCGGAACCGTGCGGCGCACGCGCCAGTCGGCGCGGCCCGCAACGTGGCCTTCTTGGGATTTCCCCCTTCAGAGCATGCTCCCCTCCGTGCCGGCACCGGCTTTCGATCGCGGGTGCCGCCCCTCTCGACCTTTCACGGGTTTACGTTTCGCCCGCGTGGAACTCAGGGTCTCTGGCGACGGAGGAGTCGGTCGATCCGTCTCCGGACCGCCTGCTCTCCTGGGGTTTCGGGCCTCTTGGCGATCGCGCACTCCGTTCGCCGCGGGGCCGGTGGGCTCGTCTCGTCATACGTGGAAGCGATCGAAGAGCGAGCTCCGATGCCTCTCGTGACGTACGTCACCGGCCTCGCCGCGGCGCAGCAACTCATCCCGGGTGCGTTGCCCGGTGCGGTCGGCTGTCGGCTCACGATCGAAGGCCTCGTCCAGTCGTCTGGATCGGAATGAGAAAGATCATCGACCGTGACCGGGCGATGCGTGATGTCTCGCAAGGAACGGGCCGCAGCGAAGAAAAGTGATCGGGTGAGAAACGCATGGCGGTTCAGCCCGTGGAACGCCGAAGAAACCGGGCTCGGACGTTGTTTCGATCGCGTCGCGTCCCTCAATCCACGTTGCGCACGGAACGCCGATGGGCATCCTGATTCCCGCTTGGTTTGTGGAGAACGCCGGGATAACGAACGCAAGTCCATGGGCCGGAACGAGTTGGCGATTGGGAACCGCGTGGAATCGTCGTGGGGTGCATCGTTCCCACGTCGGCGTGGACGATTCTCCACGGAGTCTCCCGAACGGGCCGGCCCGAGCGGAACGTCAGCGGAATTCGCGGCGATCGAAGCCGTGGGCACGCAACTTGTTGTACAGGGTGCGCCGATTGAGTCCCGCGTGCGCCGCGATGCGGGTGACGACCCCCTTGTAGCGGCGCAGGAGGCGGCGCAGGTACTCGCGCTCGACCCGCTCCTGGAGTCCGGCCAACACGTCGCCGAGCGGGGCATCGACGTCGAACGGCGGCAGCGGGCTCGTCCCTTGGTCGGTGCGGCGCAGCCGCTCGGGGAGAGCGCTCTCCTGGATGTGGCGGCCCGATGTGAAGAGCGTCGCGCGCTGGACGACGTTCTGCAGCTCACGCACGTTGCCCGGCCAACGATGCGCCTGCAGGCGACGCAGGGCAGCGGGCGTGAACCCGAGGACATCGTCGCGTCCCATGGCACGCGCGAAACGCTGGCGAAACACGTCCGCGAGCAGCGGAATGTCCTCCGGGCGCTCCCGGAGCGCGGGCAGACGAACCTGCACGACGTTCAGGCGGTAGTACAGATCCTCGCGGAACTCGCCTCGGGAGACGGCCGCTTCGAGGTCCTCGTTCGTGGCCGCGATCACGCGCACGTCCACCTCGAAGGTGTGACCTCCGCCGACGCGTCGCACCTCCATCGTCTCGAGCACGCGCAACAGTTTGATCTGCATCGCTTGACTGATGGTGCCGAGTTCGTCGAGGAAGAGCGTGCCGCCTGACGCGAGTTCGAAGTAGCCCTGCTTCCGTTTGACCGCCCCCGTGAACGCGCCGCGCTCGTGCCCGAACAGTTCGCTTTCGAGCAACGTCTCCGTCAGCGCCCCGCAGTTCACCGTGAAGAACTCGCGGTCGCGCCGGGAGGACTGGCGGTGGACGGCGGCCGCGACGAGTTCCTTGCCGGTGCCCGTCTCACCGACGATCAGCACGGGGCTGTCGGAGCGCGCGACCCGCGGGAGCATCTCGAAGAGCGCGTGCATCCGCGGGCTCAGGCTCTCCAAGTCCTCGAACTTCACGCCGCGAACGGGTCCTTCGTGGTCCTCCTCGGCGGGTGCGGGGGTCGCGTCGGCTTCCCGATCGGCGCCCTCTTTCCGCACCACACGACGGATCTCGTCCTCGAGCGCCGCGACGAGCAGCCCGACGTCCTCGGGGCCGCTGTGGTCGGGCGGGAGTTCGAGCACGGCGAGACCCGGGAAGTCCGCGTGCAGCAACTCGCGGAAGGCCGCCACACCGACGCCCGCCGTCGCGACGTCCAGCACGACGCCTCGGACGTCCGTCTCCGGCAGACGGTCGCGGGCCTCGTGGAGGGCGAGCAGCGCTTCGCCGCAGTTGTGGACGATGCGCGGTTGCAGACTGCGGCGCGCGAGGTGCGTGCCGAGACGCTTCGCCACGGAACCGCGATCCCCGACGATCAGCACCAGCGGTCGTGCCATCGTCGCCCTCCGTGCCCGGCCGCCCGGCCGGGGGGCGCGGAGCGTACGAACGTCGACGTTGGGAATCAAGGGGTGGCCTGCGCGTCGCCACGACGAGTCGCCGCCGCCACGAGGGGTCGGCGAGAATGGGCCGGACGGCACGGATCGGATACGCTGGAACGGAGTGCGTCGGGGCGTGGCGCAGCTTGGTAGCGCGCTTGACTGGGGGTCAAGAGGTCGCTGGTTCGAATCCAGTCGCCCCGACCAATCCCTCGCCCGCTTCGCAAGCCGACGCCTCCTCACGCTCGGGATTCGAACCAGCGACCTCCGGTGAGCCGCATTGTCTGGCGGATCCGCTGGCGCGGCTCCGCTCTGGTTCGAATCCAGTCGCCCCGACCAATCCCTCGCCCGCTTCGCAAGCCGACGC
>CAZPGF010000061.1:3904-15978 GCA_964586025.1 uncultured Planctomycetales bacterium
GCTTCGCAAGCCGACGCCTCCTCACGCTCGGGATTCGAACCAGCGACCTCCGGTGGGACCGTTCGCAACGAGGTATGGCAGGATGCGGCGATGCGAGCGATCGACGCGTTCCTGCTTCAACTCGACCACGCCTGGGAGCACGCGTGGGAGTCCCTCGACGCGGTCCTCGAGGGGGTGACGGAGCAGGAGGCGGCGTGGCAGGCCTCGTGCTACGCCGACGTCCCCGTGGAAGCGGGCTGGCCGCGGCCGGGCACGATCCGCTGGCACGTCGTCCACCTGGCGCACTGCAAGCGAACCTACGCCGCTCTCGTGCGCGCACGCAAGGCGACGCAGCGACCGTCGATCCCCCGCCGCGCGCCCGCGGCGACGGTGGACGCCGACCTCGCGGAGCTCGACGCGGCGCACGCGGACCAACGCGATGCGGTCGCAGCCTGCTCCGACACGGATCTCGACGACCTGGTGGGGAACCGCATGCCCCTAGCCGAGTTCCTCGCGATGACCATTCGCCACGACGCTTGGCACGCGGGACAGATCGCGGTCGCCCGACGCCTCTACAGGAGCCGCGGGTCCTCCCCACCGACGGTCGCGCCGTGAGGGGCGCGGCGCGTCAACGCCCTTCGAGCGCGGCGAGGACCTGGGCCGGGTGGGCGGCGGCGTCGCGGACCCGAGGCCAATGGCGGACGACCTTGCCGTCCGGACCGATCCAGACCGTCGAGCGGATCACGCCCTTGACCTTCTTGCCGTACATCACCTTCTCGCCGTAGGCGCCGTACGCCTCGAGCACCTTCCGATCGGGATCGGCGAGCAGCGGGAATGGAAGGTCGTGCGCGTCGCGGAACGCCGCGTGCTTTTCGGGGGTGTCCGGCGAGATTCCGACGAGGGCGGCGTGACGCTTGAGCTGCGGCCAGAGGTCGCGGAACGCGCACGCCTCCTTCGTGCAGCCGGGAGTCATGTCCCGGGGGTAGAACCAGATCACGAGGTTCTTCCCGCCGAACTCGGCCAGCGAAACGTCCTTGCCGGCCGCGTCCCGAAGCCGGAACGGCGGGGCCTTGCGCCCGACCTCGATGCCCATCGTTCGCCTCCGTTCGCCGCATGGGGCGCGCCGTACCGGGTGCGCTCCCGGATCACGCGGTACCTCACCGCGGCGGCGTGGGGTTCGAGGCTACACTCGGACGCCCCGAGGACGGCGGCGCGTCCGCCCTCGGGAGGCGGGAGAGGAAGTCCACGTGGCGGGTGAGAGTCCCCTACCCGGCCGCGACGTCGCCTTCGAAGGCGTGCTCCTTCGGGGGCGCTACCGCGTGGACCAGAAGTTGGGCCAAGGCGGCATGGCGGCCGTCTACATGGCCGCCGACACCGAACTCGGCCGCACGGTGGTCGTCAAGGTGCCCCTGCCCCACGTGCTGCGCGGAGAGGGCTTCAAGGAGCGCTTCGAGATCGAGGTCAAGGGGCTGGTCGACACGGAGCACCCCCACGTCGTCTCGATCCTCGCCCGCGGCGAGCACGAGGGCATTCCGTACTTCGTGATCCAGTTTCTCCGCGGGGGCTCGCTCGAGGACCGCATCCGGCAACGCCCCGAGGAACCCCGCGACGTGCTCGGCTGGCTGCCGTACGTCGCCGATGCGCTCGACTTCATTCACTCCAAACGAATCGTCCATCGCGACGTGAAGCCCGGCAACATCCTGTTCGACGAAGCGGGCAACGTCTTCCTGTCGGACTTCGGTGTCGCGAAGGCGCTGGGCGTGGACTCCGCGCTCACCTCGGTCGGATTCACCGTCGGCTCCCCCCACTACATGGCCCCCGAGCAGGCGACCGGCGGCGACGTCGGCCCCGCGTCCGACCAGTACGCGCTCGGCGTGACCGTCTACGAGAGCCTTGCGCAGGCGCTGCCCTTCGACGGGACGAATCCGCTCGAGGTCCTGATCAAGAAGGGCAGTCAGGATCCGCGGCCGTTGCGCGGCATCCGCGACATTCCGCAAGCGGTGTCCGACGTGGTGTTGCGTGCCCTCGCGCGCGAGCCGGCGCGGCGGTGGCCCTCTTGCACCGCGTTCGCCGAGGCGTTCGAGGCCGCGGTCTGGACCAGCGACACGCACGCGACGCCGTCGCGAACGCCGTCCTCCGCCGCGCGGCACACGATGGGCGGCTCGCTCGACATCTCCGGGCTGACGTTGCTCGGTCACTACAAGGTCGGCGAACGTCTCGGCAGCGGCGGCATGGGGACCGTGTACGAGGCCGAGGACACCGACCTCGGCAAGACGGTCGTCATCAAGGTGCCGCATCCGCGCCTCCTGCTCGAGCGCGGATTCCTCGATCGATTCGAACGCGAGGTCGCGCAACTGCTTCGGCTCGAGCACCCGAGCATCGTGCGGGTCCTCGCGCGCGGCGAGGTGGACGGATTCCCGTTCTACGTGCTTCAGCACATGAAGGGCGGATCGCTGTCGGATCGCCTGAAGAAGGCTGCCGATCGCCGGCAATCCGCCGAAGACGTCCTCGCGTGGTTCGAGGCCACGGCGAAGGCGCTCGACTTCCTGCACTCGCGCCGCCTGATCCACCGCGACGTCAAGCCGGGCAACATCCTCTTCGACGAGTACGACCACGCGTACCTGTCCGACTTCGGCATCGCCAAGGCCCACGAGGAGCAGGACGCGCGGCTCACGACGACGAACACCGGAGTCGGATCTCCGCGGTACATGGCGCCCGAACAGGCGGGCGAGAAGTTCGACGGCCGTGCCGACCAGTACGCGCTCGCAACGACCGTCTACGAAGCGTTGTCCGGACGGGTGCCGTTCCCGGAGGGCAGCGCCCTCGAGATCATGATCAAGAAGATGCAGGAGACGCCGCCTGCGTTGGACGAGTTCGTCCCCGGCCTCCCCAGGGGCGTGACCGCGGCGATCCGCCGCGCCCTCTCCGGCGACCCCGAGAAGCGCTACCCGACCTGCCGCGCGTTCTTCCTCGCCTTCAAGCGTGCGCTCCGCGAGGAGCCGCTTGCGATCGGGGAGGCCGCGGGTGCGGCCGCCGCGCCGGGCGGAACCGGCGCCACGACACCGCCGCCGATCGCGACGCCGATTCCGACCGCGACGCGCACGCCGGCGCCGTCGGCGGCGCCGCGGCGTCCGAGCGGCGTTTCGCCGACGCGTCGCCCACCGGGCCCGTCCCCCACCGGACGCACCGGCGCGACCACCGGCGGTGTCGCCTCCCGCGCCACGCCGAGCGGGGCGCGCACGCCGAGCGGCGTCACGCCCGTGGCGTCCGCCCCGATCCCCCTCGCGCCCCCCGTGCCGCGCAAGCGGCTGGCCGCGATCCGGATCGGCGATGTCGGCTTCGTCGTGTCGTTCCTCGCGATCTCCGCCTTGGCCCGGCTCGCGCCGTGGTTGCGCTTCGCGCTTCCGCACGGGCTCGGCGACGACCTCGGTCGCGACACGACCACGCTCCTCTTCGCGCTCGGCGCGCCGGCCCTGGTCGTCGCGATCGGCCACGGCACGCTCCTGCATCGTCGCGGCGTCGCACCGGCGTGGGCGTTCGCGCTGGCGACGCTGAGCGGTGCCGCGGTCGCGATCGCCGCCCTGCTCGCGGCGTCCGGCGCGATCGGCGCCGCCGTGCCCCTGCATCCGCTCGGCGTGATCGTCACCGGGTTCGCCGGACTCTGCATCGGGTTCTGCCAGTGGCTCGTCTTCGAACGACGACTCGCGTCGCCGCTGCGCTGGTGGATCGCGATCGTCGTCGGTGGGCTCGTTGCAGGCGCGATCATCGAGCTCTCGCCGCGATTCGCGCCCGCGGCCGGTGACGCGCTCTACGCGGCCGTCGTGGCATCGGGGCTCGTCGTCGGCCTGCTCGGATGGCTTGCGCTGCGCCGGATGACCGCCGGCACCGCACGCCAGGGGGAGCGGGCATGAGCTCGTCCGCTTCGGCCGCCGCCTCCGTCGTGTTCGAACAGCAGTTCGAGGTCATCGAACGCGTGTTCAGCGAAGGCAACCAGGCCGCCTACCTCGCACGCGATCGGGTCCGCGGCGAGGACGTGCTGCTGTTCCTCGTGCCGCCGGCGCGACGACTCGCTCCCGCGACCGACGCCTTGTTGAGAGCCTCGATCGAGAAGGCCTTCGAGGTCGCCGCGCCGAGCCTGCTGCCCGTGCTCGACCTTCGCTCGTCCGACGAGCATCGCTTCCTCGTGATGCCGCGACCCGGCGGGACGAACGCGTGGGCGCGGCTGTCCGACCGAAACGCCAAACGCCTCACGCCCGACGCCGCGTGCGCGGTCGCCGACGACCTCCTGCTTGCCGCCAAGGCGGCGCATCGCGGCGGCGCTCTGTTCGGGTGCTCGCCCAAGCAGGTGTGGATCCAGCCCGAAGGCGGCGCCGAGGCGCAGTTCTTCTGGATCGGGCGCGAACGAGGCGACGCACCCGACCCGGCCCTGCTTGCCAGCGGTGCGGAGGGGTCGTACTTCCGAGCCCCCGAACTCGGCGAGCAGCGCCCCGCCGACCCGGCTCCCGCGGATCAGTACTTCGTCGGCGCGCTGCTCTATGCGCTGCTGACCGGCGAGGTGCCGGGCGCCCGGCTCGTTCCGGTCCGCAAGGCGAATCCCGACGTCCCGCTACCGATGGCGAAAGCGATCGAGCGCTCGCTTGCCGCGTCACCCGCCGCGCGCCACGCGAACCTCGATCGCTTCCGGGCGGCGCTCCATCGCCGTCCGCCCCGCGTCGGCGTCCTCGTGCCGCTGTTCCTCTTGCTCCTTGCGATGCTGGGCGCGCGCGCGCTGTTCGGCGAGGGCGCAGCGACGTCGTGGTGGGAGTTCGAGCCGGCGCGCGAGTCGCGCCTCGCCGACGCCTTCGCCCGTCTACGGGTCGAGCCGGAGCCGGTGCCGAGTCCGTCCCCCGCCGCGAGTCGCTTCCGCGGTCGCTATCGGGCGGGGGACGGCACCCTCGTGACCATCGGCGAGCGCACCTGGTTCGCGGAGTCCATCGGTTCCGCGCGCCGCGATCCCGCGTTCGGACTCTGGACCGACGCGCCCGACGACGCGACGACCCTGCGCCTGATCCAGTCGGACGACGCGGGAGGCCGCGTGCGATACGAGTTGCGCAGCACACCCAACGGGCTGGTGCTCGCCGATCGAGCGAACGGTTCGAAGCAGGCGACTCGAAAGATCGGCTGGTTCACCGCGGACGGTCCCGAACCCCGTCCCCTGCTCGTCCTCGAGGAACCGCTCGCCGGCGCCATCGCTCACGACGGATCGGTGCGGGTCGCCGGCAGGACCGCGTTCGGTCCGGAAGCGTGCCGCGTCACGGTGAACGGCGTGGACGTTTCGTTGGACGGTCGCCGCTTCGAGACGACGGTCACACTCGGCGATTCCGAGCCGGGGCTCGTCCTTCTGCGCGTCGAGGCGCAGGCAGAGGACGGCTTCACGGCGACGATCGAGCGCGAGATCCGACGGCCGGCGCCGGCACCGACGATCGATTGGACGCGTGCCACGCTCGAGGATGTCGAGGGCACCTGGTTCCTCGTCATCGAAGGACGCGTGCCCACGGACGGATCCGTCGCGTCGATCACGGTCAACGACGAGGCGGTCGAGATCGCCTCCGACGGGGCGTTCCGGTACGAGCGCCGCGGCACGGCAGCCGTCGCGCACGCGTTCGCGGAGATCGTCGCGCGGGCGCCGGACGGCCGCCTCGCGCGCCGCGTCGCCTGGCCGGTCGTGGTCGGGCGTCCGGCAGCCGAGATCGAGAGTCACTTCGCCGAGGCCCGCACCGCGCTGGAGGAGAATCGCCTCGCCGACGCGGAGACCGCGCTCCGCGCGCTGCGCAAGGCAGGGGGCTGGATCGAGCAGATCCCGGCCGACCTGCTCGCGCGACTCGCACGCAGCACGCGCGAACCGCGCATCACGCTCGATCCCTACCGCGAGGAGCCCGGGTTCTACGAGAACGACGGGACGCGTCAGATCCCGCTCAGCGGAACGCTCGACTGGCTCGGGCCGGACGATCGTCTCCACGTCGGAGGGCGCGTCGTACCGGTCCGCGGCGGTCGCTTCGACGAACGGGTCCAGGTGCCGGGGATCGGGCGGCAGGCGATCCGCATCGAGGTGCGCCGCGCGGGGGAGCCGGTCGCGCGACGCGACATCGAGGTCCTGCTCGCCGACCACGACGCGGACTTCCGCGCCGCGACCGGAACGAGTCCCCATCCCGCTCAGGTCGAGGCGTCGGCGCGCTTCGGACTACCGCTCGCGATCCAGAACGGAGTCGGGATGCACTTCGTGCTGATCCCACCCGGCGAGTTTCCGCGCACGGCGGCCGGGCGCGTCATCCCGACGCGCGTCACCCAACCCTTCTACCTGCAGACGACCGAGGTCACTCGTGGGCAGTTCGAAGCACTCGGCGGACACGCTGCCCCGCGAGACTTCGAGACGCGCAGCGGGTCGCGAATCCCGCTCGGCGGCGAGCGCGCGCCCGCCGTGTTCGTCTCCCGCATCGACGCGCACGAGTTCGCACAGCGCCTGTCACAGCGCGAGTCGCGCACCTATCGCCTGCCGAAAGAGGTCGAGTGGGAGTGGGCCGCACGCGCCGCCACGCTCGACGGCACCGCGCCCTGGAAGGCCGATCGCTCCGACGTGAAGGGAGTTGCGAATCTCGCCGATCGCTCGATCAAGGCGCTGATTCCCACCTGGCCGGAGAGTCGCTACGACAACGCCGTGGACGACGGCAAGCCCGGCCCCTGGGATGCGGGCACCGGGCGCGCGAACGCATTCGGCGCGAAGGATCTCTTCGGCAACGTCGCCGAGTGGGTGGGCGACGGCTTCGCGGAGTTCGATCCCGCCGCGACCGAGGATCCCTTCGTGCCGCCGACGCCCTCCGGGCCGGGGGTGGTGCGTGGGGGGTCGTGGAACGACCTCGCCGTCCACCTCGGGTGGGCGACTCGCACGAGTCTGGCCCCCGCGGAACGCGCGGCGACGAACGGGTTCCGCCTCGTGCTCCTTCCGGAGGGGGTGCGATGAGCCGGGCGATAGATCGCGACGCCGCGCTGCAAGCACTCGGCCTGGAGCCCGGCGCACCGCGGACGACCTGGGAAGAGGCCTGGCGGACCGCGCGAAAGCCGCTCCTGAAGGAACTGAACCGATTCCAACCGGGGGAGGAACCGCGCGACATCGCCGACGCGCTCGAGCGGATCGAGGCCGCCTGGAGGCTTCTCCGCAATCTCGATGACAGCGAGGTCGTCCCGGCAGCCGAATCGCCCCAGGGCTCGTCCGTTGCGGCGACCGCGCCGCCGACCGCATCGTCTGCGAGCGACGTCACGGACGGCACCGAGACGTCCTCCGCCACCGCGCCGCCGACGGTCCGCCCGGTCCTGCAGAGCGGCACCGTGCTGCTGGACCGATACGAGGTGCGCGAGTTCTTGTCCCATCGCCCGGAGGGCGACACCTACCGCGTGCGCGACCGGGCACGTGGCGGCGATGTCGCCTTGAAGGTCGTTGACGCGATCCTCGTTCGTGATGGAAAGCAGCGGGCCCGGCTGAAGCAGGACCTCCTCCGCGCACGTCGCGCACACCATCCGGGCATCGTCCGCGTGCTCGACGTCCTGGACCTGCACCCGACGCTCGCGGTCGTCTCGGCCCTGCCAGCGGGGACGAACCTCTGGGATCTGGTCCACGACGGCGCCGCGCGCGGCAAGGGCCTCAAGCGCGAGGAGTTCGCCGTCATCGCGCGCGGTGCCCTCGACGCGCTCGCCGCGCTGCATCGGACGCAGACGCACGGTGCGTTGCGACCGGAGAGCGTGTGGGTCGGTCCCGACGGGCTCGTCGGAATCTCCGATCACGGGTTCTCCGGTGTCGTGCCGGCGCTGCGGGAGCGGCGGCTGTCTCGAACGAAGGCCGGTACCGCGTACTGGGCGCCGGAGCAATTGCGGGACGCGGGTGCCGAGGAAACCGATCGCGGCGACCAGTACAGCCTCGCGTTGATCCTCTACGAAGCCCTCTCCGGCAAGCCGACCGTGGGCCGCCCCGCGCGCATCGCGTCGTTCCGGCGCGACGTTCCCGGCCGCCTGCGCGGCGCGATCGAACGCGCGCTGAACACCAGTCCCGAGCGCCGTTTCGTCGATGCCGACGCGTTCACGCAGGCGGCGTTCGGTGAACTGCCGCCCGAGCGGACGACGCCGCGCGCCACCGGACCGCTGGCCGCGGCGCTTCCGGCCATCGTCGGCGTCGCGCTCGCGGCCGGCCTGGCGTGGAGTCCGCCCGGAACGATGGCTCGCGAACGGGTCGCCGAACTGACCGGGCATTGGCGGAGCGACGAGGACGGCGTCGGCGTCGTGGACGCGGAGATGCGCGGCCTGCGACAGCTGGCGTCGCGCCTGCACGCCCGCCGCGAGGGCCTCGCCCTCGACGCACGCAAGCGACTCGACGATGTCGTCTCGCGCGTCACGCTGCCGGCGCTCGACGCCGACGCGCGGGCCGACGCGCGGGGGGCTCTGTCCGAGTTGATCGGGGACGTCGTCGCAACCGCCCGGGACGGCGCACGCGAAGCCCGTCGCGACGCGGAGGCCGCGATCACCGCGCTGGCCGAGCGCGCCGCCTTGACCGCTGACGCGCTGCGGGTCGCACGAGACGAGGCCGTCCGTGCCGCGACGAGCGAGGACGTTGCGGATCGCTTCGGGGCGGCGCTTGCGTTCGCCCGCGCCGAAGCACGGCTCGCCACATACGACGAGCGCCGCATCCGGGCGTTTGCGGCGGCTCCGGCCGAGCCGGCGTTGCGCGAAGGCGAGATCTGCCTCGCATCGGCGGCGCGCGCGCGCGACGTCGGCGACGAGGCGGCGACGACGCGCGCGTACGAGGACGCAACGACCTCGTACACGGACGCGGCGGCGCGCGCTCGCGCCGCACTCGCGACCGTGGTGTCGCCGCCCGAGGTCGCCGGCGAAACGCGACCGCATCCCCTCACGGAGGCCGCGCGCGAGGCGCTTCTCGCCTTGCGCGTCGAACCGGCCGAGGTGGTGGCGGCGACGCCGGGGGGGGCCCCCGATCCCCGCGAGGTCCTGACGGCGCTGCGGCGATCGTTGATCGCCAACGTCGATGGCCGCTACGTCGTCGATCCGGCGAGCGGCGAGGCCTACGGTGGGTTCGCGATCGAAGCGGTCGCGGCGGGCCGATCGTTCCTCGTTGCAGGCCTCTGGCAAGCGTCGGCCACGGGGCCGCGTCTCGGCGTGCTGTTCGACGATCGCTCACGCGTCGAGCGTCCCGCGTGGATCCGCGGCACCCGCGGTGAACGCCCGACCGAACTCGATCTCGTCGCGCTGCTCGGCGCACGCGCGACGGACGAGCGTGCCCTCTGGGCGAGGCGTGCGGGCGACACGGTCGCGCCTCCCGCGCCGGCGCTGAGGGAGACGACGCTCGTCACGCGGTCGGGCACGGTGAACGTGGACGGCGTGTGGGTTGGACCGTCGGGCGGTTGCGTCGTGGTGGACGGACGCCTCGCGACCCGCGACGGCGACGCGATCGCGGCGCGCGTCGCGGTGCGCGGGGACCTGCTCTCCACGGCCGTCCGCGCGCACGGATTCGAGGGCCTCGCCTCCGGCCCGGCGGCCTGGCTGCGCTTGGAGGTCGACGGTCTCGAACCCCGCGTCCATCTGCTCGGTCCACCGGACGGATCGGCCGTCGATCCCGGGCAGGTCGTCGCGGTTCGGTTGATCGCCGCCGACTCCAATCTCGTGCGGCTCACGATCGGAGGCGAGGACGTCGCGCTGCGCGCCGACGATCTCGTGACCCTCGTCGAGAAGGAGCTGACCGCGCCCGCACGAGGTCGTTTGAGCCTGCCGTGGTCCGCTGTCGATGCCGCGGGCAACACGCGGAGTGGCGAGTACGTCTGGGCCGTACGCTGACCGGCATCGGATTCGTCGAGGTGGTCTCTCACCTTGCGGATGGGCGGCTTCGTAGATCGGGGGGGTGAGAGCCGTCGTGGGCGGGGAGGCGGACGTCCTGGAAGACATCAGTCGTCGCTCGTTCGGGCCTTCGAACGGCGACGTCGTGCGGCGCCGCCGCGGCCGATCCAGCCCTTGCGGCGGAACCAGGCGAGCATCCCGGCGGCCGTCGTCGCCATCACGCCGAGAACGATCGGATAGGCCCAGGGATGGTCGAGGCCCGGCATGTGCCGGAAGTTCATTCCATAGAGGCCGGCGAGAAAGGTCAGGGGGATGAAGAGGCTCGCCATCAGCGTCAGCACCTTCATCACCTCGTTGGTCCGCTGGCTCAACGACGTCAGCACGAGTTCCATCAGTCCGGCCGCCATCTCCCGACAGGCATCCACGCCCTCCATGATCTGGACCATGTGATCGTGGGTGTCGCGCAGAAACCCGCGCACCTCGTCGCCGACGGTTGGCGATGGCTCGCGCAGGAGCGCCGCGATCGCCTCGCGCTGCGGCCAACCGACTCGCCGCAGATGGACCACCTCGTGGCGCAGGCGATGCAACGCAGCCGGCGTCTCTCCCGCGCCGCTTTCGAACGCCTCCTCCTCGGCTCTCTCGAGTTCCCTCGCGATCTCGTCGAGGACGGGGAACCAGCGATCCACGATCGTGTCGAGGATCGCATAGGCGAGATAGTCGGGCCCGAGCCGACGGATCGGGCCGACGCCTTCACGGAGGCGTGTTCGCACGGGCTCGAACAGGCCGAGCGGGCGCTCCTCGAACGTGATCAGGACCCTCGCGCCGATCAGCAGGCAGACCTGCGGCGTCAGGAGACGACCGTGCTCGTTGCGCTGGACGGCGCGAGCGATCACGACGTGATGCGGGCCTCGCGACTCGGTCGCGGGGCGATGCGGCACGTTGATGGCGTCCTCGAGGGCGAGCGGTTGGATGTCGAACAGGTCGGCGATCCTGCGGAGCACGTGCTCGTCGCCGAAGCCCTGCACGCCGATCCACGTCGTGCGCGTCGCGTGCGCGTACGGCGCGAGATCCTCGACGTGGTCGATCTCGCGTTCCTCGATGCCCTGTTCGTCGTAGGCCACCAACCGCAGGCGCGGCGGCGGCGATCCCGCCGGAAGCGCCAAAGTGCCCGGACGCGAGCCCGGCGGCGGATGGGCCTTCTCGAACACCGACTCCGCTCCCACGGGGCGCCGCGCCCCCGGTGCGGAGTCTATTCCCCGTCGATCGCCTCGCGGACCTTCTGCACGAACTGGGCGGCGAAACCCTGCTGCCCGGCGCCGGTCGCGGTGATCCAATTGCCGTCCGTCACCAGGTCCTCTTCCGAGTCGACCGCCCCCTTCAGGAAGTGACCGAGGGTCGCGATCTGTTGCGGCGACGCGTGGGGAGGCCGCACGGGATGGGTGATGCGACGGCCCTGCAGCAACCTCGCGGCGCCGAGTACGACCGTTCCGTTGTTCACCGCACCCACCACGACGTCGGGCGCCGAGGCGATCTTCGCGAGCGTGCGCAGGCCATCGTGGTCACCGAGCACTTCGAGCACGTCGCCGCCGGGGATCAGCACGCCGACGTAGGGCGTTCGTCCCGCGTCGCGGCGCGGTCCCGACGCGCGGATGTGGATCCCGTCGCTCGTCGCGACAGCGCCGCGTCGCGGACCGACGACTTCGATCTCGGCGTGGTCGCGCACCGCATACACGGCTTCCGCGACGTCTCGAAAAACGCATCCGGTGTAGAGCCAGAGAAGCACGCGACGCAACGGATGGGTTCCTTTGACAACGGGACTCTGCGAAGCGCGCCACGCGCCGATGCGTCGCGACCGCGCAGAGGGTACACGCTCGCGACAGAGACACGAAGTGCGATTCGTGATGTCGGATGCGGACGATCCACGCGTTCCGCACATCGCGTATGCGCCGCATGTCGACACGTGTCGGCATCGGTACGAGCGCCGAGGGACGTGCCGCGTTGCATCATGGGCACGCTTGCAACGCGGTTGCCACATGGCGTCGCGGCGAGCGTCTCCGCATGAAACACTTCGCCGGCGATGAAGCGCGGAAGCAACGGGGTCGACGAGCGTGCGGGCGTCATCGGCCGCGATCGGATTCGATTACCGGGTTGCCACGATGCTCGGCCGCCGAACGCGGGGCCGACCGCCGAGCCCGTGCCTGCCGCGCGGCACCGAGCGGAGG
>CAZPGF010000062.1:0-15685 GCA_964586025.1 uncultured Planctomycetales bacterium
GGGCTGGACCTGCGGCCCGAGGCGCTCCTCACCCACTCGAAAGCCTGAAGCGCCCCTAGTCTGTCCGAGTTGACTGGCCGGTACGGCGCATCAGGTCAGGACAACGTGACCTGCCCCGTCTGCTAATCGACGGGTACGCCAACGGGGTGTTCTCGTCCCGCCGCATCGCGCAGGCCTGCGAGACGGAAGTCGCATCGCACTCCAGGCACTGGCGGCGGCGAATCCGCCGGACCACCGGACGCCGGTGCCTGCGAGTGCCTCTGGGCTGTGGTGCTATGCGATCCCGATCGCGGCATCAGCAAGAATGGCGTCGAGAGCCTGCATCGCAAAGGGCTTGCTGATCGCCGCCTTAGCCCCCGAGTTACGTAGATCGGCGTCCCCGATACGGGCCGTTCGTCCGGTCATGAGTATGATGCACAGCGTTGGGTCGATTGAGAGCGCCCGACGGCAGAACTCCACGCCGCTCAATCGAGGCATGCAAACGTCAGTGATCACGATCTGTGGCCGATCTCCAGCCTGGAGAATACTCAGGCCCTGGTGCGCGTCAGATGCGGTGAGCACCACGTGTCCCGCATGCTCCAGATACCGCCTGAGCGGTTCTCGAACATCGTCGTCGTCATCGACGATCAGAATGCGAAGCGGAGAACTCACGGGTACATCTGCAGAGCTGTCCGATGGCTGTAGTGCTGTGTCACTGACGCGCCGGTCGGGAAGTTCAATACGGATGAGTGTGCCGGCGCCCGGTGCCGACTCTACGGAGATCGTTCCACGATGCCGCTCCACGATTTGCGCGACTAGCGGCAGCCCGAGCCCGGTGCCTCGCGAGCCCTTCGTCGTGTAGAAGGGATCAAACATCCGACGCTGGACATCGGCAGGCATTCCACAACCATTGTCTCGGACCTCAATGACAACGTGCGGCCAGCGACGATACGATCGCACAAGGATCTCTCCGCCAGTGGCGGCGTCTAGCGCGTTCTTCAGAAGATTAGTCACGACCTCGCGTAGCTCTGTTGCGCTTCCGAGTGCCTGTGCATGAGAGTCCCCGACGGCACGCACAGCGGTTCCGGCGTACACACCGCCCGAGGCCCAGAGTGGACGGAGGAACTCAACGGCGTCGCGCGCGATTTCCTCCAAATTGACGGGCTCGTATCCCTTTCGCACCTGCCGTTGGGTGAACGACTGCAAGCGGCGGATGATCTCTGCTGCATCTTGGGCCGCACGCTCGATCAGTCGCGCTTCAGCTTTGGTCGCCGCACTCGTGCTTTCGATCCCTATGAGCTGGGCGCGCGCCAGGATCCCCGTTAGAAGGTTGTTAAACTCATGGGCGACGCCGCTGCTTAGTTCGCCGAGAGTGCGGAGGCGCTCGCCACGCACCAGTCGCTCTTGGGCGGCCTTCAACTCCTCCAAAGACGACTGCAGGTCGGTTAGGAGTTGCCGAGCCTGCAGCGTGCGGGCCACTTGATCTGCAAACAGCGACAAGACCTCTAGATCTGATTCGTCGAATGAACCAGCGGCGGAAGTGTGATCTGCGTAGACCACGCCGAAGAACTTGTCGCCGCGAAGCATTGGCGCGCAAATGATGCTTCGAAGTGAGAGCCCGGTGATGCTCGGGCGCTGCATCAGCTCCTCATCGCCATAGACATCATGAAGTAGGAGGGACCGGCGGAGTGCCAGTGCGCGATTGATGACGGCCTCGCTAGCGGTGGATGCGTCCGCGCGATCGCGAAGTCCCTCCTGAAGGGATACGGTCGTCTCGTAGCCGCCGTCGCCGCGCGGAATCGCGACAAGAGCGCGCTCGGCCCCAGTGACATCTATGGTCAGCTGGGTAACGCGACGGAACAGCTCCTGAACGTCTCCTGTGGCATCGAGTTCGGTTGAGGCATGGAGTACCTGCCGGAGCGCGCGCGTGAGACGCTCATCCCCCTGGCGAGCGTCCCCAAATTTCGACAGCAGTCGGTGAGCCAGTGCCTGAAGGTCCTCAATGCGAGAAACGGTTCGTCGGGGGCTGTTGCCGGGTGAGAGTGCGGCATGTGTGAGACGGAACTCTCGGGGAATTGCAGCACTGCGCGGTGCGCAGTCCTCCTGGAGGGCGTTGAGTGCCACGACAGCATCGCTGAAGTCTTGTCCGCGCTCTGCGAGGGGACCATCACTGACCAATGCGCGTGCGCAAAGCGCGCGTGCATAGATTAGGCGCTCGCCCGCATGGCGCGCGTACTTCGCGATTGCGGCGAATGCTTGAGCCGCCTGAACAGGGCGACGAGCAATCATGTTAGCAGCCAGCGCCTCCCAAGCCATGCGGCGGATCTCTCCGCTTGTGCCGGCGTGAAGTCCCGGAGTCGGGACTTGGAAGCTCGCGATTCCCGCCTCGCGCGCGGAACCAGTGTGTCGATCGATGTACTTGAGGCGGCAAAGGGTCCTGTATGCGTTCCGTGGTGGCATATCAGTGCGATGCGGCCGAGACGGATAGAGTGTTGGGGGTACTGCAATACCTAGGCTGATAGCGCTTAAGATGGCCGCACCGCGAGCCTCTGCGCTCCAACCGGCCGGCACGCGCGCGAGACTGCTCCGCAGCTTGCCGCGCGCGCGGTGCGTTTGGCCAAGATGAATCAGAGATCGACATCGCGCCATGCCATGCATGATGCGTGCCTGCTGGAATGTACGACTGCGCGCGAGCCGGGCGCTGTGGCGCAGTGCATCACGCATTTCGATGGTGCGGCCCATAGCAGCGGCAAGTGGTGCAAGAACCCATGCCGCCGACGCTGCGCGGAACAGGCTCCCAGCGCGCTCGGCGGTAATCAAGGAGCGCACCAAACTGTCCAAGGCAAGTTCTGCATTGAGTTGCGAGTCGTAAATTTCTCCCAGTTGCTTCAGAGTGGCTGCTAGCGACTCGAGCAGGCCGTGACGAAGTGCGAGGGACGCGGCCCGTTGAAGGTGGACGCTTGCCCGTGTGACATCACCGATGGCAAGCAGTGAGCGACCGAGGTTGCCGGCCGTCGAGACACTTCCAGGCACGTCGTCAATGTGCTCTAGAATCGAAAGCGCAGACGCCAGTGTCCCGATGCTCCTGCGGTACTCCCCTCGTTGATACTCGAGGATTCCGACGTTGTTCATGAGGCGAGCAGCATCTCGCGAGTCTAGGCCATGTATGCCCCTGTCGCACGCCGTCCGCAAGAGGCGCAGCGCATAGTTTCCGCGATCTCTCAGTAGTGCGATGTGCGCGCGCAAGGTTCGAAGCTCGGCCCAGACTTGAGTGGCCCGCGTGTTTCGCTCGCCTCGGACGATTGATAGTGCAGACCCAACGGCGCGGCGGCCGAGTTCAACATCCCTCATCGACAAATACACCCGCCCCTCGCAGATCGCCCAGTCGAGATTGCTGGTCAGTTCGGGGTATTGCTCCACGGCGGGGGCGAGGAGGCGGAGGGCTTCGCGATGGCGGCCGAGACGGACGAGACAGCTGACGAGCGCCAGGGCGTAGTCGGCGCTCTGGCAGCCGCGTTGCAGCGCGTCTTCGAGGAGAAGCTTGGCGATGGCGTCGCTCGCGCGGTCGTACTCGAGTTGGGAGACGAGCCGGCCCAAGAGGGCGGGTTCGAGGTCGGCGCAGCCGCGCGTCTGCATCCACTGCAAGGCGAGTTGGCGGGCACGGGCGCGTTGCGAGGCGTCGTCGGAGGGGATCTCGAGCAAGAGGTCGATCGCCTTCGCCGTGTGCTCGAGCGCATGGAGGGCCTGGGCACGGTCGGTGAAGGAGAGGCGGGAGGCCTCTTCGGCGAGGGCGCGAGCCGCGTTCTCATGGAGCGCGTCCAGGGCCGGGGCGTCGAAGCGGCGGAGGATCTCGGATTGGAGGTGGACGCTGCGGAGACGGATGTGGGCGGTACCGTCCTTCTCGACCTGGCGAACGAGGTGCTGCAAGGCGCCGGGCAGGCGGTTGCCGTTCAGGTCCAGGGCCCGCGCGTCGAGGGGCAATCCGGTCGGGAAGAGCGCGAGCAGCCCGGCGCGGTGGAGGTTGCGCGCGTCGAGCTGGTCGATCTGCCGGATCTCGGTGGGGGAGGCGTCCGGGGACTCGCGGTACTGGGCGAGTTGGGTGAGGTCCCAGGCCCACACGCCGGCTTCGTGCTTCACGTCGCCGCGCGCGCAGCCCTGCGTGAGGAGGTTGGTCAGTCGCCCGGGAAGGCCTTCGGTGTAGGCCGAGAGATGGGCGCAGTCGGCGTCGTCGAGCTCGAGGCCGGGCACGCGGTCGGCGACGAAGGCGCGAACCGCCCCGGCGTCGAAGCACTCCGGGTGCACCGTCTCCAGCAGGATCTCGCGTCGGTCCGGCAACGCGAACTCACTCGCGCTCGTCGCGCCGATCTCCAGGAGGAGGCCGATGCGCGTGCTCGTGCGGGACTGCGACAGCCAACGCGCCTGGGCGTAACGCGCGAGGGCCTGGAGGCCGATGCGTGCGTCCTCGGTGAAGTCCTCGTAGGAGCGAATCAGGAAAAGGACGACGCTCGTGCCGACGGCCGATTCGATCGTGCTCACGATGCGCTCGACGGCGCCGTCCACGTTGGTCGGGGGCGGTGCGACGTCGCCGGTTCCGAGTAGCGCACCGAGGCCCTGGACGAGATCGCGGAAGGGGCGAAGCGCCGCGTCGCGGTAGGCGTCGCCTTCCAGGCAGACCGTCGCCACGTTCTCGCTGCGCGCGATGTCCAGGGCCAGGCCGGCCAGTTGCGTCGCGCCGCTGTGCTTCGTGCCCTGCAAGAGCACGACCGGCACCTTCCGACCGCCGGGCCCGGTCGCCGGCGTCTCGCCGGGGCCGGTCGAGAGGTTGGCGAGGAGACGATGGAGGGCGTCTCGCGCGCCCGCGTTGCCGATCATGGCGCCGCCTCGGGCCATCGCGGCCGCCTCGGCCGGCGTGAACATCGGGCGTTCGTCGTTGCGGACGTCGCCGAGAAGGCGGATCAGGGCGAGCCCGTTGCGCGGCCGGTGGTTCGGCTCCCGCTCGAGGAGGGCGGCGATGATCTCCTCGGCCCAGGCCGGTGCGTCGGGGTGGATCTCGCGCAGGCGCGGCGCGCGTTCCCTCCGCCGGCGGCCGAACACCTCCCCGGCGCGTCCCTCGAAGGGGTCGCGGCCCGTGGCGAGGCGGAACGCGATCAGTCCCAGGGAGTAGAGATCCACCCGGTGGTCGTGGTCCCCCTCCTGGGTCATCTCCGGCGCCATGAAGCGAGGCGTGCCGCGGCCGAAGCCGCGCACCGCCCCGACGTGGGCGAGGCCTCCGTCGGTCAGTACGAAGTGAGGCTCGCCGTCCTGCCATTCGAGCAGCCAGTTGCCCGGGGCCACGTCGTAGTGGATCAGGCCGCGGCGGTGCAGCGCGCCGAGAACCCGCGCGCCCTGCTCGAGGAACGCCGCAACCAGGGCCTCGGGCTGCGGGCCGGTCAGGTCCGCGAGACTGGTTCCCTCGACGAATCGCGTGACCTCGAACCAGCCGCTCTCTCCCCACGAACCGACGTCCAGCACGGTGGCCCAGTTCGGATGCCGGAACCACCGCAGGACGTGGTCCGCGCTCGCATCGCGTCGCCCGCCGACGAGTTCTTCGACGAGTTTGAGCGCGACGACCTCACCCGCGCGCGCGAGGTCCTCCGCCAGGTAGACCTTCCCCTGGCTCCCCTCGCCCACGCGGCGCAGGAGTCGGTAGCGACCTTGGACGAGGGTTCCTGTTCGGTTGTCGGGGGGGCTCATGGCGGGGGCCGGATCGGCATGTCTCTGCGTTCTATCGGCCGGACCGCGAGCGCGGCCTTACGAGACCTGAAACTTGTTTGCTGGCGTGAACGGTTGGGTCCGTCCGAATGTCGTCCCGAACAACGCGCGAACGACGTCAGGTTCGGGGGGCGGCGAGGTGCGCGAGGACGGCCTCGATTCGAGCCATCAACTCGGCGCCGAAGGCGAGTTCGGCGTCGCGCAAGGGGACGTGCGGAGGAGGCGGCGTCCATCGCATGGGGGGCCCGAACCCGATGAGCACCCGCGCCGAACGCGGGTGCGGCGCCCCGTGCGGCCACGCGCGACGCGAGCCCAAGATGCCGACCGGAACGATCGAGGCGTCGGTCCGCCGCGCGATCACCGCGATGCCGCGCTGGGCGGGTCCGCGCCGGCCGTCCCGGGAGAGACGTCCTTCCGGGAAGATCCCGACGACGCTTCCGAGTTTCGTGGTCGCGATCGCCCGACGCAGGCCCTGCCGGGCCATGCGCCCGCCGGCGACGGGGATCGCGCCGACCAGCGCGAAGAACCACCGCATCGGACGACGCGCGTAGAAGTCGTTCGTCATCACGAAGGTGACGCGACGTCGGACCACCATCTGCACGAACGCCGGATCGAGATACGACTCGTGGTTGGGGCAGAGCACGATCCGCTCGCCGCGCGGAACGCGCGCTCGTCGCCCTACACGACGCACGCGAAACATCGGTGACGTGCCGAGCATCACGACCGTCTTGAACGCGGCGTACCCCACTTCGTAGGTGGCGCGCCACGCCCTCCCGAGCCAGCCCGGGCGATTCAGTCGTCGTCGCAGCGTGGACATGGGGGCGGCGTGGCGCCGCGCGCGGTCAATTGGGCTTCGCGCCGGCCTTCGCCGCGTCGAGTTCCGCGCGGAGCGCGTCGCGACGCTCGTACAGGCCGCGGATGTGCGCCGTCAGGAGTCGCTTCGGTTCGCCGGTGGGCAGCAGCGAGTGCGCCTGCCGATACATCTTCGAACTGCGGTCGAGCAACTCGAACGCCGCTTCGTCGCGGGTGCCGAGCAGGTCGGCCTGCCACTCGAGTACGCGGGCGGCGTTCAACCAGGCCGGCTGCTGGCTGTCGCCCGCGTCGTCCTTGTAGTGGTGGGCCACGCGGAGGTAGTGGAGCAGCGCGCCGTCCAGTTCCTGGATCATCGCGGGAATCTTGTCCTTGGTGACGGAGGCCTTCTTCGCATCGACCTCCTTGAAGGCCGCGTCACCGAGGCCGACGTACGCGCCGGCGAGGAGTTCACGATCGGTGAGGCTCTCGGGGTTCGCGACGACCTCTTCGAAGAAGGGGACGGCGTCCTTCGTCTTGCCCTGGGCGAGCAGCACCTTGCCGATGCCGACCTGCGCCTTCATCAGCGGGATCGCCGCCTCGGCGCCCACGTTCTTTCCCTTGATCGCGGCGACGATGTCGCGGTAGGCCTTCTCGGCGGTCGCCTGGGTGGCCGCGGTGCGGGCGACCGGAAGCAGGAACCAATCGGCCTCGCTGACGAGGGCCTCGTACTGGTCCCGGGGGTTCACGCCCTTGAGGGCCGAAACCTTGGCGAGTTCGGCCTTGGCCTCGGCGGCGCGTCCGCCCACCGCCGCGATCCGCGCGAGCAGGAGGTACGCCTGGGGGGCGTAGTAGCCCTCGGGGAAGGCCGTCAGGAACTCGTTCACGGCGGACTGGGTTGCGTTGACGTCCCCCGTGTTGCGCAGGCACGTGATCCGGTTCCAGAGCGCGATCTGGCGATCGGCGCCCTCGAGGTCCTGCGCCGCCGCGGCGAAGCTCTGCGCGGCCGGTTCCCAGAACCCACTCGCCGCGCGGTTCTCCGCATCGACGAAGGTCTGGTTGCGCGCGGCGTTGGTGCTGTAGATGTGCAGGACGAAGCCCGCGCGGACGCTGTCGCGACCCACCTTCACCGTGTCGTACCGCAGGTCGAGGTTGCCCTTGCCGCTCGCCTGGAGTGCCTCGTCGGACGGGTAGTCGCCCGGCTTCAGGCCCTCGCCGGCCTTCGCCGGGATGAACTTGCCGTCTCGCGTGACGACGATGTCCGCACGGGCCGGAAGGGCGGAGGCGAGCAGCAAGGCGGTCGCCGCGGACAGTCCGAGAAGTCGCTGGATCATGGTGTTCGTGCCTTGGCCGGGTCGGACGCTGGTGGGCCGGAGAGCCTACCGGGTGTCCCGCGGGGGGTCAACCGGCCCCTCGGCCGGGGGCGGGAGGGCGGTCAGAGCAGGCCCCGGGCCTGGAGCGCGAACAGATCCATGCTCAACGCGATCGCGAAGTGCAGGAACCACCCGTAGACGATCGTCCCGCTGCGCCAGGCGAGCGCCCCGAGCACCAGCCCGGCACCCACCGCACCCAGGGCCTCGGGCATCGGCTTGTAGTAATGCACCATGCAGTACGGCGCGAGCATCACGAGGATCGACGCGCGCCCGAGCGACGGCTTCAGCCCGAGGACGAGGAAGCCGCGGAAGAACAGCTCGATGCCGAGGAATTGCAGCGCGTAGATCGCCTCGAACGTCCAGAACGCCGCCGTCGGGCCGTCCTTGCGCGCCGGCCCGTAGAAGGGATAGGTCTCGAGGAAGCCCGACCAGCGGGACACGATCCAGACGATCGGCACGAACAGGAGGTACAGCGCGAGGTAGGTCGGCGCCTCCCTTCCGGTGCCCTTCAGGCGCAGGCCGAGACTTCGTGGCGACCGGCCGCAGAGCGCGCCGATGACGAGTGGAGCGAGGATCAGCGTGACGAGGCACGCGAGTCCCCACCACAGGTACGGCTTCAGGGTGGGATCGCCCGGCAGGTCGATCGACTGGACGAGTTCGCGGGCCATCGGAGGGACGCGCGCCTCCCCCGTCGCCTGCATCGCGCGCCCGGGGGCGCGCGCGTGGGTCTCGTAGTAGCGGGTGAAGTGCCACGGCATCCCGTAGTAGTCGAGCAGGGTCAGAAGAATCGGTGCGGCGACGAGGATGACCAGGGCCGGGCGGTCCAGGCGCAGGAGGTCACGAACGAGCGAGACGAGCCCGAACCGGTCGCGGCGACGCGGACCCGGAGCGGGCGAGGCGGGCTCCTCGCTCATGGGGTCGCCCGGTCGGCGGCGTGCGCCTGGGCGGCCTCGGCGCGGGCGCGATCGACGATCGAACGCACCTCGTCCGGGTGGATCCGCATGTGGGCGTGGCCCGAGGTCTCGTGGCGATGGGCGACGAGCTCGGCGGCGATCGCGAGCGCGATCTCGCCGTGCGAACCTCCCCCGAGGGCGAGCCCGACCGGCGCATGGAGGCGCGACCAGTCCACGTTCGCGAGCGCGGGCTCCGTGGCCAGGCGGCGCACGAGGGTCCGCACCTTGGTCTGGCTGCCGATCAGCCCGACGTAGTGCGCCGGGCTCGTTAGCGCGAAGGCCGTGCACTCCAGATCGAACGCATGACCGCGCGTCACGATGACGCAGGCGGAGTCCGGCAGGACGTTCGCCCGCTCGAAGGCGGCCTCGAACGAGGGCGCGGCGATCACCTCGGCCGCCTCCGGAAAGTGCTCGGGGGAGGCGAAGGACTCGCGATCGTCGATCACCGTGACGCGGAAGCCGGCGCGTCGCGCGATCGGCACCAGATCGCGGGCGATGTGCCCCGCGCCGAAGACGAACAGCGCGGGCACCCCGACCGCTTCCACGAACACCTCCAACTCGCCCCCGCACGCGAGCCCCGCCCGGCCGGTCGCGCGCTCTGTCAGGCGGAACGTCACCCGGCGCGGTCGTCCCGTCCGGAGCACGTCGAGGGCGACCTCCACGACGTCCGCCTCGACGCAGCCGCCCCCGACCGTGCCGAGGAAGCGCCCGTCGTCGTAGACGAGCAGGCGCATCGTCTCCTTGCCGGGCGTGCTTCCGCGCGTGCCGATCACCGTGGCGAGCGCGACGCTCCGACCGGCCCGCCGCGCCTCGGCGAGGGCCTCGAAGACGTCGTGACGCGGTCCGGGCGGCGGGGGCACGGGGCGATGGTAGCCGGGCTCGGCTGAGAGCCCCCGACCGGCGTCGCTATCACCCGCCGCGGTTCGGCGTAGGGTTCTACCGTCATGCCCCAACTGCTCCGTCGCCTCGCTCCCCTTGCTCTTGCCGCCGCGGCGACCGTTGCGGCGGGGCCGCGCGCGGCGTTCGCGCGCGAGCCCGCCGAGGATCGCCGCAGCCCGATCGTCAAGGTCGTCGAGGCGACGCGCCCGGCGGTCGTCTCGATCCGGACGAACATGCTCGTGCAGCGGGTTTGGTTCCCGTTCTTCGACTCGCCGCTGCCGGCGCCGGCCGAGGAGCGCGACGGGGGCCTCGGCTCGGGCGCGATCTTCCATCCGGACGGCTACGTGATGACGAACGCGCACGTGCTCGCCCGCGCGAGCCGCGTGTTCGTGAACATCGCCGCCGCGGACGGCTCCACGACCGAACGCCGCGCGCTGCCGCTCGCGATCGACATCCAGAACGACCTCGCGATCCTCCGAATCGAGCGCGAGCCGGTGGACGGCGACCGCCCCTGGCCGCACCTCGAGCTCGGGCGCAGCAATGACCTGATGCTCGGCGAGACCGTGATCGCCATGGGGCATCCCTTCCGACTCGGCTTCACCGTCACGCAGGGCATCATCAGCGGCGTCGGTCGCACCCTGGACATCAAGGGTCAGACGTTCAACGACTTCCTTCAGGTCGATGCGGCGATCAATCCCGGCAACTCCGGCGGTCCGTTGCTGGACGTGACCGGCCGCTGGATCGGGGTCAACACCGCGATCTACAACCGCGCGAGCGGGGCGGAGGGGATCGGATTCGCGATCCCTTCCGATCGCGTGCGTTCGCTCGTCGCGCGCGCGTTCAAGCGACACCTCGTCTCGCACGACTGGATCGGCGTGGACCTGGAGGAGGGACCGCACGGCGAGGCGCTGGTCGAGCGCGTGTTCCCGCACGGTCCGGCGCGGGGGGCGGATCTCAAGCAGGGGGACGTGATCGTCTCGATGAGCGGCGAGCAGGTCCCGACCCTGTTCGACGCCCAACTGCGCCTGCTCGCGCACGATGCCCGGCAGCCGGTGAAGCTCCTCGTGCAGCGCCGCGCGGGGGAACGCGTCGAGGAGCGCCGCATCGACCTGCGGATCGAGCCGCTCCCGACGGACACCTTGAGCCGCGAGCGGCTCGGCTTCGTCGCCGAGAGCACCGAGTTGTTCGACGGCGTGCGCGTCGTCTCGGTCCGTGTGGGCGGCCCGGCCGACAAGATCGGGCTGAAGCGGGGCGACGTGATCGTCGGGCTCGGCGGCTTCCGGATCCGCAGCGGCGAGGACCTCCTGCTGTTCCTGCAGTACGTCCGCAGCGGCGACATCGTGAACGTCCGCGTCAGCGGCGAGTCGCGGGCCACGGACTGGCGCCCGGGCGTGACGACCGGGGACCTGCAGGGACGGCTCGTCGCGGAGTAGTCAGCTCATCGTGACGCGCTTGACCCCGAGGATGTCCGCGACCTTCTCGTCGATGCGGCTGATCCCGAGGACGTGCTCGATGACGATCGGCTGGGTCTCGCGCGGGGTCGTGAGGATCATCCGGCCGGAGCCGCAGAGGATCCGTTCCAGCACGTCGGGCACCTCCTTGAACCAGCGCAGGTCCTCGGTGCTGTAGCGCTTCAGGTCCGCGAACACGCCGCGACGGTGGATCACCTCGTTGTGGCGGAACTCCCAGTAGTCGAAGCGGGTCTTGACGAGCACGAACAGGTAGATCGCCGTGAACAGGCCGAACATGACCCAATAGAACGAGGCGTTCATGTCCAAGCGCAGGTTGACGACCCAATCGCCGATCGGCCCGAGGAAGTCGAAGTAGAGGCCCGCGAAGATCAGGACGGCGATCACCGCGATCAGGAGGAGCGAGATCACCTCCGTGAAGTCGAACGCGATGACCATCATGTTGAACGCGAACACCGCCATCCAGACGGTGCCGAGGTGGACGGTCCCGCCCGGGTTGTTCGCTTCGATGATCGCCGCGACGAGCGAGACGATCCACGTGAGCCAGAAGAAGACCACCTTCGGGTAGGCGCGAACGATGACCCGCTCCGGGCGGTTGGGCGCCGCGGCGCCGGGCGCGCCGGCGGCGGGGCTCGGGGTGGCCGGGGTGGTCGGGGGCTGGGCGGCGTCCGTCACGGTGATGCTCCTCAAGTCAGGGCGCGGCGGCAAAGCGACGGCGCAGTTTACGGGCGGGCGGGCGAAGGGATCCCCGGAACCCGGGGCCGCGGTTGACCCAACGCCCCCGTGTCTCGATCCCGGTGCCTCTCGGCCGCGAAGCGCCGTTATCTTCCGCCCCCGCACGGAGACCGTTCATGCCCCGTCGCGACGACATCCGTCGGATCCTGCTCATCGGCTCCGGACCGATCGTGATCGGCCAGGCGGCCGAGTTCGACTATTCCGGCACGCAGGCGTGCAAGGCCCTCCGCGAGGAGGGCTACGAGGTCATCCTCGTCAACAGCAACCCCGCGACGATCATGACCGACCCGGAGATGGCGGACCGGACCTACATCGAGCCGGTCACGCCCGAGATCGTCGAGCGCGTGATCGAGCGCGAGCGCCCCGACGCGATCCTCCCCACGATGGGCGGCCAGACGGGGCTCAACGTCGCGATGGCGCTGTACGAGAGCGGCGCGTTGCAGCGGCACGGCATCGTCATGCTCGGCGCCCGGCCCGACGTGATTCGCAAGGCCGAGAACCGCGAGGAGTTCCGCCAGGCGATGCTCCGCATCGGCCTGGACGTCCCGCGCAGCATCACGGTGACCACGTACGAGGGCGCGATGGCGGCCCGCGAGTCGATCGGCCTGCCGTGCGTGATCCGTCCGTCGTTCACCCTCGGCGGGACCGGCGGCGGGATCGCGTGGAACCTCGAGGAGTTCCGCGAGATCTGCGGCCGCGGCCTCGATCTCTCCCCGACCCACGAGATCCTGATCGAGGAGAGCGTGGTCGGATGGAAGGAGTTCGAGCTCGAGGTGATGCGCGACGTGAACGACAACGTCGTCATCATCTGCTCGATCGAGAACATCGATCCGATGGGCGTCCACACCGGGGACTCGATCACGGTCGCGCCCGCCCAGACGCTGACGGATCGCGAGTACCAGCAGATGCGCGACGCCGCGATCCGCGTCATCCGCGAGATCGGCGTCGAGACCGGCGGAAGCAACATCCAGTTCGCCGTGGATCCGGCGACCGGCCGGCAGACCGTGATCGAGATGAACCCGCGGGTCTCTCGTTCGTCGGCCCTGGCCAGCAAGGCCACCGGCTACCCGATCGCCCGGATCGCGGCGAAGCTCGCCGTCGGCTACACGCTCGACGAGCTCGCCAACGACATCACCCAGCGCACGAAGGCCTGCTTCGAGCCGACGATCGACTACGTCGTCACGAAGGTGCCGCGCTTCAACTTCGAGAAGTTTCCCGAGACGCCGCAGGTCCTGACGACCCAGATGAAGAGCGTCGGCGAGGGGATGGCGATCGGCCGCACGTTCCGGGAGAGCTTCCAGAAGGCGCTCCGCAGCCTGGAGACCGGCCGCTTCGGCTTCGGCTGCGACGCGAGGGAGCGTGCGCAGGAGCCGCTCTCGAAGGAGGAGTTGCGTCGGCGCCTGCAGTCGCCCGGCCCGAACCGCATCTTTCGCGTGCGCGAGGCGTTGCGCGCCGAATGGAGCGTCGAGAGCCTCCACAGCCACACGCACATCGATCCGTGGTTCCTCGAACAGATGCGCCTGCTCGTCGAGCGCGAGGACGAGCTTCGCGCGTTCGGGCGGCTCGAAGCGGTTCCCGACGAGGCGTTGCGCGCAGCGAAGCGCGACGGGTACTCCGATCACCAGATCGGGGTGATCTTCGGCCGTCCCGAGGCGGCGGTGCGGGCGAACCGCGCGGCGCGCGGCATTCGCCCCGTCTTCAAGATCGTGGACACGTGCGCCGGCGAGTTCGAGGCGGCGACCCCCTACTACTACTCGACGTACGACGACGAGGACGAGTTGCGCGATGCGAAGAAGCCGCGCATCGCGATCCTCGGGGGCGGTCCGAACCGCATCGGTCAGGGCATCGAGTTCGACTACTGCTGCGTGCAGGCGTGCTACGCGCTTCGCGACGCCGGGTTCGAAACGGTGATGATCAACTCGAACCCCGAGACGGTCTCCACCGACTACGACACGAGCGACCTGCTCTTCTTCGAACCCCTCACCGTGGAGCACGTGCTCGACGTGATCGAGCGCACGGCGCCGAAGGGCGTGATCGTCCAGTACGGCGGTCAGACGCCGCTGAACCTCGCCCGCCAGCTGGAAGCCGCTGGCGCGCCGATCATCGGGACGTCGCCGGAGGCGATCGACCTGGCCGACGACCGCGCGCGCTTCAAGGAACTCGTCGAGCGCAACGGCCTGCTCCAGACGGAGAACGGCGTCGCGACCTCCTACGAGGAGGCGCTCGCCGTCGCGCATCGGATCGGCTACCCCGTACTCGTGCGTCCGTCGTACGTGCTGGGCGGGCGCGCGATGGAGATCGTCTACGACGACGACGGCCTGCGGCGGTACATCGACGAGGCGGTCGAGGCCAGCCCCGAGCGCCCGATCCTGGTCGATCGCTTCCTCGAGGACGCCGTCGAAGTCGATGTGGACGCCGTCTGCGACGGCACGCGTTGCGTGATCGGCGGCATCATGGAGCACATCGAGGAGTGCGGGATCCACTCCGGCGACTCGACCTGCACGCTGCCCGCGTTCAGCCTCGGCGAGCGTGTCCTCGACGAGATCCGCCGCGCCACCACGAAGCTCGCGTTCGCGCTCGGCGTCCGCGGCCTGATGAACGCGCAGTTCGCGGTCAAGGGCGACCGCGTCGTGCTGCTCGAGGTCAACCCCCGCGCGAGCCGCACGACCCCGTTCGTCAGCAAGGCGACCGGCGTCCCGCTAGCGCGCCACGGCGCGTGCGTGATGGCCGGCATGACCCTGGACGAGCTCGGCGTTCCCGACGAGGTCATCCCGCCGTACTTCGCGGTGAAGGAGCCCGTGTTCCCGTTCAACCGCTTCCCGGGCGTGGACATCATCCTCGGCCCGGAGATGCGCAGCACGGGCGAGGTGATGGGGGCCGACCACGACCTCGGCATCGCCTTCGCGAAGGCCAAGCTCGGTTCGTTCCTGAAGCTGCCGCGCGACGGCGCGGTGTTCGTGTCGGTGAAGGACTCCGACAAGCGCGCGGTGATCGAGATCGCCCGGCGCCTCGCCGCCCTCGGCTACGACGTCGTCTCGACGTCGGGCACCCATCGCCTCCTGTCCCGATCCGGCGTGCCGTGCCGCAAGGTCTTCAAGATCGCGGACGGTGCCCGGCCGAACGTCCTCGACATCGTGAAGAACCGCGAGGTGCGGTTGATCATCAACACGCCGAGCGGCCGCGGCGCGCGCACCGACGAGGGCCGCATCCGCGGCGCCGCATCGGTCCTGAACATCCCCTGCATCACCACGATCTCGGGCGCCAACGCGCTCGTCCGCGCGCTCGAGGCCTTCCGCGGCGGGAAGATCGAGGTGCGGGCTCTCCAGGACCTCCAGCGCGAGGCGCTCGTCCGCGCCAGCGCGCCGGCCTGACGACGCGGCGGGCGCCGGGGCCGCCCATGCCCGCCTTGCCTTGGAGTCAACTCCAAGGCGCCAGCCGTTCGCAGCGAGGGGATCGCCGGGCCCAGCAGGGGGCCTATTGGAGCAGGCTCCAAGAGCATCAGGTCGGCCAAGGACGCCCGAAAGTTCAGTCTTCTTGGTGCAGGATGCCGCTCTCTTGCGGCCTTGCCGCATCCACAACGCCGGCAGACGGCCTCGCGGAGGTTTGTCAGGCGATGGACGGTCCGGCGTCGTGCAGGTCCCCCTCTGCAACAACCTGGATCGTGCTAGCCTGACGATCATGCGCCGGCCCCTGCCACGCGAACTGCGTCGCTGGATGCGTGGAGCGAACGTGGTCGCGCTGGGCCTTCTGCTTTGGG
>CAZPGF010000063.1:0-15473 GCA_964586025.1 uncultured Planctomycetales bacterium
GGGAAGGACAAACGACCTGCGCTCGCGCTGCGTCCAGCCGGCCGGCGGCGGGCACGTCGCGCGCGACGTCCACCTCGCGCTGGCGCGCGACCCCGGCGGGCTTGCGCGCCTGCTCACGACGATCGAGAACGATCCCGACCGCGTGGCCGAAATCGAGGCGGCGATCGCCGGCGAGCGGGCGACCGCCTCGCGCGAATCCGCCGTGGCGCCGGTCCTCGGCATCACCGGCACGGGGGGCGCTGGCAAGTCGTCGCTCGTGGACGAGTTGGTCCGCCGCTTCCTGCTCGACCATCCGACGAAGACGGTGGCGATCCTCGCGATCGACCCGTCGCGGCGCCGCACGGGCGGAGCGCTGCTCGGCGACCGCATCCGGATGAACAGCATCGATTCGCCGCGGGTCTACATGCGCTCGCTGGCGACGCGTCAGTCCCATCTCGCGATGAGCCGACACGTCGCTCCCGCGCTGCGCCTCCTCGGCGCAGCGGGGTTCGACCTGGTCGTCGTGGAGACGTCCGGCATCGGGCAGTCCGACACGGAGATCGTCGAACACGCCGACGTCTCCCTCTACGTGATGACGGCGGAGTACGGCGCGGCCACGCAGCTCGAGAAGATCGACATGCTCGACTACGCCGACCTCGTCGCGATCAACAAGTTCGACAAGCCCGGTTCGCTGGACGCGCTCCGCGACGTCCGCAAGCAGGTCCAGCGCAACCGCAACGCCTTCGCCGAGCCCGCCGACTCGATGCCCGTCTACGGCACGGTGGCGTCGCTGTTCAACGACGGCGGCACCCATCGCCTCTACCACGCGGTCATGACCCAGCTCGCCGCGCGCACCGGCGCCCCGCTCGACGAGGGGCGCGGCTTCGCGCCGTCCACGCATCGGACGAGCGAGGTGATTCCCGCCGATCGGAGCCGCTACCTCGCGGAGATCGCCGAGGCGAGCGACCGGTACGACGAGTTCGTCGCCGAGCAGGTCGATGTCGCACGCCGCCTGGGACATCTCCACGGCGCGATCGCGACGCTCCGCGGGGAGTCGACGACGGCCTGGCCGGAGAGCCTCACGCCCTCCGCCCGCCCCGACGATCCCGACGAGGTCCACGCGCTCGTCCGCCACGCGTCGGACCTCGCGCTCCGCCTCGCACCGGACTCGCGCGAGCGCCTGTCCGGATGGCCGAGGACCCGCGCCGAGTACGGCGGCGACGTGCTCGCCTACCAGGTCCGCGGCCACACGATCCACCAACCGCTGACGTGGACGTCCCTTTCGGGCACGACGATCCGTCGGGTCGAACTGCCGCGCAGCGAGGACTGGGGCGAGATCCTGCGCTTCGTCCTCACCGAGAACGTCCCCGGGCGGTTCCCGTACAGCGCGGGGGTGTTTCCGCTAAAGCGCGAGGGTGAGGATCCCGCGCGGATGTTCGCCGGCGAGGGCGGGCCGGAGCGCACGAACCACCGCTTCCACTACCTCTCGCACGGCATGCCGGCCGCGCGCCTCTCCACCGCGTTCGACAGCGTCACCCTCTACGGGGAGAACCCGGATCGCCGTCCCGACATCTACGGCAAGATCGGCAACTCCGGCGTCAGCGTCGCGACGCTCGACGACGCGAAGATCCTCTACAGCGGCTTCGACCTCGCCGATCCGAAGACGAGCGTGTCGATGACGATCAACGGCCCGGCGCCGATGATCCTCGCGTTCTTCCTGAACGCCGCCATCGACCAGCAGTGCGAAAAACACATCCGCGCCGAGGGGCTGACCGCCGAGGTCGATCGCCGCGTGGACGAGATCCTGCGGGCTCGCGGCGTGCCGCGCCCTCGCTACCGGGGCCCGCTTCCCCCGGACCACGACGGACTCGGCCTCCTGCTGCTCGGCGTCACCGGACGGGACGTGCTCCCGCCCGAGGTGTACGGCAAGATCCGCGAACGGACCCTCTCCCGTGTTCGCGGCACGGTCCAGGCCGACATCCTCAAGGAGGATCAGGCCCAGAACACGTGCATCTTCAGCACGGAATTCGCGCTGCGGATGATGGCCGACGTCCAGGCCTGGTTCATCGACCACGACGTTCGCAACTTCTACAGCGTGTCGATCAGCGGCTACCACATCGCCGAGGCCGGGGCGAACCCGATCACCCAACTCGCGCTGACCCTCGCCAACGGCTTCACCTACGTCGAGTTCTACCGCGCGCGGGGCATGCGGGTCGACGCCTTCGCCCCGAACCTGTCGTTCTTCTTCAGCAACGGTCTCGACCCCGAGTACGCGGTGATCGGGCGCGTCGCGCGCCGGATCTGGGCGAAGGCGATGCGCTTCGTCTACGGCGCCAACGCGCGCAGCCAGCAGCTCAAGTACCACATCCAGACCAGCGGGCGTAGCCTCCACGCGCAGGAGATCGCGTTCAACGACATCCGCACGACGCTGCAAGCCCTCTACGCCCTGAACGACAACTGCAACTCGCTGCACACCAACGCCTACGACGAGGCGATCACGACGCCCACCGAGGAGAGCGTCCGCCGCGCGCTCGCGATCCAGCTCGTCATCGCAAAGGAACTGGGACTCTCCAAGAACGAGAACCCGCTGCAGGGGTCCTACGTGATCGAGACCCTGACCGACCTCGTCGAGCAGGCCGTGTTGCTCGAGTTCCGCCGCCTCTCCGATCGCGGTGGCGTCCTCGGCGCGATGGAGAGGATGTACCAGCGCACCAAGATCCAGGAGGAGAGCCTCCTCTACGAGGCGAAGAAGCATTCCGGCGAGTTGCCGATCGTCGGCGTGAACACCTTCCTCGATCGTCGCGGCTCGCCGACGATCGTCCCGGAAGAGGTCATCCGATCCACGACCGAGGAGCGCGAGGCCGCCATCGCGTCCCTGGAAGCGTTCCACCGCCGCAACGAAGCCGAAGCGCCTCTCGCCTTGGAACGCCTGCAGCGCGCCGCCGTGGAGGACACGAACCTCTTCGACGTGATGATGGACGCGGCGACGACCTGCTCGCTCGGCCAGATCAGCCGCGCCCTCTACGACGTCGGAGGCCAGTACCGCCGCAACATGTAGCGGCGCCGCGTGGATCCGTTCAGGGGGTCGTAACCGTTCAGGGGGAATCGGGCGTTGCGAACATGCGGTGGACGAGAAGGGAGCGCACGCCCCGGACGAGGGTCAGCGACGCGCTGCCGCGCGATTGGCGACGTTGCGGGCGTGGACGGCCGTCGGCGGGTGGTTCGTCTGGGCAACGCAGATGCCGCGACGGAAGACGCGGCCGACCGTCGATGCGGCGCCGCCCATCTCGTCGTCCCAGGTCAGCTTCCACGAGTTCACCCAGGTCCGCGCCCCCGCCGCACGCAGTTCGGTGACGAGCCAGTCGTGCATCCACTCGTAGTCGCCGTGGATGAGCACGATCTTCGGATCGCGGCGCGCCGCCCAGGCCCGGGCGCCGGGGATGTCGCGGGCGCGCACCATCAGGTCCAGGTCGGGCAACAGGAACCGCAGACGGTGGTACGCCGTTTCCTCGGTCACGAACGCGACGACCCGCCCCGCCGCACGCGCCTCGCGGATCGCGGCGACGACCGCTTCGAGGCGTGGCGTCTTGATGTCCAGCACGAGAATCGGAAAGCCTCGCGGCTCCGCCCACGCGAGCGCCCGCGCGAGCGTGAGCAGGCGCCGACCCCGCCGCTGCCAGTCGGCGAAGTTCTTCGTCCGCGGCCACGGGTCGTGCTCGATCACCGGGACGCCGTCGGCGGTCGTCTCGACGTCGATCTCGATCAGGTCGAGGCCGGCACGCCGCCCGCTCTCGAACGACGCGATCGTGTTCCCCTCCTGCATCCGGAAGTCGCCGCGATGACCGCAGACGAGGTGCCGTCGCGCGGTCGGGTCGCGCAGGACCACGTCCACCCGCGTCCGGGTCGCCACGGCAGGACCGTCGCCCCACGCTCCGCGCAAACCGAGGCAACCCGCGCCCATCGCGAGGACGACCAGCGCGACGACGAACGAACGGCGATCGAGACCCCGACCCGTCATGCGGGTCAGCGTACGCTCCGGCGCCGTCGAATCTCGTCCTTCGCGACCGCGACCGCGCCACGGACCGCGGACGCGAACCGTCCGCGGGCGCCCCGCGGATGCACCGAGACGTCGAACAGGGCGCGGCGCCCCGTGGACCACGCGTGCTTGTACGACTCGTCGCCGTCGAGGAAGTCGAACGCTTCGGCGCCGTGCCCGAACGCCTCCTGCTCGAGCATCACGGCCCTGAGCACCGACCCAGCGCTCACGCCCGCCTCCCCGTCCTCGACCCCGCTCTGGAAGTGCAGGACCCGACCGCGGAAGCGGAAGCCGTAGTACACGGCGAGGTCGCGCCCTTCGTCCGAGAGCGCGAGCAACACCAACTCCCCGCGCTCGACGAGCCTTCGCGCCAGCGCCCGGTGGAAGGCCACGACGCCCGCTCCCGCGAACGCCGTCTCCATCCCCCGTCCCGTGAAGCGCCGCCGATGGAGCGCGAACAGGCGCGTCAGCAACGCGTCGGCCTCGGCGGCGTTCGTCGCACGCTCGATCCGCGCACCCGGACGCTCGAGAGCGCGCTTCACGGTGCGCCGCAGTTCGTGCCGCCGCTTGCGCGAGAAGTGCCTTCCGAGGTACTCGTCGAAGGTGCCGTGCGTGTCGATCTCGTGGCAAACGGTCACGAAGCGCTCGTTCCACGACAGTCCGTGCCGCGGATCGTGCAGCGCGGCACGAAGCGCGCCGTCGTGCCGCAGATGCCGGAGCCGCAGCGCGCCGAGAGGACGGCGTACCAGGGCGTCGAGCGCGACCGAGGCGACCCGCTCGCCCCGCCCCGGCGCCGCGATGACGTCGAGGTGGTCCGCGCCCGAGTCCTGGCCGGCGAAGCCGAGCACGCCCCGCGCCTCGAGCAGCGGGAGAACGCCCTGGAGCGCCCCCGTCTCGTCGAACACCTCCACCACGCACGGCCGACCACCGCGGACCTGCCACCAGGTCGTGATCCACGCCGGCGAGAGGAAGAACCCGCGCCCGTCGAGCCAGGTCGCCGCGCGCTCCAACGCCGCCCCCGCGCCCCCCTCGTCGCGGTGCACGGCAACCGACCACCCGCGCGGCCGCCACGGCGCACGCGCACGCTCGACCTCCGCGTCGAATCGCGCGACGAACGACGCGACCATCCGCTCCGCGGTCAACGTCGTCCGGAACCGCTCGCGTCCCGCCGCACCGAGCGCTGCGCGATGCGCGCCGTCGTCCCGGAGTCGCACGAGGTGCCCGACCAACGCGGGCACGTCCCCGACCGGGTAGAGATGCCCCGTGCGGCCCTCGTCCACGAGGTCGGGATTCCCGCCGACGTTCGTGGCCACGATCGGTAGTCCGCACGCGAGGTACTCGATCAGCGCGTTCGAGAGCCCCTCGCTCTCGGAGCACAGGACCCCGACATCGAGGGCCTTGAGCCAGGGGACCACGTCCCCGGTCACGCCGTGCAGGTGGAACCTCCCGTCGAGTCCGCGGTCGTGCGCCCGCTTCTGCAACGCGGCGACCTCGTCGTCCTCGCCCGTGCCGAGGACCAGGCCATGCGTCGCGCGCGGCCCGTCCCCCATCGCGGCCACCGCGTCCACCAGATCCTCGTGCCGCTTCAGGGGCCGCAGGTTCGCGCACAGTCCGACGAGGAAGGCGTCCTCCGGGATGCCCAAGCGCGTGCGCAGCCCGGCGTCCGCTGCCGCGTCGAAGCGCGGGGCGACGTGCCCGTTCGGAATCACGTGCACGCGCGAGGGATGAGCGTGCTCGACCTCGATCGTCCGTGTCGCGACGGCCTGCGCGTTCGCGACGATCCCCGCCGCGACACGATTCGCCGCCCGCAGCAACGGCAGGTGGAACGACCGCTGCCAGTACCCCATGTCGCGACGGCTGGTCAGCACGGGGACGCCGATGCGCTTGCCGAGGCCCGGCGCGAGCCAGCACGTGTCGCTGTGGAATGCCTGGATCAGGTCGAAGCGCGCCGCGCGAGCCGCCTGCGCCACCCGATCGAGTCGCCACGCGAACCGCGGATCGAACACCGACGGCAGATGCCACACCCGCCACGGACAGAGGAAGTCGTTCGGACCGAGGTGGTAGGAGTGCTGCAGCACCCAGAGTTCGGCTTCCCAACCCGCCGGCAGGTCCCGCACGAGCGTCAGGATCTGGCCCTCGGTGCCGCCGTGAAGTCCCCCGAACACATCCGTGAGAATCAACAGCCGGCGCCTTCTCATCGCTGCGGCGCCACGAGGAAGGGCACGTCCGAGATCGTGAAGCGGTGCTTTCCCGACGGACCCGTCTCGATCCGATCGACCGAGCGCCAGGAGAGATGCACCCCCTCGCCGAGGCGCGTCCGGATCGCCGCGAGCACGTCGGCGAGCGCCGTCTCGTCGGCCGGGCCCTCGGTGAGGAGGTCGACGCGATCGATCGCGGTCTGACGAAGTTGGAATCGTCGCACGTCGTCGCGTCCGTAGAAGAGGTGCGTGAACCACTCGCCGTGGATCCGCAACCCCGACGGCGTCGTCAGGAAGTCGGAACTGCGGCCGTGGATGGCGCGAAGCCGCGGCCACGCGACCCCGCACGGACAGGGGGCCTCGTCCTCGGACCAGGACGCGACGTCGCCGTTCGCATAGCGGAGGAAGCCGAACGCGCGGTTCGACAGGTCCGTGACGAGGACCCGACCGAACTCGCCGCGGGGCACGGCGCGGCCCGCCTCGTCCACGAGTTCGACGACCTTCGTGTGCGCCATGACGTGGAAGCCACCGTGCGCGCACTCGGCCGCGAGACACGGCGTCTCGCGACTGCCGTACACGTCGCGCACCGGCACGCCGAACGCCTCTTCGATGCGCCCGCGCCGATCGGGGAACAGCGCCTCCGCCGCCGATCGCACGACGCGCGGGCGGATCGGCCTCCCGCCGTCCGCGATCAGTCGCGCCGCGAGGAGATCGAGGGCGGTCGCGTAACCCTGGATGACCTCGGGCCGAAACCGCCGCAACGCCGCCGCGAATGCCCGCAAGCCGGCGTCGTCCACCTGAAACGCGTTCAGGTGCCGCCGTCCGAGCAGGTGCTCGACGAACCGATCCTTCCGGGACGCGCCCGCCTCCCGGTCGTCGCCCCACACGTACGCCGCGCGCGACCACGGTCGAACGCCCCACCACCGCACGAGCAGGAGTTCGGTCGCGAACGTCGATACGGCCTGGTCCGGGGCGTGGACGAACCGCACCGGTTCCCCGGTCGAGCCCCCCGTCGAGTCGGCGACGAGCGACGCGGGATCGAGGGACGGATCGATCAGTGCCTCCCGCCCCCGCTGGACATCCGCGCGCGAGAGCACCGGCAGGGCGTCGAGCGTGGTCGCTCCCGCCGCGCGCTCCCGAAACCACGGCAGGTGCCGCACCGCCCACGCGACGTGGTCACCGACGGCGCGCTCCTGCCACCGGACGAAGTCCTCGGAAGGGAGGGCCGCAATCCGCCGGAACTCGCGCAGGCGCCCGCGCCAACCGGGGTTCCAACGGCCGTGCGTGAGCATCCATGCGATGCGCGCGATCACGGCCGCACCCGTGACGAGTCGCGACGCGGATTCCGTGCGGACGGGAGGGGGCAGGTCGCGTGCATCGTCGGCCGAAGGGGGATGGTATGGGGCCGGACGTAGACTCCGCCCCGAGTTCGTGCAGCCCATGATCGACCGTTCGACCCCGCCACCCGATCCCCAGCGTCCCGCGGCCGAGGTCTCGGTCGTGGTCCCGGTGCGCAACGAGGCGGCCCATATCGGGACGATCCTGGACGATCTCCTCGCCCAGGCCCCGGACGGCCCCTCGTTCGAGATCCTCGTCGTGGACGGCCGCAGCACCGACACGACCCGCGAGGCGGTCCGCGCGGTCGCCGCACGCGACCCCCGCGTCGCCCTGCTCGACAACCCGGCCGGCTGGAGTTCCACCGCCCGCGCGATCGGTGCCCGCCACGCCCGCGGCCGCTACGTCGCCTTCGTGGACGGGCATTGCCGCCTGCCCACGACGACGCTGTGGAAGGACATGGTCGATCTCTTCGAGCGCACCGGCGCCGACTGCCTCGCCCGGCCCCAGCCGCTCGTCGCCGGATCCCCCAACGGCTGGTCGAAGGCGATCGCGGCCGCGCGCACCTCGCCGTTCGGCCACAGCGCGCACAGCACGATCTACGACAACTCGGAGCGCCCGGTCGATCCGACGAGTGCCGGCGCGATGTACCGCCGTGAGGTCTTCGACCGCGTCGGCACGTTCGACCCGAGCTTCGACGCCTGCGAGGACGTCGAGTTCAACCTCCGGTGCGCGCGTGCCGGACTCCTCTGCTTCACGAGTCCGCGGCTGGCGGTCCGGTACGAGCCGCGCCGGTCCCTCGGGGCCCTGTTCCGGCAGATGGGCCGCTACGGACTCGGCCGCGCGCGCCTGCATCGCAAGCACCCCGACGCGTTCACGTTCGAGGCGTTGATCCCCGCGGCCTTCGCCCTCGGCGTCGGACCCGCCCTCGTCGGATCCTTCGTGTTGCCCTCGCCGGCCCGCCTCGTCGCCGCGGCGCCCCTCGTGCTCTACGCCGCCGCGAATCTCGTCGCCTCGGTCCTCGCCGCCCGCGGCCACGGCGTCGCACTGATTCCTCGCCTGCTCGCCGTCTTCCCGACGATCCACCTCGGGCTCGGCTACGGCTACCTGAAGGGCCTCGTGACCCGCCCGCCGCGACCGACGCCCGCGCCGTCGCCGACGACCGAAGGCGCCCCGTCGGCATGACGCGCGTCCGCGGCCCGGACTTCCTCGCACGGTTCCACGAGGCGGTGCCGCAGCGTCTGCTGCGGTGGTGGCGGGGGGACCGGCACGGCCTGCCCGCTCCGATCGCCGCCTATCGGTCGGCCCTCACCGTGCCGGCCGAGGTCGCCCGACGCCGCCAGCACGACCGATTGCGGGCCTTCCTGATCCACGCGCGCGACACGTCGCCGTTCCATGCCGAGCGCTTCGCGACGGCCGGCGTCGATCCGCGTGCCGACGATCCGTTCGCGCTCCTCGGCGCCCTGCCGGTCCTCGATCGCGCGACCATCGTGAACCGCCTCGACGACCTGATCTCCACCGCCTACGACCGCGCCTCCCTGATCACCGTGCGCACCGGCGGCACCAGCGGAGAGCCGGCGCCGTTCTTCCTCGCGCCCGAGGACGCCGCCGCGAAAGGCGACGTCGCCGAGGCCATGCGGAACCTCATGGGATGGTGGGCCGGCCAGCGCACCGCGTACGTCTGGTCGGCCGATCGCGACATGCCCGGCTTCCGGGGGTCGCGCGCGCAGCGCATCAAGGCCGGTCTGATCGGTCGCTTCCTCGAGCGGCGCCTCTACCTTCCGGGCACGAACCTCGACGACGCACGTCTCGACGCCCACCTCGTCGCGTTGCGCCGCTTCCGCCCGACCTGGGTGCAGGCCTACCCGGGTCCGATGGATCTGATCGCCCGGCGCGCGCTCGAACGGGGCCTCCCCGTCGTCATCCCCCACATCACGCTGACCGCCGAGCCGGTCACGCCGGACCAACGCCGTCGCCTGGCCGATGCGTTCGGCGCCGACGTGACCTCGTGGTACGGCGCGCGCGAGATCGGCTGGATCGCCGCCGAGTGCTCCGCCGAGAAGCGTCTCCATGTGAACCACGTCCAGACCGTGCTCGAAACGGACGGCGACGGACGCATCCTCGTCACCGACCTCATGAGCAACGCGATGCCGCTGATCCGCTACGAACTCGGTGACCGCGTCGTGCTGGGCTCGACCGCCTGCCCCTGCGGCGATCCGCGCCCCACGATCGAAAGCGTGGACGGGCGCTTGCAGGAGACGCTCCTGCTGCCGTCGGGCCGGCGGATCCCGGGGGTGATCCTCACGCGCCGGGGCCTGTCCCAGGTCGCCCCCGGCATCTTCGAGGTCCAGTACGTGCAGGACGCGCCCGACCGCCTCGACGTCTTCTACGTCCCGTCGCCGATCTTCCGTCCCGAGCACGCGACCGCGCTGCTCTCGGACGTCCGCGGCCCGACCGGCAACGAGTTGACGCTCGGCGGTCACCGCGTCGAGGAGCTTCGACGCGAGCCGAACGGCAAGATCCGCTACGCGATCTGCAACGTCCAAGAGACGCCGCGGGCGAGAGTCTCCCGATGAACGCGCCGCGACCCCGAGTGCTCGTCGTCGATGAGGCGCTGCCGTGGCCGCCCGATTCGGGCAAGCGGATCCGGACGTCCGCGTTGCTCTCCCGCCTGGCCACGGCGTTCGACATCACCCTCGCGTTCCACGAGGACGCCGCACCCGACGTCGCGGCCCAGGACGAAGCGCGAGCCCGAGGCCTGACGCTCCTTCCCGTGCTGCGTCGCCCCCTCACGAAGCGCGGACTCCGCTTCGCGCTCGATCTCGCGCGCAACGTGCCGATGCGCGCTCCGTACATGGTGATGGGCCATCGCACCCGGGCGATGCGACGCGCGATTCGCTCGGCCTGCGCGAGCGAGACGCCGCCCGATCTGGTCCACGTCGAGTGGACGCCGCTCGTCGCCAACGTCCCGCGCGGCACCTCCGTGCCCGTGGCGATCGCCGCGCACAACGTCGAGTCGGACATCTGGCGGCGCTACCGCGAGAACGAGCCCCGAGCGCTTCGCCGCGCCTACATCGCGCTCCAGCATCGCAAGGTCGCGCGATTCGAGAGGTCCGCGCTCGCCCGCGCGGACCTCGTCACGGCCGTCAGCGACCACGACGCCGAGCGCATCGCCTCGTGGACCGGACAACGCCGCGTCGCGGTCGTCTCGAACGGGGTCGATCGCGCCTGGTTCGCGCCGCGTCCGGATGTCGAGGTCGCCCGCGACGAGATCGTGTTCGTCGGAGCGCTCGACTGGCGTCCGAACCAGGACGGCCTCGAGTGGTTCCTGGCCGACGTGCTTCCTCGCGTGCGGCTGGTCGCGCCGAGGACCCGCTTCACCATCGTCGGACGCGCGCCGCCGGCGGCGCTCGCGGCCCGCTGGGGACGCCTGCCGGGAGTCTCCGTCCACGGCAGCGTCCCCGACGTGCGCGGGTTCATGGCGCGCGGCGGGTCGTTCGTCGTTCCGCTGCGCATCGGGGGCGGTTCGCGGCTGAAGATCTGCGAGGCGCTCGCGATGGAGCGTCCGGTCGTCAGCACGACGGTGGGCGCCGAGGGCCTGGACCTCGGCGACGGGCTCGCCATCGCCGACGGCGCGGAGGCGTTCGCGAACGCCATCCTCGACCAGTTGGCACGACCCGACCCCGCCGTGGAACAGGCCCGCCGCGGCCGCGCGCGCGTCCTGGAGCGCTACGAGTGGGACGTGATCGCGCCGATCCAGGACGCCGCTTGGCGCGAGGCGATCGCCCGCGGTCGGAGCGCGTCGTGATCGGGGCGTTGCGCCAGGGCGTCGAGGGCATGGCCGCACGTTTCGGCGCGGACCGCCTCTTCGCGCACCGTCGCCGGAACACCCTCGCGATCGTGATGTACCACGGCGTCGTCGCCGAGCCGCTCGTTCCGTTCTGTTGGCATCAGGTGCCGCTCGCGGCGTTCGAACGCCAGATGACGTGGTTGGCCCGTCACCGCACGGTCCTGCCGCTCGACGAGGCGCTCGATCGCCTCGACGCGGGCACGCTTCCTCGCGATGCGGCCGCGATCACGTTCGACGACGGATACCGCAACAACCTGACGCGGGCCTTCCCGGTACTCGAACGCCATCACCTTCCCGCGACGCTCTTTCTGGTCACGGGCCTTCGCGACGCGTCGGCGCGCGTCTGGGTAGACCTCCTGTGGCGGGCGATCCGCGACACCCGGGCGTCGAGACTCGACGCAGGCGAACTCGGACTCGGCGAACTCTCCCTCGGCGACGACGATGCGAAGGGCCTCGCGATCGCGCGTGTGGTGGAGGCGTTGAAACTCCTTCCGACCTCGCGGCGGGAGGCGGCGAGCCGCCGCCTGTTCGAGGCCCTCGACGCCGCGACGACCATCCGCTCCGACGAGGACTTCGCCCTGCTCTCCGACGAAGAACTTCGCGCGCTGACCGCCTCCGGCCTCGTTACGCTCGCCCCGCACACCCGCACCCACCCGATCCTCTCCCGCTGCGACGACGCCCGGATCGAGGACGAGGTCCGGGGGTCGATCGACGACATCGCGCACCGAACCGGCGCGCCGCCTCGCGTGTTCGCCTATCCGAACGGGCGTGCGATCGACTTCGACGATCGCGCTCGCGCCCATCTCCGGCACGCCGGCGTGCGTCACGCCCTCTCCACCCGACACGGCCTGGCGCGGCAGGGCGACGACCCGCTCGCGCTGCCCCGTATCGCGGTCGGTGCGGATCTGTCGTTCGCGCGGTTCCGATTGCTGATGGCCGGAGTGAAATCCCGCCATGCCTGACGCGCCGGCCCCTCGCACCCTCCTCGTGACCGGCGGCGCGGGATTCATCGGGGCGAACCTGGTCGGCCTCTTGCTCGAGTCCACGCGCGACGAGATCGTCGTGCTGGACCTCCTCACCTACGCCGGACGTCGCTCCACGCTCACCGCGATGGAGGAGCGTGCCGGCCGACGTGTCCACTTCGTGAAGGGCGACGTCGCCGATCCGGGCGTCGTCGAGGAGATCTTCCGGGATCGCCGTTTCGACGCGGTTCTGCATCTCGCCGCGGAGACGCATGTGGATCGCTCGCTCGTGGACGCCGCGCCGTTCGTCCGGTCGAACGTGGTCGGCACGTCCGTTCTCCTCGACGCGGCGCGCCGCCACGGGGCACGCTTCGTCCACGTCGGCACCGACGAGGTCTACGGTTCGGCGGCCGAGGATGACCCGCCCTGGACCGAGGACGCGCCGCTGCGTCCGCGCAACCCGTACAGCGCGACCAAGGCGGCGGCCGATCTCCTCACCTTGGCGGCGCACGCCTCGTTCGGCCAGGACGTCGTGATCACGCGCGCGGGCAACACCTACGGGCCGTGGCAGTTGCCGGACAAGTTGATCCCCCTGTTGATCCGTCGCGCCTTCGACCGGGCGCCGCTCCCGATCTACGGGGACGGGCTCCACAGGCGTTCGTGGCTTCACGTGGACGATCACGCCCGCGGCATCCTCGCCGCGCTCGAGCGAGGCCGCTCCGGCCTCGTCTACCACCTTGGCCCGTCCGACTTCGATCCGACCAATCTCGAGGTGGCGCGGTGGATCCTCGACCTCTGCGAGGCGCCCCACTCCCTGATCGAGCACGTCCCCGACCGACCCGGCCACGATCGCCGCTACGCCCTCGACTGCACCCGCGCCCGTCTCGAGCTCGGCTGGTCCCCCACCGTCTCCTTCCCCGCCGGTCTCTCCGCGCTCGTCGATTGGACCCGCGCCCACGCAGCGCGATGATGCGGTCCACCGATCCATCGGCTCGAGCGCCCAGGGAATCGGCCCGCATCCGACCGGGCGTACGATCTCCCATGCCCAAGCGGGCGCACCCGGTCGGGAGTTGAGGATGGCGGAGAAGACGGCGGCCGTGTCGAGACCCGGGTGGTGTGTCGAGGGCGCCATCGTTCGGCAGTTGCCGCGGACCTATCGATGGTGGTCGGCCTGGTTGCGTCGTGCGCCCGGGCGACGAAGGGGGGGGGTGTGGGCCGGAAGTGCTGCCTTTCGGCTGGTTCGCCATGCTCTCGGCCGGGACTCGCTCTGCACGCTCCGAACGTCCGAGCGCGGCGCGTTGACGATCGATCTGCGGGACTTCGACTGCTTCCATCACACGCTGGACGTGTGGCTGTACGGGTCGTCTCAACACCGACTCATGAGCCGGCTGATCCGACCGGGGGATGTGTTCGCCGACGTCGGGGCCAACTACGGCGTCTACTCCTTGCACGCCGCGCTCCAGGGCGCACACGTCCTCGCGTTCGAGCCGAACCCCACCGTGGCGAACGCACTTCGGACCACCATCGCCGCGAACCCCGGGTCGAGCGTCGATCTGCGGCAGGCAGCCGTCGGAGCGATGCCGGGGTCCGTGACGTTTCACGTACCCCGCGGTGGATCAGGCACCGGGTCCCTCTACCGATCACACGCCGAACACGATGCGGCGGCCACGGCGATCCGCTGTGAAATGACGACCATCGACTCGCTGGCGCTTTCGCGCCTGGACGCCGTGAAGATCGATGTGGAGTGCGCTGAAGCCGACGTGCTCAAGGGATCCCGTCGGACGTTGAGCACGCTGCGGCCGCCGGTTTGGTTCGAGTGGAACCCGGCGGCTCTGGCGGCGGCCCACAAGTCGGACTCCGAGGCGATGGACCTGCTGCGCGACTTCGGTTACACCCAGTTCCTCGACGTCGATACGCTCCAGCCGCTGAAGTCGGAGCAGCCAGGGCTCTTCAACGTCCTCGCCCTGCCCGCGGGAGCGTCGCTCTCACGCCTCCTGCATTGAACCGGCGCGACATTGCACCGACCTGTCCGCGCGCCGACGGCAGACCCACGTCACAGCCACCCGAACCCCGCCTCGTCCTCGGGTCGCCGGTCGAGGATCCACGCGCCCTTGCCGCGGCGATCGTAGTACGCACGTGCGCCGAGCAACTCGGCCCAGCGGTGGGCGATCCAGGTCTCGTCGTCGCGCGCACCGTCGTCCATCAGCACGACACAACCGGGGCTCAGGCGTTCGCGCAGCACCGGCACGGCGGGATAGCGTGCGCGCGGTCCGATCGGACCGGGCGGTCCGTCGATCACAAGGAGGTCGATGCCGTCCGGAACCGCCGTGAGCGCCGACTCGTACCAGCGATAGGTCTCGCCGTGGACGTCCGTGGGAACGAAGGGCGCCGTGACGACACGCGCGTGCGCCGTCGTGCCGCGCAGCGCCAGGGCGCGACGGATCGAGTCGGCGTGACGCGAGTCGTGCTCCAAGGAGACGAGGGCTCCCTCCCCCAACCGTTGCAGGCACGCGGCGATGAGCAGGGTCGAGGTTCCCGCGCCGCATTCCACGACGACGCGAGGGCGCAAGCGCTCGAGCGTCGCGGCGAGACGCTCGGCGAACAAGGCGTCGATCGCCCACCCGCCGACCGGGGGTGGCAGGTCGCCGAGCAGCGGTCGCACGGCGACGTAGGCCTGCACTTCGGCAAGTTCAGCACCCACCTGTGCGGACCGGCGCCGGCACGAGGCGAACATCAACACGGCCACAGTCGCACTTACGGCCACGAAGCCGGCTGCGCTAGCCGCCACGACGGCGATCGGCCACTCGACCGCAGCGAGGCGCAGGAGTGCGAGTGTCAAAGCGGCCGACACGCCCCCAGCGAGGACGGCGAGCGTGCGCCCGCGAGTCCGTAACAGGTTCTCGAAGCCTCTGCGCATCGACATGAGACGGTCCTCTGCATCCGCCCCCCCACGTCCACGCAATCGTATTCGTTCGGCGTGGTCTTGAGCCTCGCGGACGTGCGGCTGCGCAGATCGGGGGCGCTCAGGTCGCCTGGGGGACGAGAGGGCTATACATTCGTGGGTCTTCCGGGTTTCGTGTGGGTAGCCGGGAGGGCGAGAGGCCGGAGCAGAG
>CAZPGF010000064.1:0-15438 GCA_964586025.1 uncultured Planctomycetales bacterium
GCGACGAGGATGACGGGCACGCTAAAGCGGTCCAGGTAGACCGCCGCCAAGAGGACGGCGAGGAGGAGCATCGGGGCGAGGAGGTAGACGGTCGACATGGCGCGGCGCGGATCGAGAGGATCCATTCGCGGCGCCAGCTTCCAACTTCCGTCCGGGTGGGTGGAGCGCCGACCCTTCTCCGCCGACGTTCCACACGATGGGTTCGCCGCGCGGGCACCGATCCGGATCACGGCGCACGGGCCAGGTGCCCGGCCAATCTGAACGCGCCGTCCGAGACGTATCCGTTCAGGGAGTCGTGGGCCTTGCGGACATGCGGCGTCGCAGATCGGGGGCGACCAGGCCGCCGTGTCGGGTTCGAGGGATCCACCACACGTCGCCCTCCACGGCGACCTCGCTCCCCGCCTGCGAACCCGGACCGGCGGTGAAGGCGAAGGGAAGACATGTCATCGGTGGTACGGATCGCCCCCTGACCTGCGGGCGAGCGCCGGGCCTGAACGGGTGCTCCGCGACACTTGATCGAGATCGGATCCGACGACGGAACAGCCGCGGCCTTGGCATGGGGCGCCGCTCGGCCCGGGATACCCGGAGGTACCGTGTCGGTCCGATGGCACCGCGCGCCGACCCTGCCCTGCTCCCGTTCCCCGCCCTGTACGCGGCGATGCGCGAGGGAGATGGTGCCGCGTGGAACGAGTTCCATGCCCGCTACGCGCCGCTGCTTCGGCAGATGGCGCGTCGCTGGCTCGATCGCGACCTTCGGCGTCAGGCCGACTCGGCGGACATGGTGCAGTCGGTCCTGCGGGCCGTGCTGCAAAGCGACGGTCGGGTGGCGTTCGAGTCCGAGGAGAAGTTCCGAGCGTGGCTGGCGACCGTGATGCGGCACCGCGTGCTTCGTCTCACCCGACGCTCACGCGGTCCCGGTGGTCGCACGGTGGGCCCGCTCGCCGATGACCTCTGCCTCGATGGGGAGGAGGCCGAGCCTCACGCGCTCGCGGCGAGAGCCGAAGCCATCCACCACCTGAAGTCGGCCATGGACCTGCTCACGGCCGAAGAACGCGAACTCGTCTGCCTGCGCGAGTTCGAGGACCTCGCGTTCATCGACATCGCCAAGCGCACGGGGCGTCCGACGGCGGACGCCGCACGCAAGGCGTTCGATCGCGCCAGGACCCGCCTCGAGCGACTTCTGCGCCGACCCGCTCCCGGGGGGGCGGAGGGGCGAGGGTGAGGCCGGAGGAGACCCCGTCCGACGTCCTCGTGGGGCAAACGCTCGGCCGGCACTATCGCGTCGAGGCGCGACTCGGCGCCGGCGCGATGGGCGTCGTCTACCGGGTGCGGCACACGATCCTGAACACGACGTTTGCGGCCAAGGTGATCGCTCCCGACATCGCCGGAAGCGCGGATGCCCGAACGCGGTTTCTGCGCGAGGCCGATGTCCTGATGCGCCTCCACGATCCCCACGTCGTGTCGATCCGTCACTTCGGTGAGGAGGACGGGCGGCTCTATCTCGTGATGGACCTCTGCGAGGGCAAGACGCTGAAGGACCTGTTGAGCCGAGAGGGCCCCCTGCCGATCTCCCGCGCCGTGCCGATGGCGCTCCAGATCCTGCGGGCGCTCGACGCCGCCCACTGGGAGGGCGTCGTCCACCGGGACCTCAAGCCCGCCAACCTGGTCGTCACGCCGATGGACGCCGGTCGCGGGGCCGCGGAGCGCATCCGCGTGCTGGACTTCGGCTTGGCGCATGTGCGTCCGCTGCCGACGATTCCCGCGCTTCGAGCCTCGGCCACCGTCGGGCTCATCGGGACGGTGGCGTACATGTCGCCCGAACAGGTTCGAGGAGACGCGGAAATCGATGCCCGCAGCGATCTCTTCTCGGTCGGGGCCGTGCTCTACGAGATGCTCACGGGGCGGGGACCGTTCGATTCGCCCTCGGTTCTCACGACGGCCTTGGCCATCCTCGAGCGCCCCCCGCCGCCTCTACCCGAGGCGGGCGAACGTGGCATTCCTGCCGAACTGCGCCGCGTGCTGGAACGCCTGCTCGAGAAGGATCCGTCGCGTCGCTTCGAGAGCGCCAGCGCCGCCGCGGAGGCGCTGCGGGGCGCACTCACTGCAGCGGACCCATCGCCGCGTTTGGCGGCGGGCAAACGATTGCGTCGTCGACTGCTTGTGCCCTCGGTCGTCTTGGCGTGTGGCGCGATCCTGGCGACGCTGGTCGGTGCCGATCGGCAACGCGATCGCGAGGAGGCCTCGGATCGCGAGGGTCGCGCGCGGGTGGCCCGGGCTCACCTGCTCGACGGGCGCTTCGAGGACGCCCTGTCGGCCTTGGGTCCCGACGTGCGCCGCGGAGAGGGGCCGCCCGAAGAGGTTCTGCTCGCGGCGCAGGCATGGGTGGGTCTGGACGACGGTGCGGCTCTCGGTCCGCTCCGCTGCGTCGAGACCCTTCTGCCCGGAGACCCCCGCCCGGCGATCGAGCGTGCTCGCCTCGCCGCGCTCGGCGAGGAGCCCGATCCCGAGGTCGCGTTATCCCTTCTCGATCGTATCCCGCCCGGGATGGCCGGCGCGGACGCGAAGGATCTGCGGGTGTGGGTGCTGCACCTGGCCCTGGAACGTCTCACCGCCCGAGGGGCTTCGTCCGCCGACGTGGATGCGCTGTTGGACCGCCTCGATGCCGAGGCGCGCGATCTGGCCGGCGATCCTCGTCACCATGTGGTCGAGGCGATTCGCAGTTGGCACCACGGTGACCTGGAGGGCGCCCGGGTCCACGCCGAGCGCGCCGCCGAGCAGGACCCCGACCTCGCCCTGGCGTCCCGTTTGGGCGCACGCATCAGTCTGGCGCGAGGCGAACGGCTGCGCCACCCGGAGAGCGCCGAGGAAGCGCGCCGCTGGTTCGAACATGGCCTTGCCCTCGTGACGGAGGCGATGGCGCGCGCCCGTCGCCGGCCCGAGTACCGGGGGCAGGGGCGCGAGATCGTGGAGTCGTGGAGGCTCGCGTGCTTGTTGGAGTACCGCCGCGGAGAGACCGACACGGCGGCAGCCCACTTTCTGAACGAGGTCCTTGGGCGCAACCCGCATGCGCGACGAGACCTGCGTGACGCCGCTCGGTTCCTCCAATGGGCGGACCGGTTCCGGGATGCGCTGGCGCTGTACGCGGCAGCCGAGGCGCACGGCGAGGTGACCTGGCACCTTCACGGCATCGGCTACTGCCGCATGCAATTGGGACGCTTGGCGGCGGATGCCGGCGATCTCCCCGGTGCGCTGGCCGAGTTCGATGCTGCGGTGGAAGCGTTCGGCGCCGGAGCGGTGTCGTACCCCGACGACCCCGTCTACCTCGCCTACCGCGCGGAGGCATGGCTCGCTCGCGCGCGCATCGAACCCGCGGACGCTTCCGTCGCGAGCCTCGAGAGCGCGAGAGCGGACTTTCGCACGTTGGAGCGGCGAGGGAACGCGGACCACCCCGAGGTGCTGTTCCGTCGCTGGGAGTACCACATCGCCCTTGGGGACCATGAGGCGGCGCTGGCGGACATCCGTCGTTCGATCTCCCTCGGCGTCGGCGACACGGCCGCGCACCACCGGCGCCTGGCATACACCTTGGTCGCCCTCGCGCGGGGCGACGCGGCGAACGAACGACTGGAAGCCGCCCTCGCGTCCGCCGACGACGCCGCCAGGTGGAGTCCACGACAGGCCGCGCTTTGCGCGCTCCTGCGAGCCGAGGCACTGGCATCACGGGCCGCGCTCGCATCCGATGCGAATGTGCGCTCCCGAGACCTCGCCGCCGCACGCGCGGAGTGCACCCGGGCGGAGGCCCTCGCCCCGCTCGATGCGCGCGTTCGTGCGGAAGCGCATCTGCGTGCAGCCGCGACGTGGCTCGTGGAGCGTCACGCTCCTGCGGCCATCGAGGCGGCCGAGGCGGCGCTTCGCTGGCGGCGTCACCCAAGCGGGCCGCGCGGTTCCATGATCGACGTCCACGAGTCCTACCTGCGATCGCCGCGAGCCAGGTTCCACGAGACGCTCGCCAAGGCGTACACGCTCGCCGGCCGCACGGCCAACGCTTCCGACGAGGAGGCGCTCGCGGGAGCCCTGCGCTGACACGCGCGCCGTCCGTCGGTTCGGCGGCGGGGGCGCGAGGTGGATGGGCGGGCGCGGCTTGGCGCGGGCGCGATGGCCTCTTGTCCGGTTTCCGGTCGCCGTGGCCTTTCAGGGTGGGCACGGTGCCTCGTTGCGAGGGACATCCGCCCCCTGGGAGACGAAGCGATGACGCGCACGTGCGGCAGAACCCTGGCCATCTTGAGTTTCTTCCTCTTCGCCCTGACCCCGGGGCGCGCGTCGGCGGCCGACGAGTTCGTCGCCACGGATTCGCTGCAGGACGGCGGCCGATCGATTCACGCCGCGGTGCGCCTGGCCGACGGTCGCGTCCTCGTGGTCGGCGGCTACGGACTCTCCAGCGGCGGTGGGCGCGACTCGGCCGAGGTCTACGATCCCGTTCATGGGACATGGAGTCGGGCGGGCACGATGTCGGTGGGCCGCAGTTGGGCGACGGCGAGCCTCTTGCCCGACGGGAGGGCGTTGGTCACGGGCGGGTCGAACTTCGCCTCGGCGTATGCCTCGACCGAGATCTGGAACCCCGCCACCTCGAGCTTCGCTGCTGGCCCCTCCATGACGACCGCCCGGTTCGCGCACGTGGCCGTCGAGTTGGCGGATGGCCGTGTGATCGTGATCGGTGGCGCCGCGCGGACGGACACACCGGTGGCCCTCGACTCCGTCGAGGTCTACGACCCCGCGACGAACACCTGGTCGGCGACCGGATCCCTCGTCGTGCGGCGACAGGCCCACGCGGCGGTGCGGCTCGCCAACGGCAAGGTGCTCGTGGTCGGAGGCGACGAGGGCTCCGCCAACTCCTTCAAGGGCACCACGACATGCCAACTCTACGACCCGGGTACGGGCACGTTCTCGCTGGCGGCGTCGATGGCCAATCCGCGCTCGAACTTGGCGCTGGCGTCGCTCCCCGATGGACGAGTGCTGGCGGTCGGGGGGAATCGAAACGCCACCGGTGCGCCCATCCACGCCGCCGAGATCTACGACCCGGTGACGAACGCCTGGTCCTCGGCGGGATCGACGGGATGCGGTGGTACGGCCCCCACCCTGACCGTGCTCGCCGATGGGCGCGCGCTGGCAACGGGCGGGGTCGATTCGACGACGCCGACCGCCGCGGCGGACCTGTTCGATCCCGCGACCTCGACGTTCCGCGCCGCCGGCGTGATGACGGTGGCCCGATATCTCCACTCGGCCACGCGCTTGGCCGACGACCGCGTGCTGCTCGCCGGCGGCTACGACGACACCGCGGCGTTCTGGTCGGACACCTCCGAGTTGTTCGTACCCGACGCGTCTCCGGTGCCCACCCCACCCACCGCGGACGCGGGATCGGACCGGTCGATCCACGCGGGCGAGCTCGTCGTGCTCGACGGCACGGGCTCGAGTGACGACGACACCGCCACGGAGGACCTGCTCTACGCGTGGACCTTCGTGTCGGTTCCCTCCGGAAGCACCGCGGCGCTGTCGGGTGCGGACACGGCCATGCCCACCTTCACGGCCGACAAGCCGGGAACGTACGCCGCGTCGCTGGTGGTCACCGACGAGGACCAGTTGGTGAGCGCCGCGAGTACGGTCACGATCGCGTCGACGAACCTCGCGCCCACGGCGGACGCAGGTCCCGACCTCGTCGGGGTCGTGGGCTTCGCCACCTCCCTCGTTGGCAGCGGGCTCGATCCGGAGGACGATGATCTCGCTTGGCAGTGGACGATCGTGTCGGCACCCCCGGACAGTTCCGCTGCGGTCTCGTCCGACACCTCGTCCACGGCTTCGATCACCCCGGACCTGGTGGGCGTGTACGTGCTGGCGTTGGTGACGAGCGATCCGTACGCCGCATCCCTTGCTGACGTGATGACGCTGACCGCGATATCCGGGGAGGACTACGCGGAGGGGCAACTCCAGATCGCCAGCGACGCACTCTCCGTGCTTCCGACCGAGGCCTTCGACAGCCCGGGCCACCGGCACGCCCTCTCCAATCTGTTGGGCAGCGCGGTGAAGGACCTGCAGAAGGGCAAGGTCGCGGCGGCCTGCGAGAAGCTCGAGGGGGTGCTCGATCGGATCGACGGATGTCCGCTTCGCGGCTCCGTGGACGGGCCCGGGCCGGGCAAGGACTGGGTGGTGGACTGCGACGTGCAGGAGGAACTCCACGATCTCATCGCGAGCGCACTCCAGGCATTGCTCTCTTGACCGCCGGCCTCAGCAGCGCGGCACGTCGCCGTCGTCCGGACGCACCTCACGCAGCGGGACGAGCGCGAGGGGAAGTGCGAGGAGCAGGGCGATGCGCATCGGGCGCACCCCGGTGGGATCACGCGGGCTTCCGAGGACTGCTGCATTCCGGTCATGTCGGGATCACCGAAACGGCCACCTCGGCCAAGGCATGGATGCCGGCGCGCTGGGGCGGCCGTTCGTGACGGTCGGGCCTCCGCACCCTCGGCGCCTCACGCTGCTCGACTTCCGAGACGAACCCCGCGACGGCGCTGGGTGTGTTCCCCCAGCCCAAGGAGGTCATCCGGATCCCGATGGTTCTACGGCGCATGCCGCGCGATCTCGTCCACCCACGCCGCGTCGAGCGTGGGCGGGGGGCCGCCGAAACGGACGTCGCGGAGCGAGGACAGCATGACGAGCGCGCGGGAGGCGACGGGAGCGGGGAAGCCTGCGGCGATCAACGCCTCTTGCGAGGGATGCGTGGGCGTGCCGGCGATGGCGCCGAGCCATGCGGCGAGAAGCACGTCGAGTTCGGGGGAGTGGGAGGCGATGCCCGAGCGGAGTGCCGCCAGGGCGTCGGCGGCACCGGTGGTCGAGGGCGTGGACGACCTGCGACGGCGGGCGCGAAGGGCGAACGTGCCGAGGAGCATGCCGACGAGGAGCCCGGCGCACGCGACGAGCCACGGCCCCTTCGCGTCGAACGTCGATGGCTCGCGTTCGGACGCCTCGGCGCCCGCATCGGGGCGAACCTCCGACGGGAGCGGCAGGGCATCGGTGCGCGACGTTCCGTACTCGCGGGTGGCGGGGTCGTACCAGACGAGTTCGATCGCGGGGATCGCCTCGACGGCGGGATCCACCGCGACCAGATCGAGACGCACGATCCGCTCGCCGCCCTCGATCGAGTCGAGCCTTCCCAGGACGTGGAAGCCGGGCATGCCGCCTCGCGGCGGTGGGGTCATCGACTCGAGATTGCCGTCGCCGCGGATGCGAAGGGTCCACCTCAACGCGCGCTCCGGGGGAGCCGGAAGCGTCTCGACCGTCGCCGCGACCTCGAACGTCCCCACGGCGTCGATCCACCCCGCCGGTCGCTGCGCCTCCGGCGGCTCGTGTACGACGAGCCGAGCGACCGAGCCATCGATCCGCGACTCGTCGGTCGCCCCGGGCACGCGAGAACCGACGAGGTTCTCCTTCCACTCCGCCGTGTGTCGCAGGATCACCCGCGGTGCGGCGAGTTCGAACGTCCCGACGTCCTCGAGACGTCGCACCGAGGTCACGGTGACGACGTCGTAGACCACGCCGTCCCGCTCCTCCCGCGACCGCTCGCCCTCGACCACACGATCGCCGATCGCCACCGTGGCGCGAGGCAGGGACGTCGAACGGTTGGCGCCGATCTCCTTGCCGGGCAGCGATCCGAACGCCGGCGCGTCGATACCCACCGGGAGGTCCAGTCGCCGCGCGATCGTCGGCACCAACCACGTCGGCCACGTCGCATCCAGGCCGACGCGCAGCGCGATCCGCGTCGCCTCGCCGACGACTGCCTCCGGCGGATCGACCCGCCACTCGACGAACGCGCGCGGCGACTCGGCGTCGTCCGACGCGATCGCACCTCGCGCGGACAACACGAACGCCAGGGTGAACAGCACGCCGATCCGCGTCACCAATCCCGCTCCACCCGCGCCGTCGCGGCCGCGCGCTCCTTCTCACGGGCGAGACGCTTGGCACGTTCCTCCGCGGCAAGCGCCTCGGCGAGCCGTGCCACCGCCTCCGTCGAGAGCGCGTCCACCGCCGCGCCGGGGAGTTCCGTCGCCGTGGTCTCGGATTCGCCGCCCTCGCCCCCACCGGCGCGGGGGGCGGGGGGAGGGGGCAGCGGTCGCGGACGGCGGCGAGGTGGGCCCTCGCGACGTTCCCTCCACGACGCCAGTCGGCCGAGCACCCGTTCGACGTTTCGCGACGCCGCTCCGGCGCCGTCTCGCGATGCGGCGCGCGCGAAGCAGAAGACGGCCTCTTCGGCCAGCGCGATCGCCTCTTCGCGCGCGCGGACGGCGTCCGGCACCGCTCCCGCTCCCGCTCCCGCTCGCGCCCGCGCCCGCGCCTCGGCCGCCTCGAATGCGATCGCACCCAGCAGATGAGCCGCGGCCGCCGCGGCCCGATCGTCTCCCCGCTCGATCGCGCGTGCCTCGACCACTCGTGCGGCCGTCGCGGCCGCGTCGAGACGACCCGCCACCCATGCGGCGTGCGCGTCGGCGTACCGCGCCGACAGCGACGGGTCGTCCCTTCCGCCGCAGGCCGCGAGCCCGAGCAGGAGCCCCACGAGTCCGCATCGCGTCATCGCACCCATCATCGCCTCCGCCTCCCGCCGAACGCGAACAGCCAGAGGGTCCCGAGCCACGCGAGCGCCAGCGGCGGTCGCCATGCCTCGCCCTCGCCTCCGCCGTCTCCCTCGCGAGCGTGGACGGCGCGCGCGACGTCGTCCAGGTGCATCTCCCGCCACCGCACGAGCACCCCGGAGTCGGCGTTCGACTCGATCCACCCGACGGTGCCGCCCGTCGCCGAGGCGAGCGCGCGCAGACCGTCCTCGTCGACGCGCGAGACGACCTCGCGTCCCTCAGCGTCGCGCACGAATCCACCGCTCGATCGATCCGGAATCCTCGCCCCGCGTGCGCTGCCCAGGCCGAACGCGTGGACCGAGATGCCGGTCGCCGCGAGCCGCCGCGCCGCGGCGAGCGCGTCCTCGTCCGCCAGATCTTCGCCATCGGTCAACAGCACGACACAGGCTTGCGCCCGGGTTCGCGAGGCGAGGGCGCGACCCGCCGCATCGAGCGCCGCGGCGAGATTCGTGCCCCCAACCCCCACCGTCGTCGGGTCCGCATCCTGCACGCGACGCGTGAGCGATCCACCGTCGCGCGTCGTCGGGACGAGCAGGCGCGCATCGCCCGCGAACGCGATCAACGCCGCCCGATGGCTTCCGAGGCGCCCGCCGAGCGCTGCGATCTCGGCGCGTGCGCGCGCGAGGCGACTCGGCTCGACATCCTCCGCGTCCATGCTGCGCGACACGTCCAGCGCGATCACGATGTCGAGTCCCTCGAGGAGATCCGCATCCCCCGGGCCGATCCGTGGTCCCGCCCCCGCGACGAGCGCCGCCGCGAGCGCACCGGCCGCGACCAGGGGCACGAGCACGGGCCGCCCGCGCGCCAACGTCGCCGCGATGCGCGGACCGAACAGCACCCGTGCGCGCGACCGCCGGGCTCGCTCGACGCGACCCAGGACCCACGCGAGAAGGGGCACCACGACGAGCCACGGGAGCCACACCGGGCGCACCACGAGATCCGCCACGTTCACGGAGCCACCCGCAACGCGCGGATGCGCAACGACGCACCCAGCCCGACCAGAGCGATGGCGAGAGCGATCGCCCACGCATGACGCGGACGGAGCCGCTCGACGACGCGGTCCCTCGTGGTCGGCGCGAGGTCGTCGATGGCCTGCCACGCGTCGTCGAGTCCGCTCACGTCGGTCGCTGCATGGACCGCCCCGCCGGTGGCGGCGACGGCATGGGCCCACGTCGTAGCCGCGCCCGCGTCGCGCGACCCCGGTCCGATCTGCACCACGAACAGCCGAACGCCCATCGAGCGCGCCCACTGCGCGGCGTGCAACGGTTCGATCGCCCCCGACACCCCGGCGCGCGCGACGTTCTCCTCGCCATCGGTCAGCAGCACCGCGACGCGATCGCCGCGCGGAGCACCGGTTCGCAACGCATCGACCATCCGGGCGAGCGCGGTCCCGATCCCCGTCGCATCCTCCGGACCGTCCGCCGCGACCGGCGCGATCCCATCCAGCCAGGCGACGAGCGCCTCGTGATCCGTCGTCGGGGGAGCGACGAGGTCGGCGAACCGCGCGAACGTCACGATGCCGACGCGATCCCGAGGACGCGCCGCGACGAAACGCCGCGCCGCATCGCGTGCGACATCGAGTCGCGATCTCTGATCGCCGAGGTCACGGGCCCGCATCGACGAGGACAGGTCCAATCCGATCACGATGTCGATTCCCGCGGCCGGAAGGATCGCCGCATCGCTCGTGCGCGGACCGGCGAACGCGACCACCGCCGCCGCGAGTCCCAAGCCCTGCAGCAGGGACGGCAGCGCGACGAGACGGGATCGCAGCGAGCGCGGCAGCGTGCCGGCGGGATCGACGGCGCGAAGGGCGGCCAGCGGCGCGACCGGATGCGGCCGGCGGGCCCGCACGAAAGCCGCGGCCGCGACGAGCACGAGCGCCGCGAGCCATGCCGGCCGCTCGAACGAGAAGGACGCGAGCGACGTCACGCCGGCTCCCTTCGAGTCAGGGCGCGAACGAGGTCCGCGGCGTCGCCGACCGTGCGATGGGCGGCTTCGGCCGTCGGTCGGTGCGCCCCGTACTTCACTCGCTCGGCGGAGCCCAGGAGCGCTCGCGCCCGAGTTTCGGCATCGTCGATCCGCCGCGCCACGTCGCAGGTGACGACCGCCCGAATCCGGCGCGCCGCCGACCACGGACGGGCGTCCGCGCCGACGCACGCCGAGAGCGCGTCGACGAACAGGTCGTTCGCCGCGATCGTCGCCTCCGCGCGCGACGCCGCGTCGTCGAGAGAGCGCGCCAGAAGCGCCTCGAGACGAGGACGCCACGGATCGCTCGACACGCCCGCCTCTCGGACCTCCGTGTCCGGAACGACCGCCGGGGGCCGCCGTCGGCGGCGGGTACGAAGGGCCGCGAGCGCGAGAAGGAGCGTCGCGACGATCACGGCGAGGGGCCCGCGAGATCCGTCCCCGGACCGCTCCTCGATCGACGACGGCGGTGGTTCGATCGCCTGCGGCGCGGCGTCGAGACGCGGACTCACGCGAACGTCGAGCGCATCGCCGCGTGCCGAGCGCACGACCTGCCCCCGCTCGTCGTGGACACGCATCGTCGGCGCATTCAGGCGCAGGTCGTCGAGCGCGAGCGCCTGCGCCGAGAACGACAGCGTCTCGCGCACCCGCGACGCGTCCTCCACGCGCGAGGAACCCGTCGGGCGCAGCACGAGGGGCCGGAGGTCGCGCGGGTCGAATGCGTCCACCCGGCCGTCGCGCGGCCACGTCCGTTCGACGACGAGCGGAAAGGGCTCGCCCGGCGCCACGACGCGGGCCTCGGTGCGGACCCGGTACGAGAGATCCGGCCCCTCGAGCGCCGGCCCCCCGCAGGAGGGCGCGGCGAGGGCCGAGCACGCGACGACCACCCGTGCGAACCGGCGTCTCGCGCGCGCCGTCATCGCTTCATCCCCCGCACCTCGCGCATCCGAAAGAACGCGAGCAGCGCGCGCGCGACGTGGTCGCGATCGCGTTCCCGGGGGATCCGCACGTCGAGGCGGTCGATCCCCGCCTCCGCGAGTCGCCGTTCGACGTCGGTCTGCCAGGCCGCGCGACGTGTCTCCCACGCGCGGCGCAGAGGACGGTGGGCGAGGTCGATGATCCGCGGCGCGCCCCCCTCGGGATCGACGACGCGAACGAGCCCCGTCCTCGCCGCGTCCGTCTCGGGCGGAACGAGCCGGACCGCGATCACGTCGTGGCGCCGCGCCGCCGCGCCCCAGGCGGCCACCGAACCTCCGTCGTGGAAGTCGGAAATCACGAGCGCCACGGCGTCGCGCTTCGTGGTGTCGCGAATGCGATCGAGCGCCGCATCGAGTCCTCCCGCGCCGGAGGTCCCCCGCAGCACCAGGGCATCGCGAACGATGCGCAGGGCGTGACCGGGGCCGCGACGCGCCGGAACGAACGACTCGACGCCGCTGCCGAACGCGATCATGCCGACCCGATCGCCCGCGCGCACGGCGTTGATCGCGAGGCATGCGACGACCCGCGCGGCCGTGTCACGCGCCGTGTACGCGCCCCACCCTCCGTCCATCGACGGGGACACGTCGAGGACGAACACGACCGAAAGATCGCGTTCGTCGATCGTCGTGCGCACGAAGGGACGACCCATCCGCGCGGTCACGTTCCAGTCGATCCGGCGCGGTTCGTCGCCGGGCTCGTACTCGCGAACCGTGTCCAGTTCGATGCCGGCGCCGCGAAACACCGTCCGGTAGGCGCCCGCGAGCGCGCCGCGCGCCAGGCGTCTTCCGTGCACCTCGACCCGACGCACCTCGGCCAGGAGTTCGGCGAGAACGGCGTCCGGGTTCGAGGACTCGAGCAACGCGCGTGCCTCCGTTCGGTCCTACGGGATGGGCACGCGGTCGAAGAGTCGCTCGACGATCCGCTCGCCGGTGACGCCCTCGGCTTCCGCTTCGTACGTCGTGATCACGCGGTGGCGCAGCACGTCCGGACCGACCGCGCGCACGTCCTCCGGGGAGACGAAGGCGCGGCCACCCAGGAACGCGCGGGCGCGCGCGGCGCGGACCAGCGCGATGCCCGCACGCGGCGACGCGCCGTAGAGGACGAGGGACTTCAGATCCGCGAGGCCCGCCGCGGCCGGGTCGCGGCTCGCCGCGACGAGATCGGCGACGTAGTCGAGCAGGCGGTCGTCCACGTAGATCCCGTCGAGAACGGCGCGGGCGGCGAGGATGTCCTCGGGGCGGGCGACCGCGGCCGCGCGCGGCGGGCGCGTCACGTCCATCATCCGGCGCAGGATCGTCGGCTCGTCCTCGCGGCGTGGATACCGCACGATCACCTTCAGCAGGAAGCGATCGATCTGCGCCTCGGGCAGGGGGTAGGTCCCCTCGAGTTCGACCGGGTTCTGCGTGGCCAGCACGAGAAACGGCGACGGGAGCGGATGCGTCTCGCCGGCGAGCGTGACGGTGCGCTCCTGCATGGCCTCGAGCAGGGCGGACTGCACCTTGGCCGGCGCGCGGTTGATCTCGTCGGCCAGCACGATCTGGGCGAAGATCGGTCCCTCCCTCACCGACCACCGACCGGTCGCCGGCTCGTAGACCTGCGTGCCGAGCAGGTCGCTCGGCAAGAGGTCGGGGGTGAACTGGATCCGCCGGTGCGTGCTGCCGATCGCGGTCGCCAGCGTCGAGACGGTCAGGGACTTCGCGAGGCCGGGCAGTCCCTCGAGGAGCACGTGTCCGTCGGCCAGCAGCCCGATCAGGAGCGCCTCCACCAACTCGCGTTGCCCGACGACGACCCGCTCCACCTCCTCCACGACCCGTTGGAGCAGCAGGTTGGAGGATTCGAGACGAGCCTCGAGGGACTCTCCTTCGACCTCCGTCACGGGCGGTCGAATCGCAGGAGTTCGGGGTCGATCTCCTTCAGCGCGGCGTCCAACCGCGCGATGTCGGTGTCGCGTTTCTCGGCGAGCAGTTCGACGCGGAGCATCTGCGCCGTCTCACCCGGCGTGATCCCGACGCCGTCGCGGGTGCCCGCACTGTCGTTGCGGCGTGCAAACGACGCGAGGATCGCGTCGAGCGCGGCGCCGCGGTCACCTGCTTGCAGCGCGACGCGTGCGCGCGCCGCGTGGATCAGCGCGATGCGGTGATCGACGGCGTCCTGCATCTCCGGCCAGCGCGCGAGGGCCGCGTCGAAGTGCTCGACCGCACGCCCGTACGCGGCGAGCGCCTCGCTCGACTTGTTCTCGCGGCGCCACTGCTCGGCCGCCTCGACCTCGGCGAGGCCGGCGAACCAGCGATGCGCGTCGGCGTCCCCGGGACACGCGACGACGTCGCGGGCGACCTTCTCGAGGCCGGTCGCGCCGTTCCGTCGATGCGCGATCGCGCGCCAGCGCTTGTGCAACTCGTCGGACTGCGGGAACCGCTCGAGGCCGGCCGAGATCGCCCGATCGACGCGGCGGTCGGCGCCCAGCCAGTCGAGCAGATCGATGTGCCAAACGAGTTGGGTGTCGGTGCCGAGCGGATGCGCGCGAAGGATCTCGTAGGCGTTGTTGAGGTCCGCGATCCACGTCGGCGGGAACTTCTCCTTCGCGAGCGCGGCGGCCTTGATCGCCTTGAAGCGGCCTTCGGCGAACACCGTGGCCACGGCCATCGAGAAGTAGGTCGTGTCCCCTGCGGGGATCTTGGCCATCGCCTTCTCGGCGCGCTCGTAGGCGACCGAGGTGTCGCCGAGGTTGTACGCGGCGAGCGCGGCGACCGCATCGAGGCGCCAACCCGTGCCGCCGAGCGACTCCGCCTCGGCGATGGTGTCGCGCGCCTCCTCGAACAGCGCTCGCGCCCAGCGATCCGCCTCGTTGCCGCGGCGGGTCGTCACGTAGCCCGCCTCGTAGGCCTGCTGGAGCAGGGACGCCGCGAGTTCGACGCGCGGCGCCGGATCGTCCGGATGCTCTCTAGCGGCGCGCGCCTTGCGCTCGGAATAGGCGACGAGCGTCGCATCGCCGAGTTCGACCGACGGTGCGGGGTACCTCGCGCCGCCGAGCCCGTTCGCCCACGCCTCCGCGTCAACCGCCTCGCTGCGAGCGTCCAGGCCCCGATGGACGACGGACAGCCATCGCGCGAGCGTCGAGGACTTCGCCAGGCGATCGAGCGCCGCGACGAGAAGGTCGCGTTCGGCCGCGTCGAGCGGCGCCTTCAACGCCTCCGCGATCAGATCCGTCGCTCCGGGCCCATCGACCCGCGCGAGCGCCTCGCGCGCGCGTCGCGCGTTCGCGGGATCCAACCCGTGGATCGCGAGCCGCAGCAGATCGAGCGGTGCGGCGTTGGGGTGCTTCGCCGCGGCGTCCAGCAAGGCCTTGCGAACGGCATCGTCCCCATCGCGATACGCCGCCTCGACCGCCTCGCGATCCTCGCGTGCACGACTCGCGACGCGTTCGACGACGGGTCGATCGCCGCGGATCACGACGGGCTTCTCGACCTCGGTGTCGGGAACGCGCGTGCGGATCGCCTCGAACACCGATGCGGTGTCGTTCGCGTAGTACACGTCGTAGACCTCGTTGCCGGCGAGATTCACCGCGATGTGGCGGGGGGCGATGCGACTCCCGTCGCAGAACGTCTCGAACACGAACGGCTCGATCGAGATGTGCTCGCCGCAGGTCACGCTGCCGAAGCGGGGGCAGAGGATCCGGTTGCCGGCCTCGTCGTGGTCGCGAGGCGTGTGGCGGTAAACCGACACCGCGACGCAGACGTAGGGATCGTACAGAGCGGCGCGGTCGGGGGTTCGATACGCGACCCCGGCGTAGTACTCGCTCGCGATCTCGCCGTCCATGTTGATG
>CAZPGF010000065.1:0-15209 GCA_964586025.1 uncultured Planctomycetales bacterium
CTCGCCCAGCCGCGGCGCCGCGCCGGACAGCGCGCGCCCGCCGCGCCGCTGCGCGAACTCGGAGCCCATCCCGAGACCGGCGCGACGCTGAAGGTGCTCGACGGGCGCTTCGGTCCCTACGTGACCGACGGCACGACCAACGCGAGCCTGCCCAAGGGCACGGCGCCGGACGACCTCACGTTCGAGGACGCGGTCGAACTGCTGGAACGGCGCGCCGCGTACGTCGCGAGCCGCGGCGGCGTGCGCGGTCGGAAGAAGGCCGCCAAGAAGGCCGCGAAGAAGGCCTCCAAGAAGTCCGCGAAGAAGTCCGCCACGCGGACCGTCGCGCCCAAGGCCGCGGCGGCGAAATCGCCCGCGCGCAGCCGCTCGGCGAAGAAGGCCCCCGCGAAGCGAGCGGCGCGCTCGCCGCGAAGCGCCGAAGGCTCCGCGGACCCCTCCTGAGCGAGGAGCGGCGCACGCGGTCACGGCGCTGAATCCGCTCGCCGGGCTGCGCCGCGGGGGCTAACGTACCCACGCCCGTCCATCGCACACCCGGCGGGTCAGGAGCACCTCGTGAAGGTCGAAACGATCGTCCGGGACGGGTATGAGCACATCGCGCGCTGCGAGGATCCCGCGAGCGGTCTGCGCGCGCTGATCGCGATCCACGACACCACGCTGGGCCCGGCGCTCGGCGGCATGCGGATGTGGCCCTACGCGACCTGGGACGACGCGCTGTTCGACGTCCTGCGGCTCGCCCGCGGCATGACCTACAAGTCCGCGGTCGCCGACACCGGCCTCGGCGGCGGCAAGAGCGTCATCCTCGGCAATCCGAAGACCGAAAAGTCCACCAAGTTGTTCGAGGCGATGGGCGAGTTCGTCGACTCGCTCGGCGGGCGATACATCACCGCCGAGGACGTCGGTACGTCCGTCGAGGACATGGTGGTCCTTCGTCGCAAGACGAAGTGGGTGACCGGCCTGCCGCGCGAATCCGGTTCGAGCGGCGATCCCTCGCCCTGGACCGCGCTCGGCGTGTTCCGCGGCATGAAGGCCTGCCTCGAGGAGGTGTTCGGCAGCGGGGAGTTCCGGGGCCGCACGATCGCCCTGCAGGGATGCGGCCACGTCGGCACCTTCCTCTCGACGCATCTGCACCAGGCCGGCGCGAAGCTCGTCGTCTCCGACATCAGCGAGGACCGCGCGCGAGCGGTCGCCAACGAGACCGGCGCGACCATCGTCCACCCGAACGAGATCCTCTTCGTCGAGGCGGACATCGTCGCTCCGTGCGCGCTCGGCGCGATCATCAACGACGAGTCGTTGCCCCGCCTGCGCACGCCGATCGTCGCGGGCGCCGCGAACAACGTGCTCCTCCGCGAGGAGCACGGCCTGAAGTTGCGCGACGCCGGCATCCTCTACGCGCCGGACTACGTGATCAACGCTGGCGGCATCATCAACGTCTCGATCGAGGTCGAACCCTCCGGATACAAGGAAGACCGCGCCCGCGCGAAGGTCGAGAACATCTACATCGCGTTGAAGCGGGTGTTCGAGATCGCGAAGGAGCAGGGCATCTCGACCAACGAGGCCAGCAACCGTCTCGCCGAGGAGCGCATCCGCGCCGCCGCCGCATCGCGGGCCTGACGGGAGCGGGGCGGTCAGAGGTGGCGCGACGGGTCGTCGCCGAGTCCCTCCTCGCCGGTGGCCTCGGCGATGGCCGCGCTGATGCGGCGTCCCTCGACGAGCAGCACGATCCAGACGAGGCCGTTCCAGACGACGAGCGCGAGGGTCCCCGCGACCGCTCCGTCGAGCGGCCCGCCGCGCCAGACCGCGGCGATCCAGGCGACGAGGCAGAGCGTCATCCGTGCGTTGCGCGCGCGGGGGCGCATGCCGATGCTGCCGATCGACGCGAACGCGGCGAGGAGTGCCGCCGCGGCGAGGCCGAAGCCCGCGCCGGGCCCGAGGTTCCCCTGCACGCCGGCGCGAGCGAGCAGTCCCGCCAGCCCGAGGTTGGCGAGCGCATCGATCGCGAGCAGGAGCCGCGTCGCCGGGCGCGCCGAGAGAGCCTTGGCGTGCGGATACGACTTGAACCCGGGTCGCGCCATCGGTTGCATCGCCGCGCACGGTACGGGACCGCGCCCGGAGCACGGTGTGCTGGCGGGGGGTTGACAGCCCATCCACCCGGTAAACGCTCGGGGGCTCTGACCCGGCGGACCGCGGACCCGCGACTAGGTCCCGCGAACGATCTCCCGCTCGCAGTCGGGCAGTCCGGCGAGCAGCACCTCGCCGTAGCCGCGCGTGACCGCACGCGGATCGAGGATCGTCACGAAGCCGCGGTCGTCGTGACGACGGACGAGGCGCCCGAAGCCCTGCCGCAGCTTGAGCGCGGCCTGCGGCAGCGAGAGGTCGCGGAACGCGTTTCCGCCGCGCTGCTCGACGAGGCGCTGGCGCGCGACCTGCAGCGGATGGGTCGGCACCTCGAACGGTAGTCGCGTGATCACGACGTGGCGCAGCGCGGTGCCCGGGACGTCCACGCCCTGCCAGAAGCTGGCGAGTCCGAACAGCACGCCGCCGGACACGCGGAAGTCCTCGAGCAGGGTCGGCCGCTCCCGATCACGGCCCTGCACGTGCAGGGTCCACCCGGCCTCGGCGATCGGTCCTTCGAGGGCGTGCGCGGCGAGGTCCAGGCTGCGCGCCGAGGTGAACAGGACGAGGGCGCCGCCGTCGCTCCGCTTCAGCGCGTCGAGGATCGCCGCGGGCAACGCCTCGTCGAAGGCGCGGCTCTCGTGCACGGGATCCGGTAGGTCGGCGCGCAGCACGATGCGGACGAGCGAGCGGAAGTCGAAGGGGCTGCCGATGCGCACCTCGAGCGGCGACGGCACGCCGAGTCGCTTGCGGGTGAAGTCGAACGACGGCGGATCGCCCGTGGCAAGCGTCGCCGAAGCGAGAATGACCGACGGGATCGCCTCGAAGAGGAGTTCGCGGATCGGTTCGGAGACATCGACCGGCGAGGCACAGAGGGCCGACGCACCGCCCGATCCGCTCTCGATCCAGCGGACGCGGCCCGGCGTCTCGCCCCGGGTCACTGTCTCGATCGCGTCGGCGTGCTCGCGCAGCGACCGGGCGCGCGCGGCGACTTCGAGCTTCTGGCCCGGATCGTCGAACGCGCCCGCCGACGCCTCGATCGAGGTTGCCAGGTCGAAGAGGCCGCGCGAGAGGTCGTCCTCGAGGATCGCGCCGTCGTCGAGACCGGCGAGGCCCGAAGGGCCGGTGGCCCGTGCCCACGCCGCGAATCGTCGGTCGCAGGCCGCCCGGAGTTCCGACACGTCGCGTTGCAGGTCCTGCAACGCCGGATGTCCGAGGAGGCCGCGGCGACGTTTGGCGGACCACAGTCGGCCGAGGACCTGCCGCACGCCGCCGGCACTGATCCGCGCGCCGAGCTGCCGGCAGGCGATGTCCTCCAGGTCGTGCGCCTCGTCGATGACCAGGGCGGCGATCGCCGGCAGGAACGAGCGCCCCGTGCGACGCAGCAAGAGGTCGGCGAGGAGGACGTGGTGGTTCAGGACGAGCAGGCGCGACTCGTTCAGGCGACGCCGGCTCGCCTGCCAGGCACAGCGGTCGTAGTGCTCGCACATGCGCCCGAGGCAGTTGCCGGACTCCGCGCGGACGCGATCCCAGACATCGTGGTCCGGACGGAACGCGAGGGACTGCAGGCTCCCGTCGTGGGGCCCGCCGGCCCACGCCGCGATCGCGCGGATCTGGTCGGCGGCGTCGTCGGCGACGAGGGACGGTCCCTCCTCGTCCATGGCGAGATCCAGGCGGCGACGGCAGAGGTAGTTGCCGCGTCCCTTGACCAGCGCGAAGTCGAACTCGAACGGCATCGCGCGGGCGAGGGTGGGCAGGTCCTTCCGGACGAGTTGCTCTTGGAGAGCGATCGTGCTCGTCGAGACGGCGACGGTGACGTTGCGCTCGACGGCGAAGCGCAGGAGGGGGACGAGGTAGGCGTACGACTTGCCGACGCCGGTGCCCGCCTCGACCAGCGCGTGGCGGCCCTCGGCGAGCGCCGCCTCGACGGCGACGGCGAGTTCCAGCTGCTGGGGCCTCTCCTCGAACGCCGCGGGACCGGCCGCGTGCAGCGCGGCGAGGGGGCCGGAGGTGTCAAGGAGTTAGCGTAGGCTCGTGGCGTGGCTCGCGGGCATGACGGAACGCGGGTCCCCCGGGGGGCTGGCACGGGTCCGTCGTCTTCGATGGCGCCCGACGGGTGGCGCGCTATCCTACGGAGTCTCGTTCGGGAGGAGGCACGCGCCCATGTTCCGTTTTGCCTCGGTCGCGCTGGCGGGCCTGTGCCTGGCCGGCTGCACCCGTCCTTGGTCGGAGCCGACCGGACAGACGGGCTTTTCGGACCGTGCTCCGTTCGTCGAACCGCTCGCCACGCGCATCGACCGAGGCGGCTGGATGGTGAGCCGCGAGAGCAAGGTGTTCAAGGTCTACGAGTCGATCGGCGGCCAGCCTGAGCGGCACATCGGCTACGTCGTCGCGAGCCGCTACCAGCAGGCGCGCGGCGGCCCGGCGTTCCCGCTGCACATCGTCTCGACGCTTCATCGCGACGACCAGATCGGACACATCGACTCGATCGGTCGTGCGGTCCGCTACGAACCGAAGCGCGACGGGACCTTCTCCCACGAGCCGGTCGGCGCGGGCACGTTGACCGACGGGGTCGCCGCGATCTTCGGAACGAACCGCCCGGTCCGCCTCGAGGAGACCTCCGAGCGCCGCCTTGCCTTCGAGGCCCTCGACCAGAACGGTGACGGGCTCCTCCAGCCGGCCGAGACCTCGTCCTACGGCGGTCGTCTCCAGAAGGCCGACGCGAACGGCGACGGGGGCATCGACTTCAACGAGTTCGACATCCTCGACACGCTGTAACCGCCGAGCGACGGTCGCCGTCGTCGAGAGATCGTCGAGCCGCGCTCCGAACGTGTGCGTTCGGAGCGCGTGCTCGCTCGCGAGTCCGATCCGCAACTCGCGGATCGCCGAAGCCGTCCGCGATCTGCGAACGTTCGGGACGATCAGTGCTTGTGGGGGACGAGGGTGAGGGACGCGGTCCACGTGCCCGACGCGGACGGGACGCGGAGCGTCGCCGGCGCCCGGAACGAGGGGCCCTTCAGCCACGAGGCGTCGGCGCCGGTTTCGCCGGGGAACACGAAGTAGTTCGTCTTGCCGCTTCGCACGGTCGTCGCGCCGGACTCGTCCGGGTTCGTGTCCGTGTCGCGAGCGCGCAGGACGACGGTGCGGGCCGCGGCACCTTCGCCGATCGCCACCTCGATCGCCGTGTCGAGCGGCAGGTCGAGAGGCTCGTGACCGTCCGCATCCTTCGTCAGGCGCAGTTCGAGGTCGCCGGCATCGTCGTGCAGCGCGAGCTCGACGTGGCCGACCGTCGAGCCGTCGTCGGCCTTGAGCAGGGCCTTGACCCCGACGACCCGACCGTGCTCGTGCCCGTGGTCGTGATCGTGCGCGTGATCGTCGTCGTCGTCGTCGTGGTGGTGTCCGGTCTCGAGTTCCGGGTTGTAGGTCGCGCCGCCGATCTTGATCCGCAGTCGTCCCTCGGGATCGCCGGCGAAGGCGTCGTGTCGAAACACGTACGCGTCCTTGCCCGAGTTCGCCTCACCGGTCAACTGGACCGGCGCGCCGTCGTGGACGAGGTTCAGCACGATCGGCTCGTCCGTCGCGACGGGCTTCATGTCGGCGTCCGTGATCCAGATCGCGAGCGTCTTCGCGTCGTGGTCGAGCACGACCTCGGCATGGGCGAGGTGTTCGCCGAGTTCGATCACATGACCGCCGTGGGCTCCGTCGTGGTCGTGGTCATGATCGTGGGCAGCCTCGTCCGGGTGCTCGGCGGGAACCGTGTCCGTGCCCGGCCCCGTCGTGCCGGGCTTGTCCTTGTCGCCGCATGCGGCGAGCGAGAAAGCGAGCGCGAGGAGGAGAAGAAGGCGATTCATGTCAGGACTCCTGGGAGACGCCGGGATGGCCCGGCATGGGGGAAACCGGCGAGGCGAGCGGATCGACCGCGCGGCGCGACGCAGCCTCCGCCGCCCCTCGACCGAAGAGCAGGAAGATGCCGGGCGTCAGCAACAGATCCAACAACGTACTCGTGAACAGGCCGCCGACGAGGACCGTCGCGACGGGATAGAGGATCTCGCGTCCCGGTTCGTTCGGTGAGAGCAACAGGGGCACGAGCGCGATGCCGCTCGTCAGCGCCGTGAGCATCACCGGCACGATCCGCTCGCGACCGGCACGGACGATCAATTCTCGCCCGAACGTCATGCCCTCCTCGCGCAGGAGATGCAGGTAGTGGTCCAGCAGGAGGATCCCGTTGCGCGATGCGATTCCGCCCAGCGCGACGAGGCCGACCAGCGTCGCGATCGACAGATCCTGATCCGTCCATGACAGCAGCGCGACCGCGCCGACGAACGCCGCGGGGATGTTGAGCAGGACCTGCAACGTCAGGTTGATGCTCCCGAAGTGGCTGTAGAGGAGCAGGGCCATCAACGCCAGGGCGACGAACGACAGCAGGATCATCGTCCGCTCCGCGGCCTCCTGGGCCTCGAACTGCCCCTCCAGGCGGATGTCGTAGCCGCCCGGGAGGTCGCGGCGAATCGGTGCGAGCGCCCGCTCGACGTCGGCGACGACGTCCGACAGCGCTCGCCTCTCCACGTTGTGCTGCACGACCAGCCTCCGTCGCAGTTGATCGCGCTTCACGATGTTCGGCATCAGACCTCGACGGACGTCGGCGACGTCGGCGAGGCGAACGATCGAGTCGTCCGACGCCCGCAGGGAAAGGTCGGCGACCGACTCGACCGACTCGCGATCGGCCGCGCGAAGCCGCAACACGATCGGGTAGGCGAACGTCCCGCGCGTGAACCGGCTGATCTGTTCGCCTTCGAGTGCGAGTTCGACCGTCTCCGCGAGATCCTCGACGGCGATCCCCTCGTCGGCGAGTCGATCCCGCCGCGGCACGACCTCGATCCTCGGAATGAGCACCTGCGGTTCGACGAACAGGTCGGTGACACCGGGCACGGCGCGCACCGTCGCCTCGACGCGCTTGGCGAAACGTCGCAGGGTCGGCAGATCCTCGCCGGCGATCTTGATCGCGACCTGCGCGTTCACGCCGGACAGCAGGTGTGACAGGAGGTGCGCGAGCGGCTGCTCGGTCTCGGTCGGGAGCCCCGGGAAGGCCTCGGCGAGCCGCGCGCGGATGTCGGCGATGATCTCCTCGCGCGGACGGGGATGGCGGGGATCGAAGGTGACGATCATCTCGTTCTCGGACGTCCCCATGACGTGCTCGTCGCCCTCGGCCCGACCGGTGCGGCGTCCGACGTGCGCCACCCCGTCCACGGCGAGGACGACCTCCTGCAGTCGGCGACCCCATGCCGACGCGGCGTCCAACGAGGCGTCCGGCGGAAGGAACAGATTGACCTGCGCCGAGCCTTCGTCGAAGGCGGGGAGGAAGTTCGCGCCGCGCGTGACGATCCAGCCGACGCCGAGCAGCACGAGGCCGCCGAGCACGACCGCGATCGCACGGGGACGGGCCAAGCTGAAGAGGATGAACCGCTCGGCGCCGTTCATCAGCAGGCGAATCAGCGGCCCCTCGCGGCGCGCGCGTCGCTTGGCCGAGGCGGGCAGGAGGAACGAACAGAGCACCGGGGTCACCGTCAGCGCGACGGCGAGCGAGGCGAGCACGCTGACGATGTAGGCGAGCGCGATCGGGCGGAACAGGCGCCCCTCCATGCCCTCCAGCGCGAACAGCGGCAGGTACACGACGACGACGATCAGCGTGCCGACGAGGATCGGCTTGCGGACCTCGCGCGAGGCGTCCAGCACGACCCGCAGGGGATGGACGCCGGTCTGGTCACGCCAGGACTGTCGGAGTCTTCGAAACACGTTCTCGACGTCGATGATCGCGTCGTCGACGAGCGCGCCGATCGCGACGGCCAGGCCGCCGAGCGTCATCGTGTTGATCGACAGGCCCGCCCACGAGAACACCAGGGCCGTGATCGCGACCGAGAGCGGAATCGCCGTCAACGTGATGAACGTCGTGCGCAGATCGAGCAGGAACAGCGCGAGGACGATCAGCACGAGCCAGGCCCCGTCCCGCACCGCGTCGCCGACGTTGTGGAGGGCGCGGTCGATGAACGTCGCCTGGCGGAACACGTCCGGCACGATCGCCATGCCCTTCGGGAGCGTGTCGGCGAGCCGCGCGAGTTCGGCTTCGACCGCGCCCGAGACCGCCAGCGTGTCGGCGGTCGGCTGCTTCATCACGATCAAGAGCACGCCGTCGCCGTCGTCCACGCCGGCGTCGCCGACCCGTACCGCCGCCGGACCGAAGCCGACCCGAGCGACGTCGCGCACGAGGACGGTGCGCCCCGGTTCGCGCCGCACGACCGCCGTGCCGACGTCGCGCTCGCTGTCGACCATGCCGAGCACGCCGACCATCGGGGCCTCGCTGCCGGCCGGCAAGAGGCCGCCCGACGCCAGGCGATTCGAGCGGCGGATCGCGTCGGCGACCTCCCCGAGCGTGACGCTCTCCGCCTCGAGCAGGCGCGCGTCCGCCTCGACCTGGAGTTCGCGCGGCGCGCCGCCGGTCGTCAGGACCTGCGAGACGCCGTGGACTCCGAGCAGTGCGGGCACGAGCATCTGGTCCGCGTAGGCGCGCAACTCGTCCACCGCCACCGACCCGTCGGTGGAACGCACGCCCGCGATCAGGATCTGGCCGAGCAGCGTGCTCGGCGGCGCGAGCGTCGGCACGACCCCGGCCGGAAGCCGAGCGCGGGCGACGTCGAGACGCTCCTGGATCGTCTGACGCGCCCGCAGGAGATCGGCGCTCCAGTCGAGTTCGACGTTGACGACGGAGAGCCCCATGCCGCTGTTCGAGCGCACGCCGGTGACGCCGCTCGCGCCGTTCACGGCCTGTTCGATCGGCCAGGTGACCTGACGCTCGATGTCCTCCGGCGCGAGGTCGTGCACCTCCGTCATCACCGTGACCATCGGCCGGTTCAGGTCCGGCAGGACGTCGATCGGGAGCCGCGCCGCGGTCACCAGACCGAACACCGCGACGGCGAGCGCGGCGACGACCACGAGCAGGCGATGCTCGAGACTGTAGCGAATGATGCGATCGAGCATGTCGGGCCCTAGTGGTGATGGTGGTGGCCGCCGCCACCGCCGCTCTCGGCTTGTTGGATGGCGAGGGACAACGCGAAGGCACCCTCGACCACGATCTCGTCGCCGGGGAAGATCGATCCGTCGTACGCGACCGCGACCTGGCGCGGGTTCTCGTGCAGCAGACGCACCGGCACGCGCCGGAAGCCGGGGCCGTCGGCGAGCAGGAGGGTCGGCACACCCGCGTCGCGGACGATCGCGTCGCGCGGCAGGACGAACGCGTCGCTCGGCGGCGCCGCCGGCACGACGATCCGATAGCGAAGTCCCGACTTGAGGCGCCAGGTGCGCGGTCCGCCGCCGGCGCCGCTCGCTTCGTTGGGCACGATGAGGTCGGCGACGCTGCGCTCGGAGCCGCCTTCGCCCAGCGGATGGATCCGCAGAACGCGCAGGTCCGAGAACGTCGGCCCCGTGCCCGGGATCAGCGGCACCGCGTCGATCGGTGCGTTCTCGGCGAGGGCGCGAGTCAATGTCGCCGTCTGCCGGCCGACGGGCAGGGCGCGCAGCCACATCGTCGCGCCGCGGTACAGCGTGACCGCGGCGTCGCCTGCCGTGACGCGATCGCCCGCGCGGACGTGGATCGCCGCGAGATCGAACCCCGGTCCGTCGTCGTCGGTCGGTCCGTCGTCCGGTTCGGGCACGCGCAGCGTCCAGGTCGCTTCGAGCAGGCCGCGTTGGGCCCACGCGGTGACCGTCGGACGGGGCGTGCCGCCGAGCAGGAGCGCGATCACCTCGGCGAGGTGCGTCGTGAGCGCCGGCGTCTCGCGTGCGTCGTCCACGAGCGCCTGGTCGAGCAGACCCGCCGCGTGGAGCTCGCCGAGGCCCGGCACGACCCAAGCGCGATCCCGCGCCGACGGGGGCAGCAACGCCCGCAAGGCGTCGCTGTGTTCGTCCCACCATCCCTGACGACGCAGCACGCGTTCCCACAAGATCGGTTGGGGTGGGGGCGTGCGCCCCGCCGCCACGGCCGCGATCTCCTCGCCGGTCAGGCCGTGATGCTCGAGTTCGTGCTCGGCGTTGCCGACGGCCTGATCGGCCCGCTCGAGTTCGTACTCCATCTCCCGGAGGTCGGAGCCCCGCACGACGCCTTCTGTCGCGAGCCCGGTGAGTCGATCGCGTTCGCGCCGCGCGATCTCGCGTCGTTTCGACGCCTCGCGAAGCGCGCCCGCCGCCGCGTGGACCTCCTCACCGACGGGCGTCAGGAGTTCCGCGATGCGTTCGCGTGCGAACGGCGGAATCGCCTCGCGCAGGACGGTGACGAGCGGTGCGCCCGGCGCGACGGGATCGCCGGTGCGGCCATGGACCGCCTCGACGACGCCGCCGAACGGCAGACGCACGATGCGGTGGTTCTCGGGCCGGTCGGCGACGACGGCCGGGATCTCCTCGCTCGGCACGCTCTTGGTCAACGACGCCGGACGCAGCACGACGCCGAGAGCCCGGCGCGCCTCCGCCGTGATCGGCGCCGGGCCTTCGGCGTGGTCCGCGTGGTCGTGCCCGGCGTGGTCGTGCCCGGCGTGGTCGTCGGCGTCTGCGCCGCCGTGATCGTGGCCGTGAGCGTCTCCACCTCCGGCGTGCGAGGCGACTTCGCTCTTGAGCCACCAGCCGCCGGCGAGTCCGCCCGCGACGAGCGCGACCCCGAACAGAATCGTCATCAGATCGCGAATCACTTCGTCATCTCCTCGTCGTCATGCGCCCACGCGAGCAGCGGTGCGCCGGCGGCCGTCTCCAGTTCGCTCCACGCCTCGAGCACGTCGGCACGTGCGTCCGCGCGCTCGACGAGCAACTCCTGTTCGGCGCGCAACGTCTCCAGATGCGACAACGCATCGATGGAGCCCGCCGCTTCGCGACGCGCCTCGCTCGCCGCGACCAGCGCGGCCACCGACGGAACCAGGTCCTCTTCGAGTTGCGCGACGCGCCGACGCGCTGCATCGAGGCGGCGCCACGCGATCTCGACCTCGCCGAGGGCGGTGCCGAGCATCCCGTCCAACTCGGCTCGCAGGGCGTCCCGCTCCGCGCACGCCGTGGCGATGCCGACCTGGTTCTGGTCGAAGACGGGCACCTCGATCGACGGCAGGAGGCCGAATCGGTTCTCGCCGTCCTCACGTTCGACGCTCGCCTCGAACTCCAGGTCCGGCTGTCCGCGCGCGACCTCCGTGCGCAGCCGCGCCTCGGCGGCCTCGTATCGCGCCACGAGCACCGCGACGTCGGAGCGACTGCGCGCGAGTTCCGCGACGAGGCGTTCGAGAGGGGGCGGTTCGAGGTCGAGGGCCGGCGCGGGCAGGGTCGCCGCGTCGAGCGCGTTCGCGCGAAGGCCGAGCGCGCTCGCGAGCGCTTCGCGCGCCGCGCTCGCCGCGTCGTCCGCGACGTGGCGCGCGCGACGCGCACCGGCGGCTTCGACGTCGAGCAGGGCGACCGAGACCGCATCGGACTCCCCCGCGTCGGCGGCGCGCCGAGCGATCGCGAGGCGCTCCTCCGCGGCGCCCGCGGCGGCGGCCCGGGCGGCACGGCGCTCGATCGCGGAACGCGCCGTCGCCAGCGCCGCTCGGGCATCCAGCCAGGCGCGACGTTCCGTCGCCACCGCCTCGATCCAGCCGGCCGTGGCGTCGAGGCGGCGCGCGCGATCGTCCAGGCGTCGCGCCGGTGTCAGAGGCGCGACCCAGCCCAACGCGGCCTCGACACCCCACGCGGCGCTCGAAAGCACGTCCACGCCGCCGAGGAGCAACGGCCCGATCGATACGCTCGGGTTGGCCGGTCGGCTCGGTTCGGCCGCTCCGCGCCGACGCGCCAACGCGGCGGCGCGGGCGGCGCGTACCCCCGGATGGTTGGCGCGAAGGAGGGCCTTCAGCGTGTCGAGGTCTACGGAACCCTGGGGAGCCGGAACCTCCTCGCGAGCCGCCGCGAGCGTCGCGACGCGTCGAGCCGGATCGAGGGGCCGGGTCGGTGGGCCGGCGCTACGACACCCTCCGAGGCCGACCGCCGCGCCGAGGAGGGCAAACGATGCGACGCGACGGATGGGGGACGGGATTCGTGGAATGGGGAACGACCGCATGAACGCCTCCGCTCGCCTGGACCGGGAACGGGCGCCGTGCGGCGAGGGTCTCCCGACGGGAGACGACACGAAGGCGCCCGCGTCAGAGCCGCTCGCGCGAGAGGCGCGGGCGACCCTGCCCGGTCAGCGCCGGAGAACGTTCGAGAGGTGGGTCGGGGCCCGTGGCGGTCGATGACGCTCCGGGCGAAGCAGGGCCGTGCCCTCGTGGTCGCGCCCGGCGTCGTCGAACCCAGACGACGGGGGAAGGTGTGCCGGCACGACGCGGCCCGGGTGGGAGCCGCCGGTACCTACCAGCCATCCCTCGGCGAGATGGATCTGCCGTCCGTCGCACGAGCCCGGATCCGCGCACCCCGCGGCATCGACCTCGGGACGGTCGCCCGCCTGGTGGGGCCGCGCCGCGCTGGCGTCGTCGGCGTGGTCGTGGTCGCAGAAGTGCGACCAGGCCCGGCCGACGTGCGTGTGGCTGGCGTGGACGCACGCGAGGAGCGGTGCCTGGAGCATCGCGACCGCCAGCAGGGCGCCGAGGAATCCCGGAATGGGGAAGCCCGGAGTGGGAAGGACGAGTCGCACGACAGGGAGGGGGTCCAGCGGCGGGGGTGTGGCGTGGGAGTATACCGACCATGCAGTCTGTCGCAAACGCCCGATTCGTCCATCTCGCCGTCCTGTTCGCTGCCGTCGCGTCGTTTTCGCCACCCGCCGGCGCCGACCAGCCGCCGCCGGAGCCGGCGCCCGCCCCGGCGCCTCCCGAGGCGGTCGCTCCGAGCGTCGATGCGTCGACGCTGTTCGTCGAACCCGACCTCGGCGCGCCGGATCCCGAGCGCATCGTCGTTCCGGGCGACGTGGCGCTGTACGGACGGGACCAGATCGCTTTCGTCGAACTGTTCGCGCGCGCGTTCGACCTCGGGCTCGGCGCGCCGGAACGAGAACGACTCGCCGACGCGCTCGCTCACCACGTCCGCGACGTGGGTCCGCTCGAGCGCCAACGCTGGCTCGCGCTGATCGACGCGCATGAACAGGTGGACGCCGATGAGGCGGTCGGTCGTGGCGATGCGGTCAACGCGGCGCTCGAGCGCTTCCGCATCGATCTCGACGCCTTGCTCGCGGTGCATCCCGAAGGCGCGCTCCAGCGGTCCGTCGCGCAGGTCCTCGATCTCGCGCGCACGGCGACCTGGCCGGGGCAGCCGCCTCTCGACGGGATCAGCGCATCGGCCTACGTCGAGGCCGCACGGTTCGTCGCCGGACTCGGTCGCAACGAGCGGATCGTCCTCACCGAAGGTCAGCGTCGCACCCTCGAAGAGCATCTGCGCGCGCAACTCGCCGGTCGCGACGCCAAGGACCGCGATGCGCTGCGCGAGGTGGCATCGCTCTGGAACCGAGTGCGCCGCACGTGGGGGACACTCTCGCCCACGGCGAGGCTGCGTGCCCGCGGCACCGCGGCGGTGCTGCTCGTGCGTCTCGTGCCGAACCGGCCGTCCGCGGAGGACCGCGCCGTGCCGACCGTCGCGAGCGAGATCCTCGCGATCAGCTCGGAAGCCCGCGGTCTCGGCGGGCCGTTCACCGCAACGACGAACGTGGCGCTGAATCCCCGCCATGTGCGCCACGTCCTGCGCTCCGCGTTCCAGGACGTGGCCCCTGAAGCGACCTCGCTCGCGCAGCGTTGATCCGCACGCGATGGGATCCGACACGGGGCGACCGCGGCGCGTGCTCGTGGACGCGCGGCCCGTCGTCACCGGCCGGAGCGGCGTCGGCGTTGCCGCACGCGGTCTTCTCGCGGCGCTCCGCGCCTCGCCCGACGCACCGGCGATCGTGGCGTTCGAAGGGCGCCTGCGTCGCCGACGGCCGCTCGTGGGATCGCGTGACGAGGGAGCCACGCTCGGATCGCACGGCGTTTCGCGCGTCGCGCTCGGGCTCGCGGCGCGCCTCGGCGTGGGCCTCGATCGGTTCGCCGACGTCGATCTCGCGCATGCGCTCGACCTCGCGCCCTTCCCGCTGCGCCCACGCATCCCGCTGGTCGCAACGATCCACGACGCGTTTCCCTGGACCCATCCGGAGTGGTTCGGTCCGCGCTTCGCCGTCCGACTCGCGGCGCGAGGAGACGAGTTGCTCGCGCGCGCCGCGCGCGTGATCGTGCCGACGCGTCACGTGGCGGAGATCCTCGTCGAGCGGCGGCAGGTCGATCCCGGGCGGATCGACGTCGTGCCGCATGGGATCGACCTCCCGCCCCCGTCGCCGGAGGGAGGTCGGTCTCCCTCCCACGCCGTGGTCGAGCCTCCCTACCTGCTCGCGGTCGGGACGATCCAGCCCCGCAAGAACGTCGTGCGCCTCGTTCAAGCGTTCCGTCAGACGGCGGCGCGCGCGAGCGGCTGGCGACTCGTCGTCGCCGGTGCGGTCGGTTGGGCCGCTGAACCGAGCCTCGCCGCGATGGCATCGGACGATCGCGTGCGCTTCGTCGAGGCCCCCGGCGATGCCCTGCTCGACGCGCTCCGGCGCGGTGCGGGCGGCGCCGTGGTTCCCAGTCTCGACGAGGGATTCGGACTGCCGGTCCTCGAAGCGTTGGCGCATGGTCTCGCGGTGCTCGTCGGCGAGGGAACGGGCGCGCACGAGGTCGGGGGCGAGGTCGTCCTCCGGGCCGATCCGCGCTCGGTGACGTCGCTCGCGCAGGGCCTGGACGCGGTCGTCGCCGCGTCGTCGGACGGCGAGGCGGTGCGCGAAGCGCGGCGTGCGCGGGCTGCGCGGTTTCCGTGGTCGCTCGCGGCGGAGCGTACGCTCGCGGTCTGGCGCAGAGCGGCGTCCGGAGGGTCATGATCGGGATCGACGTCACGCCGCTCGTGCTCGGGCCGCGACGGGGCATCGCGCGGGCGTTGCACCAACTGTTGCTCGCGTGGCACCGCGAGCGCTCGGTACCCATCCATCCGATCGCCCCGGCGTCGCTGCCCGACGACGTGCCGCGTCTGGACGGGGCGATCCGCCCCGGCGTCGATCC
>CAZPGF010000066.1:0-15116 GCA_964586025.1 uncultured Planctomycetales bacterium
GCAATCGCGGGTTCGCAGGCGGGGAGCGGGGTCGCCGTGGAGGGCGACGTGTGGTCGACCAAGCTAGCCCGACACGGCGGCCTGATCGCCCCCGATCTGCGAAGCCGTTCCTCCGCAAGGTCAAGGACCCCCTGAACGGTTACGCGCCGTCGTGGGTCGCGTAAGGACGAAGCGTGACGATGGACCGCCCGGAATCGGCTCCTCGACGGGGACGGCCTTCGCCTGCGGGCCGATCTCGGGCGGTCCGTTCGACCCGGTCCCTTCGGCCCGGTCGCATCGACCGGGATGGGGTGGTGGCCCCGATCGTCGGAGAGACGGCGCGCCGGTCAGTTCGGTCGGCCCTGCGGATCGGCCCGTGCGCGGGCCGCGTTCCAGTCGGCCAGGAACGCGTCGAGGCCCCGATCGGTGAGTTCGTGCGCGATCATCCGGTCGAGCAGGCGCGGCGGCACGGTCGCGATGTCGGCGCCGAGTCGCATCGCGTCACGGATGTGGTCGACGCTCCGCGTGCTCGCGACGAGGACCTGGGTCGTGATGCGCGGGTAGGCGCGAAACGCGGTGACGATGTCCTCGATCAGCGTGATGCCGCGCTCGCCGCGATCGTCGAGCCGGCCGATGAACGGGCTCACCATCGTCGCCCCGGCCTTCGCCGCGAGCAGGGCCTGCGTCGCGGAGAAACAGAGCGTCACGTTCGTTCGGATGCCGCGGGCTGTGAGCGCCTTCGTCGCCTTCAGCCCCTCCGGGATGAGCGGGACCTTGACGACGACGTTCGGATGGATGTCCGCGAGGCGCACCCCTTCGTCCACCATGGCGTCGGCGTCGAGAGCCGTCACCTCGGCCGAGATCGGCCCATCGACGACCGAGCAGATCTCGGCGATCACCTCCTCGAACACGCGGCCGGACCGGGCGACGAGGGACGGATTCGTCGTGACGCCGTCGATGACGCCCCAGGAGGCGTAGCGGCGGATCTCGGCGATGTCGGCGGTATCGAGGAAGAGCAGCATCGGGACGGCTCCGGGGCGGTGCGGAGCGTAGCCGGCCGGTCCGACTCCCCGTCCGGTGCGGGGCGTGGCGGCCCCGTTCGCCGCCGCGTCAACCGCGCGGGTGGAACCGGCGATGGATGCCCTTGAGGCGCTCGGGATCGACCTTCGTGTAGATCTGCGTCGTCTGGACGCTCGCGTGGCCGAGCAACTCCTGCACGACACGCAGGTCCGCGCCTCCCGCGACGAGATGGGTCGCATAGCTGTGGCGGAGCGTGTGCGGCGAAAGGAGATCCGGGATGCCGGCCGCGATCGCGCGCTCGCGGACCATCCGGAACACGCGGTGCCGGTCGAGCGGTCGGCCGGCGCGCGAGACGAAGAGCGTGCCGGGATCGCCCGCCCGGACCAGGCGCGGCCGCCCGTCGCGGAGCCAGGTTTCGACATGCACGAGGGCGGCGGCGGCGAGCGGCGACCAGCGGGTCTTGCCGCCCTTGCCGTGCAGCCGGATCATGCGATCGGCGACGCGCAGGTCTTCGATGCGGGCGCCGATGACCTCGGAGACGCGGGCGCCGGTCGCGTAGAGCGTCTCCAACAGGGCGCGATCGCGCAGCGCCAGCGCGCCGTCGCCGCTCGCCGCCGTGAGCAATCGATCGACCTGCGCGCGGGTCCACGCCTTCGGCAGGCGTTCCCAGCGACGGCCCGTCGGCAGGTGGCGCGTCGGGTCACCCACCTCCGCGCCGATGCTCGACGCGAACGCGAGGTAGCCGCGGAACGCCGAGAGACCACGCGCGATGCTCGTCGCCGCGGCGCCGGCGCGCCGCTCGGATCCGAGCCATTCGATCAACTTCGACTCGCTGACGTCGCGCAGCGCGTCCGACTCGTCGAGGCGGCCGGGAGCGAGGCCGACCGCCGCGAGGATGCGGATCACGTCGCGGCGATAGGCGGCGAGCGTGTGCGCGGAGGCGTCCCGTTCCACGCGGAGGTGGTCGAGATAGGCCCGCAGGAGCGAGGCCGGGTCGCGGGGGGCGGCGGTGGGCATCGGCGTCCCATCGTCGGATCGGCCGCCGTGAGGCGCTGGCGCACCCCGGGCGGGTGCCGAAGCCGTGATGTCGCGCTCGGGCCTCCCTGGGGCGGGCCGAGCGGGGGCCGTATTCTGCGCCCGCCGATGACTGCCCCCGACGCCGCCTTGCCCCCCCCGAGACCCGCGCGCCTGAAGGTCATCGGCCTGGCGATCCTCGCCCTCGGCCTCGCCGCGGACCTCGCGTCGAAGGCCTACTTCCAACGCGAACTCGGCATGGACCCCGACCCGTCGGTCAAGTCGGCCCGGCGGATCGAGGTGATCGAGGGCTTCCTCGCCTGGGAGGGTGCCTGGAATCCGGGGGTGACGTTCGGCATCGCCCGACACCGCACCACGGAGATTCTCGCGCTGACGGGGATCGCGACGCTCGCGCTGTGCGCGTGGTTCCTGTCGACGCGGAATCGCAGCCGGGCCCTGCACGTCGGGCTCGCCATGATCCTCGGCGGAGCGCTCGGCAACCTCTGGGACCGCCTGCATTGGTCGAAGGTGCGCGACTTCATCCTCGTCTACCTCGGTGAACCGGGCCACGAGACCTGGCGATGGCCGAACTTCAACGTCGCCGACAGCCTGATCGTGTGCGGCGTGATCCTCGTGCTGTGGGATGCGCTGTTCGGTCACACCGCCAAGCAGGACAAGCGGCGCGCCGAGGAGCGAGCGGCCGCCGCGGCGCGCGGAACGGCGTCGTGAGCGGCTCCGCCGCGGACCGCCCCACCGCGGCCGATGCCGCGAGCGCCGCCGCCGTCGACCTGACGGTGCGGATCGGCCCCCTGACGCTGAAGAACCCCGTCGGAACCGGGTCGGGAACCTTCGGCAAGGGGCTGGAGGCAAGCCCGTTCGTCGACTTCGCGCGACTCGGCTGCCTGGTCGTCAAGACGATCACGAGCGCACCGCGCCCCGGCAATCCGCCTCCGCGCCTCGCGGAGACCGCAGGAGGGTTGCTGAACTCGATCGGCCTCGCCAATCCCGGCGCCGAGGCGTGGATCCGCGACGTGTTGCCCTCGCTTCGCGACATCGGCACGCCGCTCGTCGTGAACGTCGCCGGGCATGACATCGACGACTTCGCGGCGCTGGCGGACCGCTTCGCCAAGGAGGCCGGCGTCGCGGCGCTCGAGCTGAACATGTCCTGTCCGAACGTCGCGCACGGGCTCGACTTCAGCACGGATGCGGCGATCGCGCGGCGCGTCGTCGAGCGGGTCCGCGCCGCAACCGAGCTTCCGCTCATCGCGAAACTCTCGCCGAACGTGACCGACATCCGGCCGATCGCCGAGGCGGTCGTCGCGGGCGGCGCCACCGCGATCAGCGCGATCAACACCTACGTCGGCATGGCGATCGACTGGCGGCGCCGCCGGCCCGTCCTCGGCGCCGGAACCGGTGGACTGTCCGGGCCGGCGATCAAACCGCTCGCGCTGCGCATCGTCCACCTGCTCCGCCGCACCGTGGACGTCCCGATCATCGGCATCGGCGGGATCCAGGACGCCGACGACGCGATGGAGTTCCTGGTCGCCGGTGCCTCGGCGATCCAGGTCGGGACCGCGACGTTCTACCGGCCGACGGCCGTGCTCGACGTGGTCGAGGGCCTCTCCGCCCGCATCGCCGAGTTGGGGGCCCGTTCGGTCGGCGAGGTCGTCGGCACGTTGGCGATGCCCGGCTGAACTGCGGCGGTCTCGCGCCGCACGGGATTCGCCCCTTCGACCGGTATCCTCCGACCCTCCGAGGTTCCCCCCTGATGTTCGGTTCCGCCCTCAAGAAGGTCTTCGGCACGCGCAACGAGCGCGTCATCAAGTCGACCCTGCCGGTCGTCGAGCGGATCAACGCGCTCGAGCCGGCCATGATGGCGCTCGACGACGCCGCGCTCCGTGCGAAGACGGATGCCTTCCGCGCGCGCCTCGCCGCGGGCGAGACGCTCGATGCGCTCCTGCCGGAGGCGTTCGCCGCCTGCCGGGAGGCGAGCAAGCGAGCCCTCGGCATGCGGCACTTCGACGTGCAGTTGATCGGCGGCTGGGTGCTGCACCAGGGATCGATCGCCGAGATGGTCACGGGCGAGGGGAAGACGCTCGTCGCGACGCTGGCGGTCTACCTCAACGCCCTGTCCGGGAAGGGCGTCCACGTCGTCACGGTGAACGACTACCTCGCCCGCCGCGACGCGGAGTGGGTCGGGCCCGTGTACGAGGCGCTCGGGCTGAAGGTCGGCTACATCCAGGCGTGGATGACGAGCCAGCATCGCCAGCCGGCGTACGCGGCGGACGTCACCTACGGCACGAACAGCGAATTCGGCTTCGACTACCTGCGCGACAACATGAAGGTGACGCGCTCCCTGCAGGTGCAGCGGCCGCTGCACTTCGCCGTGATCGACGAGGTGGACTCGATCCTGATCGACGAGGCGCGGACACCCCTGATCATCAGCGGTCAGGCCGAGGACGATCGCGTGCTCTACGAGGAGGCACGACGGATCGCCCGCGGCCTCGAGAAGGACGTCCACTTCGAGGTGAAGGAGAAGGAGCACCAGTGCGTGCTCACCGACGAGGGCCTCGAACGCGCCGAGGAGATCGCCGGCAAAGCGTTCTTCGACTCGGGCGAGACCGAGTGGCTGTACCTGCTGGAGACCGCGCTCCGAGCGGCGTGGATCTACCAAAGGGACGTCCACTACGTCGTCAAGGACGGCGAGGTGATCATCGTCGACGAGTTTACCGGGCGCCTGATGGAAGGTCGGCGTTGGTCGGACGGGCTCCACCAGGCGGTCGAGGCCAAGGAGGGGCTGCGACCCCGACCCGAGAGCCAGACGCTGGCGACGATCACGTATCAGAACTTCTTCAAGCTCTACGGGAAGCTGGCCGGCATGACGGGCACGGCGATGACCGAGGCCGGCGAGTTCTGGCAGATCTACAAGCTCGACGTCGTCAGCGTGCCGACGAATCGCCCGCTCCTGCGCGTCGAGGAGACCGACCTGGTCTATGCGACGGAGAAGGAGAAGTACGCCGCGGTCATCGAGGAAATCGTCCGCGTCCACGCGAGGGGTCGGCCGATCCTCGTGGGTACGACGAGCATCGAGAAGTCCGAGCGAGTCTCGGGGATGCTCGGCCGGCGCGGCGTCCCGCACGTCGTCCTCAACGCGAAGCAGCACGAGCGCGAGGCGGCGATCGTCGCCGAAGCGGGTCAGATGAAGTCCGTCACGATCGCGACGAACATGGCGGGCCGCGGCACGGACATCCTGCTCGGGCCCGGGGTGCGCGAGTTGGGTGGGTTGCACATCGTGGGCACCGAGCGCCACGAGTCGCGTCGTATCGACAACCAGTTGCGCGGACGCGCCGGCCGACAGGGCGACCCAGGCAGCAGCCGCTTCTTCCTGTCGCTGCAAGACGACCTGATGCGGATCTTCGCTTCGGACTGGGTCGCGCGAATTCTCCAACGCATGGGCTTGCGTGACGGCGAGGCGATCGAGAGCCCGATGGTGACGCGCACGATCACCAAGGCGCAGAAGAAGGTCGAATCGCGGAACTTCGAGATCCGGAAGAACCTGCTCGAGTACGACGAGGTGATGGATCACCAGCGCCGGCAGGTCTACGGGATGCGCGACACCCTCCTGGACCACGATGTCGCCGAGCAGGTGCGGATCATCCAGGACTTCATCGAGATGGTGATCGAGCGCCGCCTGCACGACGCGTTCGGCAAGGGCGTGGCGCCGTCGGAGCGAGATCCCGAGGAGGTCGCGCGCTGGTTCCGGCGTCGGTTCGACGCTCCGCTCGAGGCGAGCGACATCGACGCGCACGATCTGAACGCCTCGATCGAGCGGTTGACGACGCGGGCGATGGAGGCCTGGAAGCGACGCGAGCAGGAACTCGGCACGGAGGAGATGCGCGCGGTCGAGCACTTCCTGTTGCTGAACGCGATCGACGCGCGGTGGAAGGATCACCTGCACGCGATGGACGGCCTGAAGACCGGGATCACGATGCGATCGTGGGGGCAGATCGATCCGAAGGTCGAGTACAAGGTCGAAGGCCACAAGATGTTCCGCTCGATGATGCAGGGCATCCGCGAGGAGGTCACCGACCTGCTGGTGAAGGTGCGCTTCTCGCGCGAGGCCGAGCAGGAGCTCGCCGAGCGCTGGGCCGACGCCGAGCCGATCCCGATGCCGGAGCCGGATCTGGGGGTCGACCGCCGGTCGCGTCCGTCGATGCCGCCCCCCTCGGCGGGCCGCACGGATGGGGCGCCGATCGGCTCCACGGGATCCCGCGGACCGATTCGTCGCGACACGCCGAAGGTCGGTCGCAACGACCCGTGTCCGTGCGGTTCCGGCAAGAAGTACAAGAAGTGCCACGGGGTTGACGCGGCGTGACGCACGGCGCGCCGCGCGGCCTGCACTGGCTGTTCGACGCGGGATACGGCGCGTTGCTGACGCTGGCGACGCCGTTCGTGATCGTGCGGCTCGCACGCGACGCGAAGGCGCGATCGCGTTGGCGCGCCTACCTCGGCGACCTGCCGGAACGGTGGGGGCGGCGACGGCCGCGTCTGGGCCATGCGCCTTGCGTCTGGATCCACGGCGTGTCGGTCGGCGAGGTGAAGGCGGTCGCGCACCTGGTCGAGCGCATCGAGCGCGAGGTCCCGGGCGTCGAGATCGTGTTCAGCGTGACGACGGACACCGGGCGGCGGGTCGCCGAGGACCTCTACCCGGGCCGCCGCGTCGAGTACTACCCACCCGATGCGTCGTGGATCGTCGAGAACGCGCTGGACGCGATCCGTCCCGACGTCGTGATCCTCGTCGAGAGCGAGATCTGGCCCAACTTCCTGCTCGCCGCGGGGCGGCGTCGCGTTCCGGTGGTGCTGGTCAACGGGCGCATGAGCGAGCGCAGCGCCCGGCGCTTTCGACGCGTGCCGTGGGTGTCCCGACCGCTCGTGCGCGCGCTCGATCACGTCTTCGTGCAGATCCCCGCCTACGCCAAGCGTTTCCTAGCGCTGGGTGTCGACGAACACCGCCTGTCGGTCACCGGCAACATGAAGTTCGACAACATCCCGCTGAAGGTGTCGGACAGTCGCCCGCAGGAGTTCGCGCGCCTGTTCGGGTTGGGCGGCGACGACCGCGTGCTCGTCGCCGGAAGCACGCACCCGGGCGAGGAACGCATCCTCGTCCAGGTCGCGAGGCGTCTCGCGGCGAGCGGCCGACCGCTGCGCCTGATCGTGGCACCGCGCCACCCGGGGCGTCGCGACACGGTCGAGTCGGACATCCGCCGCGCGGGCGGTACGCCGGTCCTGCGCAGTCGCCTGACCGACTCGGGCCTGCAGCCGGGGCCGGGGACGACCATCGTCCTCGACAGCGTCGGCGAACTCGAGTCCGTGTACCGGCTCGCCGACTTCGTGTTCGTCGGCGGAACGCTCGTCCGACACGGCGGCCAGAACATGATGGAACCGGCGAGTCTCGGCAAACCCGTCGTCGTCGGTCCGTCGATCGCGAACTTCCGTGGCGAAGTCGCCATGCTTCTCGCCGTGGACGGGCTGCGCGTCGTTTCGGACGAGGCGGCGTTGGGAGACGTGCTCGCCGCGTGGTGGGACGATCCGGCTTCCGCGCGCGACCTCGGCGCGCGGGCGCGGGTGGCGATCCTCGAAAGCAAGGGGGCGAGCGCGCGCACGCTGGCCGGCCTGATGCCGTACCTCCTGGCGGCGCGGCGGAGCGTCACCGCGCCAGGCGGATGACGAGCGGCGCGGCGCGGCCGGACTCGAGCGAGACCTCGGCCCGACCCTCACCGGCACGGGGATGGCTCGCGTGCCCCTCGATCCGTCCGAGCGGGAGGTCCTCGATCCGCGCCCGGCCCCGCTCGTTCGTACGGGCCGGCCCGCGCGTGCGGATCAGCGCCCCGCCCGAGCGGAAGCGGACGAGCGCGCCGCCGACGGGGCGTCCGCGTTCGTCGAGGACCTCGACGTCGCACGCCCCCGCGGGGTCGAGAACGAGATCGAGTTCGGCCCGCGCTCCGACGAGCACGTCGATCTCTCGCTGGACCGGCGCCCCACCGCGGCCCCAGGCGGTCACGAGCCAACGGCCCGGGATCACGTCGCCGAAGTGGAAGCGTCCGCGCACGTCGGTCGTCGCCAACAACGTGCCCCGCCCACCGAGGTGACGAGCGTGGACGTCGGCGACGGCGGCCGCACGGCCGTCGGCGGCGACCACGGTGCCGTCGAGTCGCGACGGCGCAAGGAACGTGAGCGCGGCGCCCGTTCGGCGCCCGGCCTCCACGTCGATGGGACCTTCCGTACGAGCGACACGACCGTCGAACGCATGCGCCGTCCACCACGCCGGCCCCGCTGGAATGCCATGGAGTTCGACGACGCCGTCGCGCGCCCGGCGGCTCTCCGGTCGGCCCGGAGCGTTCGGACCGCCGATCGGCTCGCGCCGGAAGACGACGACGCCGACGATCGGCGCCCCGGTCTCGTCGCGTAGGGCGAATCGCACGATCCCTCCCGCGGGGAGCTCCAACGCAACCCTGTCCTCGAACCCGTCGGGGCCGGGGACGATGCGGAGTTGCTCCGACGCCAGATCGCCGTGTCGGGCGCGCACCTGGACCGGACTCGCCGGAAGGCCGTGGATCGCGAATGCACCGTCGCGATCGCTCATCGCGCTGCTGGCGCGCGGCACGACGTCGGCGACGACGGCGTCGATCCGCGCGCCCGCGATCGCGCGTCCGGACGAGTCGACGACGATCCCGAGCAGGGTCGCTCCGTCATCGACGACGAACGTGCCGACATCCACGTCGCGTCGCGAGGTCTCCACGACGTCCGGGAACCATCGGGTGAGCGCGCCGGTGCGCGCATGCACCTGCCAGCGGCCCGGAGGAACCCCCGCCACGAGGAAACGACCGTTCGCATCGGTGGCGGAGGACCAAGCGACCAGGCCTCGCTCGTTGCCGACGAGGCGGCGGGTGGCAGCCGCGTCGGGGTCGCGCCGTTCGCTCTCGTCCCAGATCGGCACGAGCCGCACTTCGCCTCCGACGACCGACGTTCCGTCGGCGTAGGCGAGCCGGCCGCCGACGCTCGGATCGCCGACCAGCCGAAGTTCGAGCGGGTGCGGGGGCGGCTCACCGACGCGCAGGGCGAGTGCGGCACGTCCCGGCGCGGCCTCGGCGAGGAGCATCAGGCGACGGCCCGGAAGCGGCATGGGCGGCGGGTCGATCGTGAAGCGGCCCTCCTCGTCGGTCGTCGCGCTCGCCGGCGGGCGTCCTGCGACGCCGTCGGCGCTCCATGCGACGCGGGCGCCTTCGACCGGCGATCCGTCGGGTCCGAGTACCCGCCCGTTCCACGGCGCCGCGCGCCGAAGTCGGATCCGGATCTCCATGGGCCCGTCGTCGTCGGCGGCACGCAGGACGATCGGCTCGGTCGCGGGCGCGTAGCCCGGGGCCCGCACCGCGATGAACTGCCGCTCCGCGTCGCTGCCAGCCACCGCCGGACCGAATCGACCGTCGCGATCGGTCGGCCCGATCGAGCGCCCGGCCCCGGGTCGGGTCATCCAGACCTCGGCGCCCGCGACCGGCGCATCGTCCGCGTCATCGAGCACCACGCCCGCGACGCGCTGCGCGCGTCCGATCGAGACGATCCGCTCGACCGACTCGCCCGGCGCGACGACGAAGGGTCCGTCTTCCACGGACTGCAGATCGTGCGTTTGCACCCGCAACGCCGCCGTGCCGATCGGCACGCCGGGAAACGTTGCGTGACCGTTCTCGTCGGTGATCTGCTGAATGCGCAACTCGCCGGCGGCCAAGGTGACGCGGGCGTTCGGGACGGGTTCGAAGGCGAGGCCCGTCGCGCGAACCACCTCGGCACGTACCTCCCCCGCGGGGCCGAGCACGAGGTCGAGCGTGGCCTCGGCGGCGACGACCACGTGCGCCGCGCTCGCGCGGTCGTCCGCCGATGCGACGACCCGCCACCAGGTCGGCGAGTCGTGGTCGCGTCGGGGCAACGTCGCGACGAACTGCCCGCGACCGTCGGTCAGTCCTTCGGCAACCGGCTCGCCGTCGGGAAAGGGGGCCCCACGCAGTCCCTCGGGATCGACGGGCCGCACGACGATTCGGGCGCCGGGGATCGGCGTGCCCCGTTCGTCCGACGTGCGGACCGTGAGTCCCTCCGCGAGGGCGGGGAGCGGGAGCGAATCGACCGGTTCCCCGCGGCGAGGTGCGTTCGCGAGCGTGGTCGCCGATGGAACGACCCCCGGTTCGCCCCGCAGTGGCTCGTCCCCGGCCCAATCACGGGGTTCGACCGCGAACTCCCCTGGGTCGAGGTCGGGCGGCGGCGGTGCGGGCTTGGACGTGGCGAACAGGAGGGTGACGACCACGACCGCCGCCGCGAGCGCGAGCCACGGCAGCGTCGATCTCCCGGTCGTGGCACTCATGTCGTCTCCAACGACGCGACCGCATGGGGGTGCGGTCGGGAGAATGAAGGTCGCCGCGGGTCCGGGCCGACGTCACGCCGCCCCATGGCGGCGTGTCCGGCACGCCGGTTGTCCCGGAACCCGCGGCGATGATGCATCACGCGCTGCGCCGAGCCGACCCATGTCGTACGGCCGGGAGCAGCCCGTGGATCGTCAGAAGACGACGAAGGTCGTCGAGTCGCCTGCGAAGATCGGCTCGTCGAAGAACTGCACGACGAAGAAGTCCGATTGGACCGCTTCGGCGTCGTAGTAGTCCTCGATGAAGGAGCCGACGAACGCGACCTCGCCGAAGAAGAGAGGCCCGCCGAGCAAGTCGCCGGTCCAGACACCGCTACCGCTCGGCGACATGTAGAACTCGACCGTCGCCGCCACGGCGTCTTGGTTCTCGACGTAGGCGTCTCCGTACCCGGAGTAGTAGTAGGGACCGGACCCGCCGCAGCCGACGTGAATCACGGCGAACCCGACGAACGCCACGGCGAGCGCGCCGCGCCGGAGTCGCGAGCGCATGGAGCGCGGCGAAGAGGTCGGACTCGAGAGGTCGGACGGCCGGGGGAAGCGCATGGCGGTCTCCTAGGCAGGCCCCGGCGATCGGCCGGGACGCCCGCGTACCGCAACCACGGTGCCACGCCGTTTCGCGGGCCGCAACCGGCCCTGCGACAGGGGTTTGGGGACAAGACCGCCGCCCCTCCTGGGCGCCGCGGTGTCCCCGTCCGGGTCCCCGGCCGTCCTGATCCGAGACACCTCCGGCCGCTAGCGGACTTCGAAGACCGTCGTCCTCTCGTCCCCGACGAAGAGGTCGTGCCAGTCGATGATTCCGCCGCCGGAGAGGTCGCCGGTGCCGTCGTAGTAGTCCTCGGTGAACGTCCCGATCCAGCGCGAGGAGGCCGGCAGAAGCGACCCGCCGAGCAGATCGCCGGTGAAGGGCTTTCCGAACCGTGCGACGCGGAACGTCAGCAGATCCTCCATCGTTGTCAGGTCGGTGCGGTTGTCGACGACGATGTCGCCTTCGTAGTCGCGCCACCAATCGCCGCAGCCCGCGAGCAACCCCACGAGCATCCCCAGGAGCACGCGGGCGGCGAGGGCAGGAGAGAGAGCGAGGGGGATCCGACGCGTCATGGCGTACCTCCGCGCGGCGTGGCGCGGCCGCGCTCCGTCCGACGGACCCGCCGGTTGGTCCGAGCCGGACACTATGACACGGACGATGCGTCCGCGCCGCGAAAACGGCGGACGGGCGTCCCCGGCCAACCGTACGATCCGCGCCGCCCCAGAGGAGTCCCGCCATGCCGTTCGTGTTCACGTCCGAGTCCGTCACGTCGGGGCATCCCGACAAGTTGGCCGACGCGATCAGTGACTCGGTGCTCGATGCCTACCTCGAGCAGGATCCGCACGCTCGGGTCGCGGTCGAGACGTTCGTCACGAACGGCCTCTGCGTCATCGGTGGCGAGGTCCGCACCGAGGCCCGGGTCGACATCGCGACGATCGCCCGACGGACGATGAAGGCGATCGGCTACGGCGATCCGCAGGCGGGGTTCCCGGCGGACGACGTCGGCGTCCTCGTCTGCGTCGGCCAACAGTCCCCCGATATCGCGCGCGGCGTCGATCGAGGCGACCCGGAGCAGCAGGGCGCGGGCGATCAGGGCTTGATGTTCGGCTACGCCTGCCGCGACACCGAACCGGCGCTCATGCCGTTGCCGATCCATCTCGCGCATGAGTTGAAGCGCGGTCTCACCGCGCTGCGCGAGTCCGGGAAACTCTCGTATCTCCTGCCCGACGGGAAGACCCAGGTGAGCGTTCGGTACGACGACGACGGCCGTCCGGAGCGGGTCGAGACGATCGTCGTGTCGACCCATCACCGTCCCAACGTCGATCAGGCACAGATTCGGCGCGACATCCAGACCTTGCTCATTCCTCATCTGCCGACCGATCTCGTCGACGAGCGCACGATCGTCCACGTGAACCCGACGGGCGCGTTCACGGTGGGGGGGCCGAAGGGCGACACCGGTCTCACCGGCCGCAAGATCATCGTCGACACGTACGGCGGCTGGGCGCCGCACGGAGGCGGTGCGTTCAGCGGGAAGGATCCGTCGAAGGTCGATCGCTCCGCGTGCTACATGGCCCGGTACGTCGCCAAGCATGTCGTTGCGGCCGGCCTCGCCGACGCCTGCGAGGTGCAACTCGCCTACGCGATCGGCGTTCCCGAACCGGTTTCGGTGCGCATCCGCGCCGAGGGGCGGGGCCGCTCGATCGTGCCCAACGAGGTGATCGAACGCGCGGTTCGCGACGTGTTCCCCCTCACGCCGAAGGCGATCATCGACGGGCTCGATCTGTTGCGACCGATCTACGCCGACACCGCCGTCAACGGGCACTTCGGCCGCGATGACCTTCCGTGGGAGCGGACCGATCGGGTCGAGGCGCTTCAGGCCGCCGTCGGCGCCCTCGCGCGGGCCTGAAACCGACGCGCTGGCAACCGTGTGAGCAACCGGGTGACCGGTTGGCCTGCACACGCCGGTGTCGGGTGGCTGCGAAGTTGCCGCCGGATCCCCGTCAGCGGCGCCGCGGGCGTCGGGTCGTCATCGCAAGTCCTTGCGTCCGGAGAGGTTGCGATTCCGCCGGAATCCCTTCCGTCCGGCGGGCCCGCTGGCACGCCGGTTGTTATAGTGCGCCCGCGTCCGCCGCGCGTCGCGGCCTCCGGAGGTTCCGCCCATGAATCGCTCCCGTGCTTCGCGCGGCTTCAGCTTCATCGAGGTTCTCGTCGTGATGGGCATCATCTCGATCCTCGCCAGCATGGTGGTCGTGCTGATTCCCCGCCTGAACGAACGGGCGGCCCGGACGAAGAGTCAGGACAATCTGCGCAGCATCGCCATGATGTTCATCGGGCAGGCGTCCTCCCGGGTCAGCGCCAAGTGGCCGCCGTACAACGGCAAGAACTTCACCCTGTCGCCGATCGCCTACGGCGAGATCCGCGCCACGAATCGCGAGGATCTCGCGATCTTCTTCGCTCCGAACGACCAGTTGTACACGACCGAGAACGTGAACTGGGACCGGTACAAGGACATCACGAAGGACAACCTCAAGTCCGATCAGGACTTCCACGAGTGCACGAGCTACGCCGGTCGTCGCAACAAGGACCGGGATCACCTCCTCACGGCGAACCGGATCGAGGAGGGGGCCCTGATCCTTTGCGACGACGACGACGGCCCGCTGCACCACACGCAGGGGTTGGTCGTCGCCACGGCGAACGGCGCTGCGCGCTTCATGACCTGGGAAGAACTCGGGATGGCCGAGCCTGAGGACCCCGACAACCCGGCTCGCTTCCTCGGCGAGGCGGCGTCCAGCGACAAGTTGCGCGGCCTCGACTCGTCCAACTGAGCGCCCCGACGGGGTCCGCCCGGGCGGCTGTCCTTCGCCTCGGAGGTCCGGGGGGTCAGGATGCTTGCGGCTGGGGCGGGGCCGGGGGTATCCTCGGCCGCCCGTCAGGCTGTGGGAGGCCGGTTCCGCCATGTCCGTTCGTCACCGCTTCGTCCGCGTCGCTCCGACGCTCTTGCGCCCCGCCGCGGTCGCGATCCTCGGCGCGAGCCTGCTCGTCGCCGGGCTCTGCCTGACGATGTCGCTCGGCGGCGGAGCCGCCGCCGCGGACGACGCTCCGGGCGGCGCTCGCTGGATCCTGGACCTGAAGCACGGCCCGCTGCGCACCGTCAGCGTGCGCGACGGAAGCGGCGGGTCGGTTGCGTACCACTACCAGGTGCTCGAGATCGCGAACAACACCGGTCACGGGCGCCAGTGGGTTCCGCTGTACAAGGCCGCGACCGACACGAAGAAGTCGTACATCGCCGGCGGCTGCCCGGACGCGCTCGAAGCGGTGCGCCGCGCGGAGCGTGATCCGGAGATCGTCAGCCTGGAGAGCACGGGCGGCATGCTCGCCAACGGGCGCACGATCCGAGCCGCCGCGATCTTCGGCCCGGTCGATCCCGGCTACGACCGGATCACGCTCCAACTGCACGGCCTCGTCGATCCGATCGCGATCTTCAAGATCGAGAAGTACGGCAGCACCGAGATCGTCGCGGACAGCGTCTACTTCGAGCGGAACCAGAAGATCCTCGAACAGCTCCGCGCCCAGACCGAGGACGGCCAATTGCCGCAGCCGACGATCGAGTATCGCGAGGTGCGCGAGAACCGCTACTGGGAGATGATCTACGAGCGGCTCGGGGACGAGTTCCACGCCGAGGACGACCACATCACGTTCGTCTCCGAGGCGTGGCGCGCCGATGGCGAGTTGAAGGTCCTTCGCGTCTTCGGGGCGAAATAGCCCGACCGCGCGAACGTGTCGCCGGATCGGAGTAGGGTGCGCCCGTGCCGCGCCCCTTCGTCCACGTCCACACGCACTCCGACTACTCGATGCTCGACGGGATGGCCAAGGTGGCCGAACTCGTCGACGCGGCGGTCCGCCACGAGCAGCCTGCGCTCGCGCTGACCGACCACGGCAACCTCTGCGGCGCGATCGAATTGATCCGCCGTGCCCGCGCGGCCGGCGTCAAGCCGATCGTGGGTCTCGGCGCGTATCTCGCGCCGCGCTCGCGTCACGATCGGGAGCGCAATCCGGTCGCCGGCAACCATCTCAACCTGCTCGCGATGGACGAGCGCGGATACCGCAACC
>CAZPGF010000067.1:0-14746 GCA_964586025.1 uncultured Planctomycetales bacterium
GAGGCCGCTTGAGTACCGTCAGTTCGCTGTCCAACCAACCGCGGGCGGTTCACAGCCTCAACCACGTCTCCGCCTTCTGGTCGAACACGAGGTCGGCAAACTGGTGGCGGCTGAAGCCCAGCGTCATCAGGAAGAGCCACGCTTGGCGGCAGGATGTGTCTTCGAAGGGCCAGACCTTGTATCTAGATGGGGTAAAGACCTACCCCTAAGGAGGGCTGCTCCGGTGAAGCAGAGGGAGTGGATAGGTTTCTGCCTCGCGTTCGTCGCGTTCGCTTGCAGCGCGTGCCGTTGCCCTCGCAAGGCGGCCGAAACATGCCGGCCTGGCGCACTCCCCGTCACCGTGGCACTGGTTCGCGGAAAGGACAAAATGACACTGTCGCATCTCTCAAACGCGCTCGCGGCAGGTGGGATTCCGTTTAGTGCTGGAGGCTCGACTTTCTACGGAATTGACGTTCCTGCGGAGCGCGCGACGCAGGCTCGCTTCGTGCTCGCCCGTGACGGAAGCAGCAGAGGCTATGTTGTCTGGACTGATCGGGACTCGGAATCCGAGCCGATGTGGAAACAACTCGACCTTGGACTGCCGCCACACGACAGAAGCACCTTGATTGGCAGGTAGGACCGCCCGCTCGCGAACGACTTCGTGAGCGACGAGGCCTTCGAAGGGATGCTCCGCGCCTGGTTCGGCAACGCCTCGCGCGTGATGCTGCCCGGGCGTGCGGCCTACATCTGGGGCCGCTACGCGAACGTGGCCAACTACCCGCCGGCGCTGCGCGAAGCCGGGCTCTACTTCTCCCAGACCATCATCTGGGACAAGCAGCACCCCGTGCTCACGCGCAAGGACTTCATGGGTGCGCACGAGTGGTGCCAGCCGCCGGGCACTGAGGTTCTCACGTCATCAGGCTCCGCGCCGATCGAGAGCCTGCGAGACGGCGACCGCGTGGTCACGTACAGTCGGCACAACAACTTGATCCTCGGCCGCCGTCAGGGCTTCGAGGTGCGACGCGGCACTCGTCGCTACGCAGGCGAACTCTTCGGCGTCGTCGTGGGCGCCAAGACCACGTGGGCCACCGACGGGCACCTCTGGACTGCTCGGATGACGCCGGAGGCGCGAGAGCGCTGGTGCGTCTACCCGCAGGTCCGCAACATGATCCAGATCCACGAGTTGCTCCTGCGTGTCGAGCGAGAGTACGGGATGACGCCCTCAGCACGCGCGCACATGACCGCGGAGCCGTCCGTCGCGGACGTGCCGGCCTTCGACCACTACTTCCAGCCCGCGAGGCTCGGCGGATGAGCGCGGGCGACCCCAACCTGCCGATCGCCCGCTGGGGCGACGCTGCCCTGGAAGCGGTCTGCCGCACCGGGATCCCCGGCTACGACCCGTGGGCGACGGCGCTCCCGAGCCACCGCTTCGACGTGGGTCTCGCGCGTCGCGCGATCGCGTTCTTCCACGACATGCTCGTGTTCGTGGAGGGCGAGCGCGCCGGCGAGCCCTTCGACCTCGAACCGTGGCAGGCGGCGATCGTCGGGAATCTGTTCGGCTGGGTAGACGGACGCACGGGGCTGCGGCGCTACCGCGAAGCACTGGTGTTCGTCGCTCGGAAGAACGGTAAGACCAGTTTGGCGGCGGGCCTCGCGCTGTACCTGTTGCTCTGCGACGGGGAGCCCGGAGGTCAGGTCTACAGCGCCGCGGCGGAACAGTCGCAGGCGGCCCTCATCTTCCGGCACGCCATGCAGAAGGCCGTGCTTGAGCAGGCCAAGCGCGAGAGTCGCGAGGTCGTCGCCCACCAGGACGACGCCCCCTTCGTGGGCTCCGGCGGGCGCCTGGAGCCCGAGGAGCGTCTCACGGACGCGCCGTCGCGCATCGACGCGCTCGAAGCTGCGCTACGTTCTGCGGGCGTGCTGAACGGGGCATGAGCTACGAGCGTGGCCCCCGCGTCGCCCCGGCCGAGTCCGACGACCCCGCGCGCCGCCTGCGCCGGATCGAGGACTGGGCCGGGCGCCACGACCAGTGGGCGACGCAGACCGTCATCGCGGCCCGCGAGCAGGCGGCCGATCTGGAGGATCGCGTGAGCACGCTGGAGGGCAGAATGAACCGGATCTTCGCCGCCGTCGGCGAGCACCGGCTGAAGCGACGGCTGAAGTGGGGCCTGGAACATCGGGGTGGAGGAGGACCTACTCGCGTCTCTCATCATCCTCGGAAAGTGCGTCCAGCGCGGAGCCCACGATAGATTGTCCGAGCGCGAGGCCGACCGGCGAGTTGTGAGCAACCAGCCGAAGTTCTGCGTCCCCCGGCTGCTCGCTGACCTCGATCGTGAAGGTAGCGCGCTGGGGCGTCGCGCTAGTAACCCGGAATGTCCTGGTCTCGTGCCCGGCCAGTCCCTCCACTACGGCGCCATCGGAGTTGGAGATCTGACGCCTCACCTCAGCGAGTATCTCCGTGTAGGGGCGCCCCCGCACGGTCCATCGAGTGGCCACGGGATAGACCAGTGCGCTCGCTTCCAGCCAAAGCCCTGCGATTCCCGCGAGTCGGCTCGCCTCGGCCTCTGCTTCCGAGGAAACTAGGAGTTCGATCGACCCGCCATCGGCTGCGGGGGCGGCCCATAGGGTTGTCGCGGACTGAACAGGCGGGGGAGGTGCGGCTAACGCGAATGTGTCTGAGCCTGCCGGGGAGTCAGTTGATTCGAGCCGCCACAGCCTCACACCGAGTTTGCCTGAAATCTCCCCGATCTTGCCCCAGATCTGCTGCGCGTCGTCATGGTGGAACTCCACACGGAGCGCTGAGGAGCGTGCCCCCTCCTCAACGACCAGTCGACTCTCGCCAAGCTCAGGTGCAGGGGTACGACTGATGGCACGATGGCGCGTCAGGGAGGGAGGCGCGCCAGTCGCCCGGCTCGCACAACCCGCGGTCGGAGGCACAAGCAGCGCGATCCAGCAGAAGGCGGCGCGAAACTGTGGTCGGCGCAAGCCCGCCACGCTATCGCCCACCTCTCTCCCCCTGACGCTTCGCCCGCTGCTTCGCCCTGCGCTCCTTGAAAATGAACTGCTTTCCACCGGCGACCTTCCATTTCTTGAATCGCTTGGCCTTGGCTCGTGCGCGGTCCCTGGCAGGGTTGCCCGTGTCCCCTCCTCGGCTGGCCGAGGGCTTCAACTCCCCCGTGATGTCCTCAATGTCATCCCAGTCGACATCGTCGCTCGAGGCCATGTGGGTGTTGAGAGCCTTTTGGAGATCGGATCCACTCAGTTTCGGTATGACATGCGGGATGCCCTTGTCGGGATTGTTGGCCGCCGACTCGAAGACAACTCTCCACGCTGCCTTGATATCGACATGCCGAGCGATTGTTTTCCCATCCAGGGTGAAGTCGCAGGTGATGTCGTAGCAGCAGTAGAGTAATGCAAAGAAGTGGACTGTCTTGGTCCACCCGCCCGGCTCTGTGCTTCCAGGTTCGGGCCTATCCTCGTCAGGGACGGTCGGCCCGACGCCACCGCCAGGCCAGTCCACTCCGTTGTCCCCACCGATACGCAACTCGTCCCCGTCGATCTCCACTGGCCTAGGGGCGAAGAGCAAGCCCGAATGAACGCCGCCTTGTGCGGCGGTCGGCACTACGCCATCAGAGGGTGCGCCGCGTCCTAGAGCCTCGAAGAGTAGGAGATCGGGGAGCGTCGTTCCTGCCGGAGCGGAAGCGAGCGCCTCAAGTAGCGTAGGGGGTCGCGAGAACCCCTCCTGCGGCATAGCCGCCAGCATCGACTCGCCATAGGGAATCCTCTGGAGCCCCAGCAGGAAGTGTGGCATCGAGGGCGACACGGTAGGCAGAGGATGCCGTGGGTGCAGAACCGGAACGTTGAGTTCGGCAGGCGCCGGGTGGACCTCGGGCTTGCTCGGTTCTTCACCCCTTCCGGGGGGAACCGCGCCGCCAAGCATGACGAATCGCGGCGGTGACGCCATGGCTTCGATGCCGCTGCTACGTGGACTTCGGCGTGAGCCACGCCGAGAGAGTGATGAAGGCCCCGCCGCCGCCGCCGGTCAGCCGCAGCCGGAAGAGGGGGCCGAGCGGGCCGTACGCCGCGTCGATGTTGACGACGGCGGGGCCGAGAACACTCAGCGCTATCGCCCCGCCGATGGAGACCGCGTTGTCCGTGTCCCAGGAAGCCTGAGGCTGGACGTTGAGGGTGCCTCCCGTGTCGATGCCCTTCACATCGAGGACGAGCTGGGCGTTCAAGTGCTCGGCGGGGAAATTGGTCCAAGGTAGAGCGAACGACTGCCCCGCAGCCAGGACGATCGTCTGGCTCTGAAGCAAGGTGATGACCATCGCCAACTCCTGGTGGCTTGTGCTTGCGTCAACGTGCCCGTGGATACGTAACTATGCTACCTGCGCCAACGGGCGCGTGGGATCGCGGGGGGCTGCTGCGCGGATAGAACCGGACTGCCTCTGAGGCGCTCCGTTGCTCTGTCTCGCGATGCCCCTGTGAAGCGTTAGCCTTCTTCTTCCGCCGTCCCGCCGTCTTCGAGCCCTTCGCGCGTGCAGCCATTGACGACCTCCACGCGGATAGTAGCGCGTCCCGCCCACGGGAGCAACACTAACAGAACGCGGACGCGCCCCGCGCTGGCGAAGGCAGCCTACGCGCGCGTTACGGCCCGCCCTACCGCCTCCGCCGCGTCCCGCAGCCTCCCATCGTCCGTGTGGAGGTAGCGCAGTGTGACCACGCTCCCGGGCCGATGGCCAAGGATGCGACCGATCGTCGCAACGTCCGTCCCCGCGGCCGCGAGCAGCGTGGCCGCCGTGTGACGCAAGTCGTGCCAGCCGCCCTTCGGCACGCCGGCGCGCTCGCACAGGCGGTGCAGGGCCTTGTAGAGGGAGGAGTCAGAGGCGGGAAGGCCCCGGCAGACCCGGCCCGTGGGCTCGCGGTGGCGTTCCAGGATCTCGCGGAGAGGCTCGGAGATGGGCAGGCGCAGGCGCGTCCCCGTCTTGTGCCGGGGGCGCGTGATGAGGCCGGCCTTCAGGTCGACCTCCTTCCAGGTGATCGCCCGGAGGTCGGCCCGGGAGAGGCCGGAGAGGAGCGCCAAGGCGACTGGGACCTCCAGGTAGTGACCTCGGGCGGTGTCGAGGAGCTTCCGGGCCTGCTCGGCCGTGAGGGCCTCGCGCTCGTTGGAGGGGCGGGCGCGCGGGGGCTTGAAGCCCGCCACGAAGTCCCCGCTGACGTAGCCCACGGCGTCGCACCACTTCACGAAGCGGCGGTAGACCCCGAGGGCGTTGCGGACCCGGTACGGGGCCCACTCGCGGTCGTTCAGGAACCCCTCGAGCATCGTGCGTGACCAGTTCGAGAGCGGCGTCTCGGTCCACTCGTCGAGGAGGGGGTTCAGCTTGTCGGCGTCGTGCTCGATCGTCCCGTCGCGCCGGCCGGAGGCCTTGAGGTGCCGGAGGTACTCCGCGATGGCCCGCTTGGCAGTCACGGTCTGCTTCGCGGCGCGCGTGCGCTTCCCCGCCTGCATGGCGGCGAGCTCGAACTGCGCCTCCTTCTCGGTGACGGCGCCGAGCTGGCGCGCGCGCACCTTGCCGCCGCGACCGCCCTCGCGCCATTCGATGGCCCAGGTAGTGATGCCGGACGAGCGTTCGGTACGAGAGCGAAGCCAGGGCAAGACGCGTGACCTCCGGTGTGGGGTCGCGACAGTACTTCGGGCGGCGGACACCATCGAATGGGCTTCCGCGGGTGAAATGACCTCCGGTGCGGAGAGCGCGAAGTCGGCCCGTACGACGCTCTGCACGACGTGCGCGCGTGCATCCGGCGTCGATCGGGTGCGGAGTCGGCGTCGATCCAGAGCGCGTTCTGCTCCGTACCAGCACCGGTGCTGGTACGAGGGGGTCCCTACGACCCCAGGGCTGAACGGGGACACCAGGCCACGTGCGCGTAACGCTGCGACACAGCGCGACTTATGCGCGTGCGACTTGGTATCCCCGGCAGGACTCGAACCTGCGACCCCCGGTTTAGGAATCCAGGATGCGTAGGCGTCCGGGGGCATCGTCACCAGCGTCACGACCGTCACGGTCCGCAGCAGCCGGGTCCAAGAGGTAGGCTGAGGTGACGCCGGTGACGGTGGTGACGCTCCTCGGCGGCGTCCCACTCCGAGAGGAGCGGGCACCGGTACCGGGATGTGGTGAGGCCGCTCCGTCCGTGGCCTCCACTGCCCACCAGATTGCCCACCACAGGAAGTGACTTCGGGGCTTCTGGGCGTTCCTGCGGTTACGCCCAGTGACGATCGCCATGCGATCACAACTCGTTGCTGAGCAGAGGCTTAGCTCGCAACTCTCGGCACGCTCTGGAGTTGAGTCAGAGGCCTGAAATCGCCGGAGGCACACCTTCAAAACCGCTGTGTCCCTGGGCAACCTTGGACAGGAGGGTTCGATTCCCTTGCTCTCCCGCCCTTCGCGCGATGGGCCCGAGCCGCCGCGGGTCATCGCTCGGTCGTGGTGACCTCGGCCGGAAGGATGGGGACGAGGCGCATCGCGACGCGGGCCCACTCGGTTCCGTCGTCCACGCCGATCCGCATGAACCGCGTGACGCCGGGTCCGACGGCGATCATCGTGTCGTGCATCACGATGGTGAAGGACGCGTTCGGCTCGATCGGGCCGTCCGGAACGAAGAGGGGCGTGAGGCATCCGCACGACGAGTTCACGACGCGCGGCACGATGGTGCGACCCGTTCGATTCCGGAACGGATAGGTCGCCTCGACCGAGGCGCCCGGCGCGGCTCGCACCTCGACCTCCAGGGGGCCGAGCGGTTCGAGGGTGCCGGTCGGCGGGTCGCGATGCTGCAGAAGGACGATCGCGCCCACGAGCGCCCCAAGAACGAGCAGGCCGGCCACCCAGGTCCTCATCGCGGCGTCACTCCGGCATCGAGTAGTCGTCATGTACGCCGACGCTCGCGAACTCGATCGCACCGCCCGGGATCTGCCACCAGTGCAGGCGACGCGCGCCCGCGGTCGAATCCTGAAGCGAGCAGCGCCAGGCGCGGGCACCGTCCGCCTTGCGTTCGACACCCGTGCCGCCGCGCGCGCCGAACGGGTGCACCTCCCGACCGGGGATCTCGTGTGCACGATGCGCGGCGACCTGCATCGCGACCTCGACGACCTTCTCCACGGCGATCCCGTCGAGCGCGCGCAGTCGGGTCAGGAACTCCGATCCGACGCGCATCGGGCCAAGGGGGTAGCGACTGCGATCGGCTTCGCTGAACTGCCGCGCGTACGCGACACGGATCGCCGTCAGGAACGCGGTGTCGGACGATGTTGGATCGTCGCCGGCGAGTTGACGTTCCAGGTGTTCGGAACGATCGATCGCGCTGCGAAGTTCTTTCTGCATCGCCTGGATGCGCTGCAGAAACCGGCCGCGCTCCTCGCGCAACGCGACGACCTCGCCGCGCAACGCCTCGTGCTCGGCCCGACCGGAGTCACTCGGCGTTTCGAGGGACCTCACGGCCGTGCCGTCGGCTTCGGGATCGTCCGAGAGGAAGGGGCGGGCGCCGTCGGCGACGGTGATCGCCGGGAGCGGGGTGCGGTTCAGCGCGCGTTTGATCGACAGCACGGCGCGGCGGGCCACGGGATCCAGTTCGACGATCTGCACCTTGACCTGTTCGCCGCGACGGACGAAGTCCGCCGGGTCGACGACGAACGTCCAGTCGACCTCGCTCTTCTGCACGATGCCGACGACGTGGGGCAGCAACTCGACGAGCACGCCCCGGGACTTGAAGTTCACCACCAGTCCCCACACGACATCGCCGACCCGGTAGTGTTCCGCCACGCGCTGCCACGCCGCCCCGTCTCGGTCCTGGAGGACGATCGGCGCAACGTCCCCCGACGGTTCGGCGACACCCTCGCCGGCCGCACCGTTCGTCGCGACGGTGGCCCTTGCGGCCGAGGGTTCGGCCTCCTGCGGCGCGCCGCCGTCGTCCTCCTCCGGCTGCGGGGCGCCGCTCGCCTCTCTGAAGGGGAACGGCGACGCACGCGAGGGGAGACGTTCGGCCGGCCGCACGATCGCCCGCACGACCCGATGCAGGACGCGGCTCCCCTCCTCTTCGTCGCGTGCGAAGAAGAGAGGATGGGCACGGGGACTGTCCGTCTCGACGAGGCCGGGCCACCAGATTCGGACCGCGCCACCGTACACGTCGAACATCTTGGGCAGCGCGTCGGTGAGCGCCCAGGTCGCGTCTCCGGTCTGGAGCACGATCACCGTCGCTCGCCCCTCGAGGCGATCTGCCAAGCGGTTCGGATCGACCCAGGGCAGTCCGGTCTGCGCGGAGGTCGTCACGGCGACGAGGGGGCGCTGTCGTTCGGGCGAAAGAATGACGCTCTTCACGAAGCGGGGCACGAGTTCGGCCGTGACGTCGAGGACGCGGACGCGGGTCCGGGCGGACGCGGGTCGAGCGGGCGCTTCGGGATCGGCCATGACGCCGAGTCTACGACACCGCGAGGAGCGACGGACGGGCGTCGCGCGGACACCGAGGTCGCTCGCGCCGAGGCTGGGACGTCAGGCGGCGGTCTCCGTGCCGAGGATCGCGTCGCGCCGCGTCTCGAGGGCCTCGCGGGCGAGGGGGGAGAGCCCGGCACCGCTCTGCTCGTCCAGCCAGGCGAGCAGTCGCCGACGCATGCGCGGCTCCCAGAAGCGCCGCAGATGGCCGGCGATCCCGTCGAGGGCGAGCGCGCGATCGCGTTCCGAGGCGAAGAACGCCGCGATCTCGTTCGTCATCTTGACGAGCTTCAACGGATCCATCGGGTCGTCCCTTTCGCGCGGTTCACCGACGCGTCTCGGCGGGCACGTCGTCGCGCGGCAGCAGGCCCTCCTGCCGCTCGATGAACTCGACGAATCGCTCCTGCCACACCGACGGCGACGACGCGAGCGCCACCTGAACCGCGGTGACCTTGTACTCGGGGCAGTTCGTCGCCCAGTCGGAGTTCTCCGTGGTCACGACGTTCGCACCCGAGGTCGGATGGTGGAACGTCGTGTAGACCACACCCGGTTGCATGCGCTCGGCGATCCGCGCCCGCAGCGTGATCTCGCCGATCCGGCTCGCGACGGCGACGAGGTCCCCGTCGCGTACCCCGCGCTGCTCGGCGTCGTGCGGGTGGATCTCGAGCACGTCGTCGTCGTGCCAGAGCGAGTTCGCGGTACGGCGCGTCTGCGCGCCGACGTTGTACTGGGACAGGATCCGTCCCGTCGTCAGGATCAGCGGATAGCGCGACGACGTGCGCTCCGGGGTGGGCACGTACTCCGTCAGGAGGAACCGACCCTTGCCGCGCACGAACTCGTCGACGTGCATCACGGGCGTGCCCTCGGGCGCCACGTCGTTGCAGGGCCACTGGATGCTGCCGAGTCGATCGATCTTGTCGTACGAGACGCCGTGGAACGTCGGCGTCAGGCGCGCGATCTCGTCCATGATCTCGGACGGATGCAGGTAATGCATCGGGTAGCCGAGAGCGTTCGAGAACGCCATCGTGACCTCCCAGTCGGCGAGGCCGGCACGCGGCGGCATCACGCGGCGCACGCGCGAGACGCGCCGTTCGGCATTCGTGAAGGTGCCGTCCTTCTCGAGGAAGCTCGAACCCGGGAGGAAGACGTGCGCGAAGCGCGCGGTCTCGTTCAGGAACAGGTCCTGGACGACGATGCACTCCATCGCCCGGAGCGCGGCCTGGACGTGCTCGGTGTTCGGGTCGGACTGGGCGATGTCCTCGCCCTGGACGTAAAGCCCCCGGAACGAGCCGTCGAGGGCCGCGTCGAACATGTTCGGAATGCGCAGGCCCGGTTCGCTGACCAGCGACACGCCCCAGGCGCGCTCGAACTGGCCGCGCACGGCCGGATCGGAGACGTGCCGGTAGCCGGGGAATTCGTGCGGGAACGACCCCATGTCGCAGGAGCCCTGCACGTTGTTCTGGCCGCGGAGCGGATTCACGCCGACACCGGGGCGGCCGAGGTTCCCCGTCAGCATCGCGAGGTTCGCGATCGCGATCACCATCGTCGAGCCCTGACTGTGTTCCGTCACGCCCAGCCCGTAGTAGATCGCGGAATTCGGCGAGGTCGCGTAGAGGCGCGCCGCCGCGCGCAGGGTCTCGGCCGGCACGCCGATCGTGGGCGCGAGCGCCTCGGGGGAGTTGCGCTTTTCGAGGATGAACGACTTCCACTTCTCGTAGGCGTCGATCTCGCAACGAGCGCGGACGAAGTCCTCCTTCGCCAGGCCCTCGTCGAGGATCGCGTGCGCGAGCGCGTTGGCGACGGCGACGTTCGTCCCGGGTCGAAGTTGGATGTGGACGTCGGCCGCGACGTGCGCCGTCCGCACGAGGTCGATCGCCCGCGGATCGACCACGATCAGTCGGGCGTCGGCGCGGAGCCGCTGCTTCATCTGCGAGGCGAAGACCGGATGGGCGTCGGTGGGGTTGGCGCCGATCACGACGATGCAGTCGGCGTGTTCGACGGAGTCGAAGTTCTGCGTCCCGGCCGATTCACCCAGGGTGTTCTTCAGCCCGTACCCGGTGGGGGAGTGGCAGACGCGCGCGCAGGTGTCGACGTTGTTGTTGCGGAACGCGGCCCGGACGAGCTTCTGGACGAGGTACGTCTCCTCGTTCGTGCAACGAGACGACGTGATGCCGCCGAGGGCGCCGACGCCGTGCTTCTCGCGGATCGCCTGGAAGCGCGCCGCGGCGAAGCCGATCGCCTCGTCCCAGGAGACCTCCCGCCACGGCTCGTCGATCCGTTCGCGGATCATCGGCTTCAGGATGCGATCCGGATGGGTCGCGTAGCCCCAGGCGAAGCGGCCCTTCACGCACGAATGGCCGTGGTTCGCCCCGCCGTCCGAGTTCGGCACCATCCGCACGACCTCGGCCCCCTGCATCTCGGCGCGGAAGGAACAGCCGACGCCGCAGTACGCGCACGTCGTGACGACGCTGTGGTCCGGCTGACCGTGCTCGATCAGGGTGTTCTCGATCAGCGTGGCGGTCGGGCAGGCCTGGACGCACGCGCCGCACGAGACGCACTCGCTGTCCATGAACGAGGTCGGACCGGCGGCGATCGTCGAATCGAAGCCGCGACCCGCGACGGTCAGCGCAAAGGTGCCCTGGATCTCGTCGCAGGCGCGCACGCAGCGGGAACAGACGATGCACTTCGTCGGGTCGAAGGTGAAGTACGGGTTGGTGCGGTCCTTCTCCGCCGCGAAGTGGTTCGCACCCTCGTACCCGTAACGGACCTCGCGAAGGCCGACGGCGCCGGCCATGTCCTGCAGTTCGCAGTGTCCGTTGGCGGGGCACGTGAGGCAGTCGAGCGGATGGTCGGAGATGTAGAGTTCCATCACGCCGCGCCGCAGGTCGGCGAGGGCCTTCGACTGGGTGCGGATCTTCATCCCGGGGGCAACGAGGGTCGTGCAGGAGGCGGGGTAGCCGCGCCGTCCCTCGATCTCGACGAGGCATAGGCGACAGGAGCCGAACGCCTCCAGCGCGTCGGTTGCGCACAGGCGCGGCACGTTCACGCCGGCCAGGGCCGCGGCGCGCATCACGCTGGTGCCCTCGGGGACGACGACCTTGCGGCCGTCCACATCCACATCGACGAGGGCGGCGCCGTCGCGCGCGGGGGTTCCGAGATCGACTTCGGCGGCGCACCTCATGTCACGATCTCCTCGGGTCGGCGGGGGCCGCGGTCTCGGCGACGAGGCCGAAGTCCGCGGGGAAGTGACGGATCGCGCTGCGCACCGGAAGCGGCGTCAGGCCGCCCATCGCACAGAGCGACGCGTGGGTCATCGTGTCGCACAGGCTCTCGAGCAGTTCGAGTTGGAAGGCGGAGCGACGTCCCTCGAGCAGGCGGTCGATCGTCTCGACGCCGCGCACGGCGCCGATGCGGCACGGTGTGCACTTCCCGCAGGACTCGTGCGCGCAGAACGCCATCGCGTAGCGCGCCAGCGCGCCCATGTCGGCGGTGTCGTCGAACGCGACGACGCCGCCGTGCCCGAGGATGGCGTCCTTGGCGGCAAGGGCCTCGTAGTCGAGGGCGACGTCGAGGTCGTGCGCCGGCAGGTACGAACCGAGCGGGCCGCCGATCTGGACGGCCTTGAGCGGCCGACCCGAGAGCGTGCCGCCGCCGAAGTCCTCGACGAGCGAGCGCACCGACAGGCCGAGCGCGGTCTCGACGAGTCCGCCCTGCTTCACGTTGCCGGCGAGTTGGAACGGAAGCGTCCCGCGCGAGCGACCGGAACCCCGCTCCGCGTAGGCGGCCCCGCCCTCCGCCACGATCCACGGCACCGACGCGAACGTCATCACGTTGTTCAGAGCGGTCGGCTTGCCCCAGAGGCCGGCGACGGCGGGAACCGGGGGGCGGTAGCGGACGATGCCGCGCTTGCCCTCGAGACTCTCGAGCAGCGCCGTCTCCTCGCCGCAGACGTAGGAGCCCGCGCCGCGACGGATCTCGACGTCGAACGAGAAGCGGCTGCCGAGCACCTTGTCGCCCAGGAACCCGGCCTCGCGCGCGCGTTCGATCGCCGTCGTGAGCGTCCGTTCCGCGTCGGGGTACTCGGAGCGCAGGTAGACGTAGCCCATCGTCGCACCGAGCGCGACGCCGGCGATCGCCATGCCTTCGAGCACGAGGTACGGATCCCCCTCGAGCGCCATGCGATCGGAGAACGTGCCCGAGTCGCCTTCGTCCGCGTTGCAGACGATGAACTTGCGATCGGCCGGCGTGTCGAGCACGGTCTGCCACTTGATGCCGGTGGGGAAGCCCGCGCCGCCTCGCCCGCGGAGGCCGGACCGCTTGACCTCGTCCACGACCGCGCGTCCATCGGTGTCGAGCGCGCGGCGAAGACCTCGCCAGCCCCCGTGCCCCTCGTACTCGTCGAGACGCAGCGGATCGGTGATGCCCGCACGCGCGAAGATCAGACGTTCCTGTCGCGCGAGATAGGGGTGGCGCTCGGGCGCGCCGATTCGCAACGGATGGTCGTCGCCGCGCAGCGCGTGGGAGGCGATGAGCGACGGTACGTCGCTCGGACGCACCGGCCCGTAGGCGACGCGGCCGCGCGCAGTCTCCACCTCGACGAGGGGCTCGAGCCAGAGCATCCCCCGGGAACTCGTGCGAACAAGGTCGATCGGGACGTTCGCCTCGCGCGCGGCCGCGGCGATCGCGGCGGCAACGCGGTCCGCGCCCATCGAGCGCGCCGCGGCGTCGATCGGAACGAAGACCCGGATGGGGGCCGTGGCGCTCATGAGAGGGGCGGACTCCGAAGCGCCTCGGCGATCACGTCCGCGGTGACGCGACCGTGGAGTTCACCATCGATCATCGCCGAGGGCCCAAGGGCGCAGTTGCCGAGGCAGTAGACCGACTCGATCGAGACGGCGCCGTCGGCGCGGGTCTCGCCGACCGCGACGCCGAGTCCGGACTCGAGTTCGCGTACGAGGTTCTCGCAGCCGACTGATTGGCACGCCTCGGCGCGGCAGACCTTCACCACATGGCGGCCCGGCGGGCGGGTGCGGAAGTCGTGGTAGTAGGAGACGACGCCGTGCACGTCCGCGAGCGAGAGGTTCAGCGCGTCGGCGACGCGCGGAAGGGACTCGGGCGGCACGTGGCCGAGGCGGTCCTTTATCGCGTGGAGGACCTGCAGCAGGCCGCCGGGCAGGTGGCCCGCGCGGGCGAGCGCGTCGGCGACGGCGGCGTCGGCGGCCGCCGGGGGCGGGGAGGAGGGTTGGATCACGTCGGGGGCCTCGCCCGTAGCGTACCCAGGACGGGCGAATCGGCCGTGCGCCGAACGGCACGTCGGACCTGACGAGGCGGGCGGTAGGCTCGGTGCGTGACGAACCCCGCGCATGGAACCGGCCCCCGAGAGCGGAGCGATCCGGTCGTCGGGAGGGACGTTCTGCGGATCCGTCCCGGCGAGGCGGACGCGCCACGTTCCCGCGACGAGATCGCGCGGGAGGTGCCGCTCGAACTCCGCTTCGGGGCCGCCGCGAGCCTCGTGATCCTGCGCACTCCTGGCGACGACGAGGACCTCGTTCGCGGCCTCCTCTTCGCCGAGGGGTTCGTGGCGGGACCCGACGACATCGTTTCGATGCGTCCGGCCGAGCCGTCGGATCGCTCGCTCGGCGGCGACGCGCTCGACGTGATGCTCCTCCCTTCCATCGCCGCGGAGGGCCTGGACCGGCCCCTCGCCTCGACGGCGGCGTGCGGCGCCTGCGGAAAGCGTTCGCTCGCCGATCTCGCCGTGCGCGCGGCGCCGCTTCAGGATCGGTTCACGATGCCTCGCGAGACGATCGCCGCGCTGCCGGCCTCGTTGAGGGCGGCGCAGGCAGGGTTCTCCCGAACCGGCGGGATGCACGCGAGCGGCCTGTTCGATGGTGCGGGCGGGCTCGTCGCACTCCGTGAGGACGTGGGCCGCCACAACGCGCTCGACAAGGTCGTGGGGTTCGCCTTGCGGCGCCGATGGATCCCTCTGCACGAGAAGGTGCTCGTCGTCTCGGGGCGGATCGGGTTCGAGTTGGTCCAGAAGGCCGTCGTGGCCGGTGCGCCGATGCTCGTCGCGGTGGGCGCACCGTCGTCGCTGGCGATCGACCTCGCCGAGCGCCACGGCCTGACCCTGATCGGCTTCACCCGGGCCGAGGCGTTCAACGTCTACACCCACGCGCAGCGCGTCGGCCCGTAGGCCCGACGGCGTGCGCGTCCAGGAGGTCTTGGGCGCTTTGGACGTGCGGCTTCGCAGATCGGGGGCGCTCAGGCCGCCGTGTCGGGCTCGAGTG
>CAZPGF010000068.1:0-14554 GCA_964586025.1 uncultured Planctomycetales bacterium
CGACGGTGTCCACGCGTCACGGCGCCGTGCGCACCGACCACGTGCTGTTCATCGCGGCGGGCGCGTTCCACGTGTCCAAGCCGAGCGATCTCCTGCCCGAGCTCCAGGGCCGCCTGCCGATTCGCGTGCGGCTCGACGACCTGACCGAAGCCGACTTCGTGCGCATCCTCGAGGAACCCGAGGGGGCGCTGACGCGGCAACTCGTCGCGCTGCTCGGAACCGAGGGCCTGCGCATCGAGTTCACGCCGGACGGGATCCGGGAGATCGCGCGCGTCGCGGTTCGGGCGAACGCATCGCAGGAGAACATCGGCGCCCGCCGCCTCGCGACGGTGATCGAGCGCGTCGTCGAGGACCTGTCGTTCGCCGCGCCGGAGCGCCGCGGCGAGCACGTCGCGATCGACGCCGCGTACGTGCGCGATCGGATCGGCCCCCTTCTGGCCGACGAGGACCTGAGCGCGTACGTCCTGTAGGGTTCGTTCCGGGGGTCTCTGACCCTGCGAACGTGCGGCTTCGCAGATCGGGGGCGCAGGCCGCCGTGTCGGGCTTGGGTGATCCACCACAGGTCGCCCTCCACGGCGACCTTCCGCTCCCCGCCTGCGAACCCGGCCGGCGGTGAAGGCGAAGGAAGGGCACGCCTTGGGCGGATCGGGGCGCCATCGGAACGGTTCTCCCCGTCCTTGCGCGGACGATGCGGCGGCCGGAAGGTGGGGGGGTGAACCGCCTCCGTCCGCTTCGCTGTGTCGCCGTCGCCCTGTTCGCGACCGGGCTCGCGGCGACGGCGACCTCCGCGGGAACGTCCGGCGCATCGTTCGTCATCGAAGGCGAAGCGCTGGTGCGAGGAGCGCGGGCGTCGCACGGAACGGTCAAGCTCGAGTCGATGCGCGACCACGGCGATGCGTGGTCGGGTCATGCGCAGTTGCGTTGGCGGCCGTTCGCCGCGGACGCGACGCTGACGCTGACGCTGGTCGCCCCGGCCGCGGGAACCTGGCAGATCGATGCCGCGTGGATGCGCGCTCCGCACGCAGGCGACGTCCGCATCACGCTGGCCGGGAGGACGTTCGATCCGGTGCTGGAGGGCTTCGCGGAACGCGTGGACCTCGCCGCGACGACGACCCTCGGCCGGGTCGACCTCGTTCAGGGAGTCAACGAACTCGTCGTCCGGACCGTCGGCCGTTCGGCCTCGAGTCACGGATTCCACTTCGGCCTGGATCGACTTGTGCTGTCGCCGGTGGCCGACGAAGCGTTGGAGGCGCCGCAACCGCCTTCTCCCTCGCCGGCGGTGGAGGCTCGAGAGGAAGCGCCCGACGACCTCGAACGACTGCCGTCGTTCGAGGAAGCGGTGGGCCTGCCGCCCCGTCCGATCGATCCTCCCGCCGACGCTCCCGAGGGGTCCGACACCGCAGGCGCGAGTGCCGCCCCGGTCGTCGCCGAGAGCGCTCCCGTCGTCGCGTCGCCCCCCGAGGCGCCGTGCAGCGATCCGGCCGCAACGAAGCCCTCCCGCGGCGTCGTCGCGTGCGCGGCCGAGGAGGCGCCGTCTCGCGCGGCCCCGTCGCCGATGGCGGGCCCCGCGCCGTCGATTCGCGCGAACCCGCCGTCCGGGCCGACGCCGGCCGATCGCCGGATGCTGCTCGAAGCCGCGCAGGGACTGGATCGGTGGCTCGCCGATCGGGAGGGCGGCGATGGGTGGCGTGGTGCGTTGAAACTCGACGCCGTTCGCGCGGCGATGGCGGCGACACCCCCCGACGATGCCGTCGCGCGGGCCCTGGCGCGACGCCTGCTCGCGATGCCGCGCGGCGCCGCGTACGACGCGCTGCTCGCCGAGGCGGCCTTCGTCCGACTCGCGCGCGCCCTCAGCGCGTTCCGTGAACCTCGCGACGATGCCGAGGACGACTGGTCCGCTCCGGCGGATCGCGAGGACTGAAGTCCGTCGAAGATCGTTCGACGACTTCGATGGAGGGTCGATGCGCACCACCTACCGGACCCACACCTGCGGCGAAGCGGGCGTCGCGCACGTCGGTTCCGAGATGACGCTCTGCGGTTGGGTCCATGCCCGTCGCGCACAGGGCGGCGTCCTGTTCATCGATCTGCGCGACCGCTACGGCGTGACCCAAGCGACGTTCCGCGGCGACCGAGACGCGGCGCTGTTGGCCGCCGCCGAACGCGTACGTCCCGAGTGGGTGCTGCGCGTGACGGGCCTCGTCGTCGCACGTCCTCCGGAGGCCGTGAATCCCGACCGCCCGACCGGCGCGGTCGAACTCGACGCCCGCGAGTTCGAGGTGCTGTCCGAAGCGGCGACGCCGCCGATTCCGATCGACGAGCACGCCAACGTCTCGACCGAACAGCGGTTGCGACATCGCTACCTCGACCTGCGCAACCCCGCGCTGACGCGCACCGTCGGCGCACGCGCCCTCGTCGCGGGGTCCGTGCGCCGGCACCTCGAGTCTCTGGGCTTCCTCGACATCGAGACGCCGACGTTGATCCGCAGCACGCCCGAGGGCGCGCGCGACTACCTCGTGCCCAGTCGCGTCCGCCCCGGTACCTGCTACGCGCTGCCGCAGTCCCCGCAACTGTTCAAGCAACTGCTGATGGTCGCCGGTCAGGATCGCTACTACCAGCTTGCGCGCTGCTACCGCGACGAGGACCTGCGCGCGGACCGTCAGCCCGAGTTCACCCAGGTCGACCTGGAAGCGTCGTTCGTCGCCGAGGAGGACGTCTTCGGCATCATCGAACCGCTGATCCGCGATCTCGTCCGAACGTGGCGCGGAAGCGAACTGCCCGATCCGTTGCCGCGCATGACCTACGCGAACGCGATGGAGCGTTTCGGGAGCGACAAGCCCGATCTGCGGAACCCGCTTCATCTCGTGGATCTCGCGGAGGTCGCGGGGGCGCTCGGCTTCGCGCCGTTCGACGCCGCGCTCGCCGCCTCGGGCCGGGTGAAGGGGATCAGCGCGCCGGGCGGCGCGATGCTCTCGCGCAAGGAACTCGAGGGACTCGAGCAGGAGGCTCGTGCGCTCGGAGCGCCGGGCCTCTCCTGGCTCAAACTCGCCGACGGCAAGCCGACGGGCCCGCTCGCGCGCTTCCTCGACGATCGCACCATGGCGCCGCTCACGGCGGCAGCGGGGCTTGCCGACGGCGGTTTGCTCGTGACGGCGGCCGGCGACGACACGCTGGTCCACCGCGTCCTCGGTCATCTGCGCGGCCTGCTCGGCCGCCGCCTCGGGCTCCTCGACGAACACCGCGACGAGGTGCTCTGGGTGACGGACTTCCCGTTGTTCGCGTGGGACGAGGAGAGCCGCCGGATCGAGGCCCAGCACCATCCGTTCACGAGCCCCGCGCCGGATCAACTCGATGCGTTCTTCGCCGCGGCCGACGGCGGCGAGGAGGAGCGCCGCGCGGCCGCGCGGACCCTTCGCTCGCGGGCCTACGACCTCGTGATGAACGGGGTGGAGATCGGCGGCGGAAGCATCCGGATCCACCGGCAGGACGTGCAGGCCGCGGCGTTCCGCCTGCTCGGCCTCGCGCCGGACGACGTCGAACGGCGCTTCGGATGGTTTGTCGATGCGCTGCGCTACGGCACGCCTCCGCACGGCGGGATCGCGCTCGGACTCGACCGCCTGGTGATGTGCCTGATCGGGGCATCGACGATCCAGGACGTGATCGCGTTCCCGAAGACGAGCAGCGCCGCCGACCTCTTGTGCGGCGCACCCGCGGCGGTGGACGAGAGCCAGATTCGGGACCTCGGGCTCCGCTGGAGTGACGCGCCGCCGTCGCCCTGAACCCCCGGCGCGTGCATCGGGCTGGTTTCTGCGTACCCTTCCCGATTCGCCGCCCGGCACGGTGTCGGGCGAGACGGAGCCCCCCATGCCCTCCCTGATCCACCTCGTCCTTCCCGACGGCTCGCGACGCGACGTCGAGCGGGGCACGACGGTGGCCGCGGTCGCCGCGGGGATCGGACAGGGGCTCGCACGCGCCGCCGTCGCGGGCGTCGTCGACGGGCGGATCGTCGAGATCGGACGCCCGATCGAGTCCGACGCGGCGCTGCGCATCCTCACCGCACGCGATCCCGAGGCGCTCGGGGTGCTGCGCCACAGCGCGGCCCACCTGCTGGCGATGGCGGTGCTGGAACTGTTCCCCGGGACGGATCTCGGCTTCGGTCCCGCGACCGACGACGGCTTCTACTACGACTTCCGCACGCCGCGACCGATCCTCGAGGAGGATCTGCCGCGCATCGAAGAGCGGATGAAGGCGATCGCCGCGCAAAGGCGGCCGTACGCCCGCGTGGCGACCGATCGCGCCGGCGCGAAGCGACGCCTGCTCGAGATCGGCTACCAACTCAAGATCCCGCACGTCGACGAGATCCCCGAGGACGAGATCACCTTCTACGACTCGGGTCCGTTCACCGACATGTGCGAGGGGCCGCACGTCCCGGATACGGGTTGGCTGCGGTTCGTCCGCCTGCTCTCGGTCAGCGGCGCCTATTGGCGCGGCGATGCGTCCGGCGTCCCGATGCAGCGCATCCGAGGAACCGCGTTCTTCAGCGCCGAGGACCTCGAACAGCACCTGCATCGGATCGAGGAGGCGAAGAAGCGCGATCACCGGCGGATCGGGCGCGAGATGGACCTGTTCTCGCTCCAGGCGGAGGGACCGGGTTTCCCGTTCTTCCATCCCCGCGGCATGGTCGTCTACAACGAACTCACCCGTCTCGTCCGGGAGCAACTCGATCGTCGCGGCTACGGCGAAGTGCGCACGCCGATCGTCCTGTCGGACGAGCTGTGGAAGCGCAGCGGCCACTACGACCACTTCAAGGACAACATGTACTTCCTCGAGGTGGACGAGCGGCCGTTCGCGATCAAGCCGATGAACTGCCCGGGTACCTGCCTCGTCTACGGCAGTCGGCCGCGGTCCTATCGCGAACTTCCGCTGCGCATGGCCGAGTTCAGTCCGCTGCACCGCCACGAACTGTCGGGCACCCTGCACGGCCTCCTGCGGGTGCGCCTGATGGCGCAGGACGACGCGCACGTCTACTGCGCCCCCGAGGATCTCCTGGCCGAGATCACCGACATGATCGACATGTTGCAGGTCGTCTATCCGGCGATCGGGTTCCGCGCTGAGGACGTGTCGGTCAAGCTCGCGACGAAGCCGGAGAAGGCGCTCGGCGATCCGGAGTCGTGGGAACGAGCCGAAGCCGCGCTTGCCGATGCGCTCGCGGCGAAGCAGATGCCGTTCACCATCAACCCCGGCGAGGGCGCGTTCTACGGCCCGAAGATCGAGTTCCACGTCACCGACGCGATCGGTCGCACCTGGCAGTGCGGGACGATCCAGGTGGACTTCTCGATGCCGGAGCGGTTCGATCTCTCCTACGTCGGTCGGGACGGTCGGCACCACCGACCGGTGATGATCCACCGCGCGATCCTCGGATCGTTCGAGCGGTTGATCGGCGTGTTGATCGAACATCACGCCGGCCGCTTCCCGACCTGGCTCGCCCCGGTCCAGGCGAGCGTCCTCTCGATCACCGAGGCCCAGGCCGACTACGCGGTCGCCGTGCGCGACCGGCTGCGCGCGGCCGGCATCCGGGCCGAGGCCGATGTCCGGGGCGACAAGATCGGATCGAAGATTCGCGACGCCACGATGGAGCGGATCCCGTACCTGCTGGTGGTCGGCGGCCGTGAGGTCGAGTCGGATCGCGTCGCCGTGCGCCTGCGCTCGGGCGAGGACCTCGGCGCCTCGTCCGTGGACGATGTCGTCGCTCGGCTGCGCGCCGAGATCGCCGAGCGCCGCGCATGAGCTCGCGCCGTCCGGGGCCCCGCCGGGGCCCCGGCGGCGGACTTCCGCCTCGCCCGCGGCGCCTTGTGGCAAGATCGGGGCTCCCTCCGGTCCGTTCGACCGGGAGGCTTCCCCCCGCCGAGGAGACTTTCCCATCCGTCCCAGCACTCGCTTCGATCGGTCCATGCCCCGCGAGGTCGGACCGCGCATCAACGAACGCATCACGATCCGACAGGTCCGCCTGATCGACGCCGACAACGTCAACCACGGCGTCGTGGCCCGCGACGACGCCCTGCGCATGGCGCAGGAGGCGGGTCTGGATCTCGTGGAGGTCAACGCGACGAGCCGTCCGCCCGTCTGTCGCATCATGGACTTCGGGCGGTTCAAGTACGAGCAGAGCAAGAAGGCCCGCGAGTCGAAGGCCAAGCAGCACCGCTCGCAGATCCGCACCGTTCGCCTGCGTCCCAAGACCGATCCCCACATGCTCGAGATCCGCGTCAAGAAGGCGCGGGAGTTCCTGGAGCGGGGCGACAAGGTGCAACTGATGATCCTGTTCCGGGGGCGCGAACTGGCCCACCAGGAACTCGGCGCCCGCCATTGCGAAGAGGTCGCCAAGCGCCTGGAGGACATCGGCAAGGTCGAGGCCCCCCCGCGCCTCGAGAACAAGCGCATGACGATGTTGATCGGCAAGCGCTGATCCCCGCGCGTTCGCCGGTGCGCGCCGGATGGGGCGCGTGGCCGAGGGTCGGCCGGGCGGATCGCGTCCGGCCGGCCGGGGCTGGCGCCTTTCCTTGGTGCCGCCTCGCCCCGGGCTACCTTCGGCCCTTTCCACTCCCTCGAGGGGGAACCCTCCGAGGGGGGCGCCTCCCCCCGGAAGGGACGTGGCGGGCCCGGCCCTCGCGGTCGAGTCCCGTGTCCCTCTCCCCCTTGCCGGAAGCCTGGCCATGCCGAAGCTCAAGACCCGCAAGTCGATCGCCAAGCGGTTCAAGGTGACCAAGACGGGCAAGGTGCGCAAGCTCGGCTCGGCCGGTCACAGCCACATCCTGAGCAAGAAGGACAGCAAGCGCAAGCGCGGCCATCGCGCGGCGAGTTTCGTCGAGGGCAAGCAGGCCCAGACCATCCGCCGCAGCATCAGCCGATAGACGCGTCGAGGATCCAGCCATGTCTCGTGTCACCTGCACTCCGAAGCGTCTCGCTCGCAAGCGCCGTCTGGCCAAGTTCGCGAAGGGCTACTTCGGCGCCCGCAGCAAGCAGTACAAGGTCATGAAGGAGACGGTCCACCGCGGGTGGGTCTACGCGTTCGCGCACCGTCGTCTTCGCAAGCGCGACTTCCGTCGCCTCTGGATCCTGCGCATCAATGCCGCCTCGCGCGCTCGCGGACTTGCCTACAGCCGGCTGATGTCGGGCCTCGGCAAGGCCGGGATCGAGCTGAATCGCAAGTCGCTCTCGGAGATCGCGATCCACGACGCCCCCGCGTTCGATCGAGTCGTCGAGGTCGCTCGCGAGCATCTGCCGGCCTGAAGGCCGTCCATGCTCGACGAGATCCGCACGATCGAGCGGGAGGCACTCGCCGCGATCGAGATCGCGGCGGACCTGACGGCGCTCGCCTCGGCGGAAGCCGCCGCGCTCGGCAAACGCGGCCGGCTCGCCGACGTCCTGCGCTCGCTGGGACGCCTCGCTCCGACCGAGCGCGCGCACGTCGGGCAGGCCGCGAACGACGCCCGGCGTCGCGTCGAGGCGGCGCTCGCCGCACGGCGCGCGACGCTCGACGCCGCCTTCGAGGCGAACCTCGCTTCGGCCGACGCCCTTGACCTGACCCAACCCGCCCCGGGCGCGGCGCCGTGGTCGCGCATCGGCGGAACCCTTCACCCGGTGCGCCAACTCCTGCGGCGTGCCGAGGACGTCTGCCTGGCGATGGGCTTCGAGATCCTCGACGGCCCCTGGGTCGAGGACGACGAGCACAACTTCACCGCCCTGAACATCCCGCCGGGTCATCCCGCCCGCGACATGCAGGACACCTTCTGGCTGACCGACGGTCACCTGCTTCGCACCCACACCAGTCCGGTGCAGATCCGCACGATGCGCGATCGTTCGCCGCCGATCCGCGTGGTCTCGCCGGGCCGGGTGTTCCGCAACGAAGAGGTCGATGCCACCCACGAGTACACCTTCCACCAGATCGAGGGGCTCCTGATCGATCGCGAGATCCACGTAGGGCACATGATCCACGTGCTCCGCGAGTTGATCTCGGCGCTGCTCGAGACGTCCGTGGACGTCCGCCTGCGCCCGGCGTACTTCCCGTTCGTCGAGCCCGGGTTCGAGATGGACGTCACGTGGAGGGGGCGCTGGCTCGAGTTGCTCGGCTGCGGTCTCGTCCACCCGGACGTGCTGCGCGGGCAGGGCGTGGACCCGGCGGTCTGGTCGGGTTTCGCGTTCGGCATGGGGATCGACCGACTCGTGATGTTGCGTCGCGGGATCGAGGACATCCGTCACCTGATGGGCGGCGATCCGCGGTTCCTTCGCCAATTCGGCGCCGGAGTCGAGGCGTGAACCTCTCCTGGCGTTGGCTCAACGAGCTGGTCGACCTCGACGGCATCGCACCGTCGGAGGCGGCGAGTCGCCTCACGTTCCACACCGCCGAGATCGAGGAGGTTCGCGCGTTCGGTTCAGGCCTGGACGGGGTCGTCACGGCCCGCGTGGTCGCCGTTCTACCGCATCCGGGCGCGGACCGTCTGCGCCTCGTCACGCTCGATCCGGGAGACGGCTCGCGCCCGGAGGTGGTCTGCGGGGCGCCGAACGTCGCGGCCGGGCAGGTCGTCGCGTACGCGCCGATCGGCACCACGTTGCCGGGCGGCCGGGGCGAGGCCAAGGGACCGATCACGCTCGTCGCCCGATCCATTCGCGGCGTCGAGAGTCGCGGGATGGTCTGCGCCGAGGACGAACTCGGGCTCGGCGACGATCACGCCGGGATCCTCGTGCTGCCCGCGGACACGCCGATCGGCCGGCCGCTTCGGGAGGTCGTTCCGACGGACGACACGATCCTGTCGCTCTCGAACATCGCGATCACGCATCGTCCCGATCTGTGGGGCCATCGCGGCTTCGCGCGCGAGCTCGCGGCGTTGTTCGAGCGCCCGCTCCTCGAGGCGGCTCGTGCGCCGCTCGATGCGACCGGGGAGCCGTTTCCGGTCGCGATCGAGGCAGTCGAGGACTGCGTCCGTTACGCCGGACTCGTGGTCGAGGGGCTCGACGCCGGTCCGTCGCCGCTCGCGTGGCGGCGACGGCTCGAGGCCGTGGGACAGCGCTCGGTCGATGCCATCGTCGATCTGACGAACCTGGTCCTCTTCGAGACGGGACAGCCGCTCCACGCCTTCGACCTGGCGGCGCTCCGCGGAGGTCGGATCGTCGTTCGCCGCGCCCGGCCGGGCGAGCCGTTCGTCGCGCTCGACGGCGCCGCGATCGCGCTGACCGCCGACGACCTCGTCATCGCGGACGCCTCCGGCGTCGTCGCGGTCGCCGGTGTGACCGGTGGGCGCGACTCCGGGGTGCGATCCGACACGCGTGCCGTGCTCCTGGAGTCGGCGTGGTTCGCGCCGAGGACGATTCGCGCGACGGCGAACCGCCTCGCCCGTCGCACCGAGGCGAGCATGCGATTCGAGAAGGGGCTCGATCCCGAGGGCGTGCTCGACGCCGCGGCACGGTTCCTCGCGCTCGCACGAACGCGTTGTCCGGACGCGCGTGTCGCCCGCCCGGTCGCCGACGTTCGCACGGCGCCGCCGCGGACGCGCACGATCTCCCTGCCCCTCTCGCTCGTGCGCCGACGGCTCGGCGTCCGGCTCGCCGACGCGATCGTTCGCTCGCGGTTGCATTCGCTCGGCTTCCGGGTCGAGGAGCGCGGCACCACGTTCGACGTGGCGGTGCCGTCGTGGCGTGCCGGCGGCGACGTGCGCCTGCCCGAGGACCTGGTCGAGGAGATCGGGCGCCTCGGCGGCTACGACGCGGTCGCCCCCCTCGCGCCCCTCGGCTCGGTCACGCTGCGAGATCCCCCGCCACGGCGCCGACTCGAGCGTCGGATCCTGCCGCTGTTCGCGTTGGAGCGCGGCTGGATCGAGGTGCAGAACTACTCGTTCCACGGTGTCGCGGAGGGGGCCCCGCTCGGGCTCGACGTGTCGACGTCGCTGCGGCTCGCCGGTCTCCCCGACGACCGGCCGCAGGGCATGGCACCGACGACCCTCGCGCGCCTGCTGGCGACGGCGGCGCGGCAGCGCGGCGTCGAGACCTCGGCCGCCGTGTTCGAGTCCGCCCGCGTCTTCGCGCCGCGCGAGAGATCCCTTCCGCTCGAGGTCGCCGTCGTGGGCGGCGTCGCCTGGGACGAGACGGGCGATGCGGCGGCGGGGCGCGCGGTCCTGCACGTCGTCGCCGACCTTCGGGCGGTGCTCGCCCGGGCCGGTCTGGCCGATATCGAGATCGAACGTGCGGAGCCTCCCGCGCTGGCGTCGGGGCTCCCCGCGCCCGCGTGGTGGCATCCCGGGCGGCGCGCGGTGCTTCGCGCGCGCGGCGAGCACCTCGGGTCGGTGGGGGAGTTCGCGCCGCGCGTGTCCGCCGCGCACGGGTTCTCGGGGCGGGTGGCCGGCTTCGAGGTTTCGCTCGATGCCATCGCCCTCGCGCTGGCCAAGCCCGGACCGCCCCTCTACGAGGCGCCGCTGAAGTTCCCGGTCGTGCCGTTCGACGTGGCCGTGGTGGTGCCGGTCGGCGTCGCGGTCGCCGAGGTGGCCCGGCGCATCGTCGCGGCCGCGCCGGACCACGTGCGCAACGTCGGGTGCTTCGACGTCTACGAGGGGCCCGGCATCGAGGCGGGCCACCGCAGCATCGCGTTCCGCATGGAGCTGTTCGACCGCGCGCGCACGCTCGACGGTGCGGCGGCCGAGGCACTCCGGGCGCGGGTCGTTGCCGCGCTGCACGACGCCGGCTACTCGACGCGCGGCCCCTGACGCGTTCCGGACCGGGTCGGTTGCGCTGTCCACGACCCCTCGTAGGATGAGCGCCGATCGACCCCCACCTGTGGGGGCCAATGCCCTGCGGGGCGGAGCGGAGCGGACATGCGGTGGAGTTGGATCGTGCTCCTCGGGGTGATCGGAGCCGGTGTCTACGCGTTCGTTCGCGCAGACGGCGACGAGACGACCTCGGCGGCGCCGACCCGCGAGGACGACCGCGAGGCCGTCGCCGAGGACCTCTCCCTCTCGACCGAGGAGAAGCGTCGGGAGAGCGAGGCGATCCGCCTCGTGAACGCGATGGCCCTGCCCGCCGGCGCATCGACGCCGACGGACGACGACGCCGTGTGGAGCCGACTGCTGGGCGAGTACGGCGATACGCTCGCGGCACGTCGTGCGGCCTACAGGAAGGGCGTCGAGGTGTACGGCGCCGTGCCCAGCCGGAGAGAGAGCCACGAACGACGCATCGTCGAACTCGATCGCGCACGACGGTTGCTCTCGCGGGGCGTCTACCTCCCCGAGATGTTCCAACCGGGTGGGGCCGACACCGAGGAGAGGACGCGGCTCCTCTCCGTGCTGACGGACGCCAATCGCGAGGTGATGACGTGGCCGCGAGGCGTCGATGGCGTCACGCGCGTCTATCGCGTCGAGCCGGGACTCGCGCCGGTGCAGATCGTCCACCGCCAGCAGGTCCCCGCCGGCGTGAACGCGATCCTCTGGTGGAACCAGGGCGGCAATCTCGATCCGCGTCGGTTGCGCGGCGGGCAGGATCTCCTGCTGCCTCTCGAGGCGGTCCGCATCCAGGTGGTCCAGGACGTGCATCGGCTGTCGATCTGGATCGGCGACTGGTTCGTGAAGGAGTTCCGTGTGGGCGTCGGTCGCGAGGAGACGCCGACGCCGACCGGATCGTTCGTCGTCGTGGACAAGCAGGAGAACCCGCGCTGGACGACCCGCCAGAACGGGCGTCTCGTCGAGATTCCCGCCGGTGATCCGCGCAACGAACTCGGAGCGGTGTGGATGGCCATCGAGTCGCCCGAGTGGCCGCGCAGCGCCGGCTACGGGATCCACGGCACGGTGCGGCCCGACACGGTCGGCACCCACTGCAGCAACGGCTGCGTGCGCCTCGCGAACGAACAGGCCCAGGAGGTGTTCGGTTGGGTCCGACGCGAGGGCAACGGCGTGCCGGGCACCACCGTCACGATTCGCTATCGCTGACGGCATCGCTCGGGGGTCCTTGAACGTTCGAGCGAACGTCGTCCCAGATCGGGGGCGCTCAGGCCGCCGTGTCGAGTCCGAGTGATCCACTCCACGCCGCCCTCGACGTTGCCCTCCACGGCGACCTCCTCTCCGCCCCCGCCTGCGAACCCGGACCGGCGGTGAACGCGAAGGAGAGGCATGCCACGGGCGGATCAGATCGTTCCCGGCGTTGTGATCGACGGAAGGGACCTGAACGGTCGTCGCTGACGGGCTTCGTTCCGTTCGAGCCGATTCCAATGGGCTCTTGTTCGGTTCCGGCTCGTTCAACGACGACGGAGGGCTGCATGAGCCTGCGCTTCGCGGGGCTCGCCGCCGGCGCATCACGGTCCAAGACTCCCGCTACCGCGAACGTGCTCCGGCCCCAGCGCTTCGCGCGGCCATCGTGAGTCGCTCGTGCGCGGCGGAAGCAACGTCGGAGGCAGGCCGATGTCGATGCACACGACGCGGCCGACGAATGGCTTCGCGATCGCAAAGCCCGCCTTCGGAGCAACCATCGTCGCCGTGACCTCCGCATGCAGGGCGAGAGGAAGCGGCACGCCGAGGTCCGCATCGAGCCCGCTGGGCAGGTCGATGGCGAGGATCGGGATCTCTGCGGAGTCGATGCGCGCGATCGTCTCGCAATCCGCCGGATCGAGGGGGCGCGTGAGGCCGATGCCGTAGATCGCGTCGAGCACGACGACGGGGCCGGCGGCGAGCGCGGTGGGGAGTGCCTCGGGACGGGCCCGTGCGTCGTCGATCGGAACACCCGCCTCGCGTGCGGCTCGCGCCTCGTAGCGGGCGTCGGCGGTCACGGGCTCGCCGTGGACGAGGACGACACGCGGGCGGAAACCCCATGCGGTGAGGAAGCGCGCCGCCGCCAGGCCGTCGCCGCCGTTGTTGCCGCGTCCCGCGACCACGAGGACCGGAGCGCCCGCCGGCGCAATCCGGGCGGCGACCTCGGCGACGCCCCGTGCGGCCAGCTCCATCAGCACGAGGGGCGGGACGCCGAGCACCTCGCCGGCGAGGCGGTCGAGAGAGGCCGCGGAGGCCCGATCGATGGCGGCGCGGGCCCCGTAGGCCGGCGGAAAGGCCTCGGGAAGGCTCCGCAACGCCTCTCGGACAAACTCTCGGGATCCGCTGGTCGCCATCCGCGTGCTCTGCTACCTTGCTCGACCGCGTAGGAAAAGCCTCTCACGAGGCGCTCCGACGGGTCCAAACGGGCGACGTGGATGGCTTCGGCGGCCAGCCGAAAAAATCCTCGAACGCGCTGCGGATTTCCGTTGACGAGCGCTCGGGGGTCGGTACCTTCCTCCGCTCGCCGTCGGGAACCGCAGCGCTCGCGCGCTCGGCTCCCGCGCCCGCCGGACGCCCGGCGGCACGGTCCTTGAAACTTTCGAGATGGCCCTTGGACGTGGGAAGGCGAGGCCTTCTCGCGTCTTGCACACTAGTCTGCCGTCTCCCTCGCGGGAGGCGGTGGGCCCCAATTCGTGAGAAGCCTTGAACAAAAGACCCGCGCACGGGACCGGTTCGACCGGGCCCTGCGCGAAGCACAGTTTCAAACCATGAAGGGTTTGATCCTGGCTCAGAACGAACGCTGGCGGCGTGGCTTAGGCATGCAAGTCGAGCGCGAAGTCCCGCAAGGGGCGGAGCGCGGCGAAAGGGTGAGTAACGCTCGAGCAAGTTGCCTCAAGGACCGGGATAGCCTCGGGAAACTGAGAGTAATACCGGATGGTCTCGTGGAGCCTGCGGGCACCGCGAGTAAACGGAGGGGATCGCAAGACCTTCCGCCATGAGAGACGCTCGGGTCCTACCAGCTAGTTGGTGAGGTAACGGCTCACCAAGGCGAAGACGGGTAGCCGGGCTGAGAGGTCGTCCGGCCACACTGGCACTGAGACACTGGCCAGACTCCTACGGGAGGCTGCAGTCGAGAATCTTCCGCAATGGGCGAAAGCCTGACGGAGCGACGCCGCGTGGAGGAAGAAGGCCTTCGGGTTGTAAACTCCTGTCAGGGTTTAAGAATCGAGCGGGCAAATAGCCGCGTTCGTTGACAAAGGACCCAAAGGAAGCCACAGCTAACTTCGTGCCAGCAGCTGCGGTAATACGAAGGTGGCGAGCGTTGTTCGGATTCACTGGGCATAAAGGGCGTGTAGGCGGCCCCGTAAGCGGCGTGTGAAATCCCGGAGCTCAACTCCGGAACTGCATGCTGAACTGCGGGGCTAGAGGTCAAGAGGGGGGTGTGGAACTCCAGGTGGAGCGGTGAAATGCGTAGATATCTGGAGGAACGCCGGTGGCGAAAGCGACACCCTGGCTTGACCCTGACGCTGAGGCGCGAAAGCGTGGGTAGCAAACAGGATTAGATACCCTGGTAGTCCACGCCGTAAACGATGAGCACTAGGTAGCCGTCGGAGCCGTCCGATGGCTGCTGCAGAAAATTCATTAAGTGCTCCGCCTGGGGAGTATGGTCGCAAGGCTGAAACTCAAAGGAATTGACGGGGGCTCACACAAGCGGTGGAGGATGTGGCTTAATTCGAAGCAACGCGAAGAACCTTACCAGGGTTTGACATGCAGGG
>CAZPGF010000069.1:0-14384 GCA_964586025.1 uncultured Planctomycetales bacterium
ATCCGAATCGTCCCCTGTTGCTCTACAGCCAGGGCCAGGGCAACGAGAACCGGCGCTGGATCCCCTGCTACGACCTCCCGGACGATCGCGCGTCATGGACGCTCGACGCGCGCGTTCCGAGCGACCTCGCGACCGTCGGAAACGGCGTGCGCGGCGAGGCGATCCAGCACGACGACGGCACGCGGACCGATCGCTGGACCTTCTCGGATCGCGCGCCGACGTATCTGATCTCGCTGATCGTCGGGCGCTTCGAGACCGTCACGACGACGTGGAACGAGGTGACGCTGGAGTTCAACGGCCCGCCCGGCCGTCGCGAGGAACTGATCGCCTCGCTCGAGCGCACCACCGAGATGATGAACGTGTTCACCTCGTGGCTCGACGAGCCGTACCCGTGGCCCCGCTACGCGCAGACCTACGTCTGGGACTTCGTCTACGGCGGCATGGAGAACGTCACCGCGACGACGCTGAACATGCGTGCGCTGCATCCCGCGCGGGTGCGTCCGAACTACCGTTCCGACGGGCTCGTCGCGCACGAGTTGGCACACATGTGGTTCGGCGACCTGATCACCTGCCGAACGTGGGACCACCTCTGGCTGAACGAGGGGTTTGCCACCTACCTGACCGACGTGTTCTTCGAGCACCACGACGGCACGGAGGAGTTGCAGTTGCAGCGGCGACGCCAGAACCGTCGCTACATGGAGGGGACGCCGAAGCCGGAGTCGCTCGGACTTTCGCGGGATCCGCGCGGCGACCGCCCGGTCGAGCTCGCGGGCGGCAAGGCGTACACCCGCGGCGCGGGGATCCTTCACACGCTGCGACGCGAGATCGGCGACGACGCGTTCCGGACCGGGATCCGGGCGTACGTGGACCGCCACCGGGACGACACCGTCGTCAGCGACGATCTCCGGATCGCGCTCGAGGAGGCCGCCGGTCGCGATCTGCGCTGGTTCTTCGACCAGTGGGTATACGGCGTCGGCTATCCGCGCTTCCGCGTCACGCTGGACGAGGAGCGAAGGCTTCTCGTCGTCGAGCAGGAGCAGCCGGCCGAGGGGGGACAGGGGTTGTTCCGGGTCACCGTGCCGGTGCGCTTCGGGCCGAGCGGCGATGTCGTGCCGCTGCGCCTGTACGCGGCGCGGCACACGTTTCCGCTGCCGGCGAGCGGCGGCGGGTATCTGCGTTTCGGCGTCGGCGGCGATCTGCTGATGCTGGCGGCGGTCGATCAGCCGGCGGAGGCATGGACGCGGATGTTGCTCGAGGATCCCGACGTGACGGCGCGGCTCGACGCGATCGATGCGCTCGAACCGTACGGCGACGTCGCGGTCGCCCCGCTGACCAAGGCGCTCGCTGACGACCCGTCGGCCGCGGTGCGCGAGAGCGTCGCGCGCGTGCTCGGGCGTTTGCAGGGACCGCTCGCCGGCACAGTGCTCGCGGCGGCAGCCGGCGATCCGGATTCGCGCGTGCGGGAGGCGGTCGCCGAAGCGCTCGGTGCGTTCCCGCGCGATGTCGCCGCGGCCGTCCTGCGCGCGCGCACCGCCGACGAGCACGAGCACCCCTACGTGCGCGGTGCGGCGGCGCACGCACTCGGTCGTGTCAAGGCACCCGGCGCGCGCGATCTGCTCGAGTCGATGCTGGGCGTCGAGTCGCACGTGGACGTGGTTCGAACGGGGGCGATCCGCGGCCTGGAGGCCCTCGGCGACCGTCATGCGGTTCCTCTCGTGCTGCCCTTCCTCGACTACTGCTGGGGTCGCGGCGCCCACCATGCGATGCGGGAAGCCGCGCTGTCGTGCGTGCTCCGGCTCGCGCCGGACGACGCCTCCGTTCGCACGGCGGTCGCCGCGCTCGTCGAGGATCCCTTCCACCGCATGCGGCAGTGGGCCGCCGAGGCCTGCGGGACGTGGCGCATCGACGCGGCGATCCCCGCGTTGCGGCGCGTCGCGAAGGACGACTGGAACGGGGGCGTCCGCAAGGCGGCCTCGGAGGCGCTCGCCGTGCTCGCGCCGCCGGCGGCGGCCGACACGGCTGCGCGGTAGCGAGAGAGAGAGAGGGGCCGATTCCGGGGGCGGCGTCGGCCCGTGGCGAGGGGATCGCCGGGCGCCGCAGGCGGCCTATGGGACCAGGCTCAGTCGGAGGCTTTCGAAGGCTCCGGAATGTCCCAGCCCTTCGCCTTCTCCTCGGCCTGGATCTCGTCGAGGAGTCGGGCGGAGTCGAGCGGATCGGACCCTTCACTCAGGTTCGTGCCGGTCGAGAACAGCTCGGCGTTCTTCGCCTCCCACTCGGCGTACTCGGTCGGCAGTTCGTGATCGGGATAGATCGCGTTCACCGGACACTGCGGGACGCACGCCTCGCAGTCGATGCAGGTGCCCGGATCGATGACGAGCATGTGCGGGTTCAGGACCTCGTAGAAGCACGAGACCGGGCACTCGACGACGCAGTAGGTGTAGCGGCAGTCGATGCAGCGGGCGGTGACGACGTGGGTCATGACGACTCCGGGTGGATGCGGCCGCGCGCGAGCATACCGAGGTCACGCGACTCGACAACCACGCGATGAGGTCGTCGCCGAGTTGCGAAGGGTTCTCAAGTCGCTGCGCGGAACCCGGACCCGTCGGAGCGCCGCTCGTGCGCTCGACGCATCAGAACCTGAGAAGAAATCTCAGGCTCGAGCGTCGGCCTGCCTTGGCAGGCCGCGCCCAAAGGCACCTGAGAGGCTGGGCCGGCGATTCCTGCCCAGCCTCGTCAGTTCGTCGAGGGGCAGCCGCAGTCGAGCGCACCGCCGGAGAAGACCGGCGACGCCTTGCGCGGATCGACCATGCAGCCGCTCTCGCAGCGCGGCACCCAGACCCTCTCGGCGGGCTTGTAGAGCTCGCGCACGTACTGCACCTCGTAGCGCGGCGGGACGTACTCGTACCGAGGACGGGTCACCGGCACCGTCTCGACCACGGTCTTGAACTCGGGTGGCTGCTCGACGCAGTAGCGGATGCCGCTCTCCTCGACCGTCTTGTCGCACCACGTGTACTCGGGCGGGGCCTCGCAGTACTGCCAGCAGCCGCAGTCCTTGTCGTGGACCCAGCGGAAACCGCCGGGCTTCACCTGGACGAGTTCCTGCTGGCAGCGCGTGCCGCACGCCTCGATCTGCCGTTCGGTGCGCGGCTTCACGCAGACTTCGCGTGCGCGCATCTCGAGGACGGTCTCCTGGATCTCGACCGTGCGGCCCGGCGCGACCTCGCAGAGCTTCGGCACCATCCGGTAGGTCGCCGGCACGACCTCCGAGCAGTAGGAGACGCAGGGCTCGGGGTTCTCCGGCAGATCGGGGGGCAGCGCGCCAAGCACCGGGCGCTCCTGGAACGTTCCGGGGAACGGGTCCGACTTCGGCGAGGCCGAGCAGCCGAGAAGGCTCGCGACGAACGGAACGGCGACGAGACCGAGGACGGCGCGGACGTGCATCGGAAACCCTCCGGGTCGCGCGGGCCGGACCGCCCGCGAATGGCTCTTGCAGACCGCTCCGCCGACGCGGCGCGGCTCCCTCCGAACGGGGCCCATCCTGCCACGACCCGCCCGCCGAGGGAAGGGCCCTGCCGGTCGGCGCGGCTCGGGAAACGTTGCACCGAGTCCCGCGGCCTGATTCGAGTCACCCCACGGTCACCGGACGCGCATCCGCCTCCCGTCGCCCGCCGGTGGGGCGCGAACGTAGGATCGGACGCCCCGATGCCCGACCGCATTTCCCCACCCGCGCCCGCGTCCGACCCCACGGCGGAACCGGTCTCGCCGATCGTCACGCGGCTCGACGCGCCGTTCCGCCTCGAGGACCTCTTCACCGGCCGCGAGATCCCGATCGCGCAGTGGTTGACGACGTACGCATCGACGCTGCCCGCCGAGCCTCGCGCCGACATCGAGAGGGCCATGGACCAGGGCTTCCAGGGCCTCGCCGCCATCGTGATGGCCCTGCGCAGCTACCCCTCGCTGCGCGCGCGCGGCACGCTCGGGCGAAGGGAGCGCAGCGGTGAGACGTTGATGCAGAAGTTCCTCGACGCCGGCGGACACGCCCTCGAGTGGGCCCTGCCGACGAAGGCGGTCCTCTCGCGGACCTTCGGCATCGCGAAGGTCAACTTCTGGACGGCGATGCGCTACGCGGTGCAGGCCGTGGACGGCATGCGCGACGAGGGGCTCGAGCGCGCCATTTCCGAAGCCATCGAGGAGGCCGTGTACACGCGGCTCGCCGAGGAGTTGTACGGCTCGTTCGTGACGTCGCGCGCGGTCGCCCCGGAACTTCGACGCTCGGCGATCGACGCGCTGATCGATCTCTGGGAGGGGCGCGTTGGTTTCGCGACCTACCGATTCTGTCCGATCCTTCGGTCCGCCTGGGCCGCGCGATGTCGCGCGTCGCGTGCGTTCGGCACGATGATGGGAACCTCCGAGATCTTCACGCTGTTGTTCGCGGATTGCGACCCGCGCTTCGTCGATTCGCTGACGCGAGGCGAAGACAGCGAACGGCTCCAGGCGTTCGAGGAGTTCCTCTTCGATCTTCCGTACGAGAGCCTCGCCCGCGTCCGCACCCGGATGCAGGAGGAGCAGAAGCCGGTGGTTGGACCCGACGAGGTCGCCCGCTACCTCGGCCTGTCCACAACGGGCCTGCGTCCGCTCGTCGATGACCCGAAGGCGCTGTATTCGTCGTTCCGCAACCGTCGCGTGAAAGCCCAGTATCGTTCGAGCGTCGGCGCTCCCGGGCCGAAGCGCACCGCGGAGGGCTACGTCCTCGCGGCGCTGCTCCAAGACGAAATCGATCGCCTCGCCGCCCCCCCGCCGGAGCCCGCATGAGCCTGCACTTCGATTCGCTCCAGCAGCGCGTGCTCGGCACGCTGATCGAGAAGCAGCTGACGGTGCCGGAGACGTACCCGCTGACGCTCAACGCGCTCGTCACCGGCTGCAATCAGAAGAACAACCGCGACCCCATCACGACCGCCGAGGACTTCGATGTCGAGGGCGCGCTGCGGGCGCTGATGGACGGCGGATGGGTGACCCGGCGAGAGCGAGACGGCGGTCGCACGTTGCGCTACGCGCACGAGTTGACGTCGCAGCTCGGCGTCGAGGCCGCCGATCTGGCGCTGCTCGCCGAACTGTTGTTGCGTGGCCCGCAGGCTCCCGGCGCGCTGAAGACCCGTGCGTCGCGCATGGCCGCGGTCGGCGAGGTGGCCGCCGTGGAGGCGCGCCTGCAGGCCCTCGCGTCGCGCGCGGTGCCCTACGTGGCGCGTCTCCCGCGTCGGCACCGCGAGGCGCAGGCGCGATGGACGCACCTCCTCGACGGCCGCACGCCCGACGAGGCGGTCGCCGCGTGGCGGCTCGGCGGCGGCGCCGACGACGACACCCCGGCGGCGGCCTCGGCGGCGTCGGCGGCGTCGGCCCCGGCGCCCCGCGCCGAGCCGCGAACCGCGCCGGACGACGCGCTCGACGAACGCCTCGCCCGCCTCGAAGCACGCATCGAGGAGTTGCTCGAACACATCGAGCGCCTGGAGGGGCGTTGAGCAACGACGGTTCTCCGGCCCGAGTGCGACGCATACCCCATCGCGCGATCATCCTCTCGGGGCTGCTGATCGCGGGAGCGACGATCTGGCTCCTCGACGGCGGCCATCGCTTGTTCCGTCCGAAGCGACTCGGCGTCGTCGAGGAGGGGTTCCTGTGGCGCTCGGGCCAGATCCATCGGCGCCTCCTGCCGGATGTCCTCCTCGACAACGAGATCGACGTCGTGATCGATCTCTCGAAGGACGACCCGGACGACGCCGACGACATGGGCGAGCGCAAGATCCTCGATCGACTCGGCATCGAGCGGCTCGCCTTCGAGGATCTGCAGGGCGATGCGACCGGCAACGTCGAGTCGTACGTCGCCGCGATGAAGCGTCTCGTGCGAGCGCAGAACGAGGGCGAACGGGTGCTGGTCCACTGCTCCGGTGGAAGCGAACGAACCGGAGCGGTGGTCGCCTGGTACCGGATGTTGTTCCAGGGCTGGTCCGGCGACGCCGCCTGGGACGAGTACCTCTCGTACCGCAGCCGCCCGCCGAAGGACGAGATCCACCCCACCTACGTGAACGCGCACACCGCGACGCTCGTTCGTCGCCTGCTCGAAGACGGCGTCGCCGTGCCCCATCCGGAGCCCGGCCGATTCGGTCCCTGACCGAGCGTCCGGGTCAGGGCGTCGCGTCGCGTGCGGCGCGAAGGCGCGCACCGAGTTCGGCGAGGGCCATGGCGGTTGCGCCCCACACGGCGAACGGGCCGAGCAGGAGGTGCGGCACGTCCCTCTCGACGCCCCGCATGACGATGCGGCGCGTCTCGCGGCGCCGCGGGTCGACGAGTTCGGCGAGGGCGACGGATGCGATCTCCTCGACCTCATCCGGCGCCGGTTCGAGAGCGATCGGCGTGGGCCCGACCGCGACGTGCACGACCAGGCGCGTGTGCGTGACCGGGATGTAGACCTCGGCCAGCGAGCCGAGCGACACGGCCCCCGGCGCCCGAAGCAGTCCGACTTCCTCGCGGGCCTCGCGCCACGCGGCGTCCTCGGACGTCTCCCCGTCGTCGAGCCGTCCGCCGGGCAGCGCGACCTGGCCGGGCTGCTCGCGCAGCGCGGCGTGCCGTCGCGTGAGCGGAAACGCGAGCCGCCCGTCGCCGCCGGCAAACACGTAGCAGAGCGCCGCTGCGCGCCGCGGCGGGCGCGCCTCCGAGCCGGGCGGCGGCGGACCACGTTCGAGCGGCGCGAGCGATCGTTGCGCCGCAGCCGCGTCGAACGCGGCGAGGGCCATCGCGCGCGTCAGATCCTCGAACGTGGGCTCGAACGGACTCAACGGGGCGCTCCGGCGACGCGGCGGTTGCCGGGGAGAGTACGCGCTCTCGGCGGTGGTTGGGCCATGCGCACGGTCGGCGTCGCGGAGCGGGGGCGGTACCCTCTCCGGCCGCGATGTCGGTCGAGCGAGCGAGCGGGACATTGCCGGGAGGCACGATGAGCACGTTGATGTACGCCGCGTCCGTGGACGCGGCGCGCAAGGGCGCGGACGTCGTCCACTTCATCGCCGCGCAGCGACACCTGCGCAACGGATGGCTCGCGAACGTCGCGCCGCCCGAGGCGATTCGCCTGCTCGCCCGTGCGGCCGCCGAGGAGGAGGCCGCCGGCGCACCGAAGACCGTCCAGGCCGAGAACCCGGACGGAGGCGCGCACCGCTTCGTGTTGACGATCCTTCCGGACGAGCGCTCGCGCCACAACGCCCCCGCTCGTCCCGAGGAGTGCCACGCGGGCTTCCTGGCGGCGGACTTCCCGCGGCAGGGCATCTCGGCCGTGGTCGCGTGTCTCGACGAGCCGTCGCACGGCCTCGCGGTCGCGCGCGCGCTCGGACGCGCGCTCCCCCGCTACCGCCGTACGTCACTGCCCAAGCCCGCGCCGGGCGCGGCGAAGCGGCCCGCGACGGCGCAGACGGTGCGCTACGTCGGCACCGATCCGGACGGGGTCGTCGTGCCGCTCGGACGGCTCGAGCGGGAGGTCGTGGACCACGCCCGGCTCGCCGCGGAGTGGGTGGACATGCCGCCTAGCGAACTCAACACGCCGGACTTCGTCCAGCGCGTGAAGGCGCTCGCGCGCGGCATTCCGAACCTCTCCGTCGAAGTCTGGAGCGGCGACGAGGTTCGGGAGCGCGGACTCGGGGGCCTCCATGCGGTCGGCCGCGCGGCGATCCATCCGCCGAAGGTCCTGTTCCTCTCCTACCAGCCGCGCCGGCCTCGCCGTCGCGTCGCGCTCGTCGGAAAGGGAGTCGTCTACGACACCGGCGGGCTCTCGATCAAGCCGGGGCCGTCGATGACCGGGATGAAGTGCGACATGGGCGGCGCCGCGGCGGTCGTCGGCGCGACGCTCGCGATCGCGCGCGCCCGGGGTGAAGACGCGGTGTTCGCGGTGTGCGGCCTGGTCGAGAACGCGATCGGCCCGGACGCCTACCGCCCCGACGACATCCTGACGATGCACAGCGGGAAGACCGTCGAGATCAACAACACCGACGCGGAGGGGCGGTTGGTTCTCGCCGACGCGGCGTCGGTGATCGCGCGCCGCCGCAAGCCGCACGTGCTGATCGACCTGGCGACGCTGACCGGTGCGCAACTGGTGGCGACCGGCCAGCGGCACGCCGCGGTCGTCAGCAACCGCGGCGGCCTGGAGGCGGCTGCGGTCCGCGCCGGTCGCGCGTCGGGCGACCTCGTGCACCCGCTGCCGTTCGTTCCCGAGTTCTACCAGCCCCTCTTCCAGAGCCAGGTCGCCGACATGCGAAACTCCGTCAGCGATCGCATGGACGCGCAGTCCTCGGCCGCGGCCTGCTTCGTCTACAGTCACATCGCCGACCTCGACCTGCCGTGGCTTCACGTCGATCTCGCCGGCCCCGCCTTCCGCAAGGACCGGGGCACCGGCTATGGTGTCGCCCTGGTCACCGAGTTGCTGCGCACCCTCACGACGGACGATCTCGCGGTCTGACGCCGACCGGCCCGGGAGGACTCGATCGATGCCCGCCCATGCGAACCGTGCCCGGAGCGCCGTGCCATGGCGCAGCCCGACAGCGAGGTCCCGTCCGCGCTCGAGCGCCTGCTTGAGGTGGGCAGCGACGAGGACATCCAGCGTTTCCTCCTTGCGCTGAGTCCGCCCGAGACCGCCGACCTCCTCGAGACGCTCGACGACGGCGAAACGCGCACCCGCGTGTTCCGCCTGCTGGTCGCGCGCCGCGGCGCCCGCGTCCTGCGCGCGATGCAGGAGGAGGAGCGCGCCGAGATCATCGAGGAGTTGCCGACGCACGAGGCGGTCGCGGTCATCGAGAACATGAAGTCGGACGACGCCGCCGACGTTCTCCAGCAGCTCGACGAGGTCAGCCGTCAGGAGGTCCTCGACGCGCTCGATCCCCAGGACCGCCGCGCGTTGGAGAAGATCCTCGAGCACGACGAGGAGACCGCCGGCGGTCTGATGCAGACCGAGTTGGTTCGGGTGCGCGCATCGTCCACGGTCCGTGAGGCGATCGAGGAGATCCGCCGCACCGCCGAGGAGACCGGCGAACTGCACGAACTCTTCGTCGTGGACGGGGACGACCGCCTCGTCGGCTGGGTCAAGGAGCGCGACCTGATCCTCGCCGAGGACGCGACGCGCATCGGCACGATCACCGTGCCGGTTCCGGTCACCGTACCCGTGGACATGGACCAACGGGAGATCGTCGAACTGGTGCGCGACTACGACGTCTCGTCGGTGCCGGTCGTCAGTGCGGACGGGCGCCTGGTCGGCCGCATCCTGGTGGACGACATCCTGGACGTGATGCTCGAGGAGGCGAACGAGGACGTGCTGCGCCAAGGCGGCGCGGCGGCCGAGGAGCTGTACGCCCCGTCGTTCCTCACGTCCGTCCGCAGTCGCCTGCCGTGGCTCGGCGTGACGTTCGTCGGAGGTCTCCTCGCGGCGTTCATCATGACCGCCGCGGAGGACGCCGTGCGTCACGCCGGCGCGTTGTTCGCGTTCATCCCCGTGATCATGGGCACCGGCGGTGCGTCGGGCACCCAGACCGCGACCGTCACGGTGCGCGGCCTGGTGACCCGACGCATCGACGCGGGCGATCTGTTCGGAGTCGTCTCGCGCGAACTCGCCGTCGGCTTCGTGATGGCCATCGCGACCGGGCTCCTGCTGCTCGCCGTCGTGAGTTGGCGGGGCGGCGATCTGCTGGTCGCCGGGATCGCGTCGGGCGCGCTGTTCGGGACGATCTGCCTCGGCACCCTGTTCGGCGTGACGATTCCGTTGGTCATGGACCGCGTCGGCGTCGATCCGGCGACCGCGACGGGGCCCTTCGTGACGACGCTGAACGATGTCCTCGGCTCCACGATCATCTGGGCCCTGTGCGTCTGGCTGATCGGGTAGCGGGTCCCCATCCGCTCCGGGCTGCTATCCTCGGGGGCGGCGCCAATCCGGCGGCGCACCCCCCGGAGAGCCTCCCATGTCCCTCGTCCGCATCCTCACGGCGGTCGGCGTTCTCGCCGTCGGCGCCGCCCTCTCGTCTCCCGCGCAGGCCGACTCGTACGTGAACTTCGGCGTCAGCACGGGCAACCCCTGTTGCTGCGGGCCCGCGCCGGTCGTCGTGTACCCGCGTGCGGTCTACTACCCGCGCACCTACTACGTTCCGCGCCGCGCCTACTACCCGACGTACTACCCGACGTACGCCTACGGCTACGCGTCCCCGTACTACTTCTCCCGTCCCTGGGCGTCGAGCTACGTGGGCTTCGGCTGGTCGAGTCGTCGTCACTACGGCATCCACCGCAGTCACGGGTACGGCGGTCGTCGCGTGATCGGCACGCGCCGATAGCGCGATCACGAACCGAGGGCATGGGGGTGACGCTATCGCTCTACGATCCCCATGCCCTCGTGCGGTTCGGCACGTCGTCGTTCTCGTCGGCCGACTGGGTCGGCTCCGTCTATCCGGTCGGCACCCGACCGGCCGACTTCCTCTCGGTGTACTCGCGTCGCTTCGACGCGGTGGAAGTCGATAGCACCTACTACGCGACGCCCCGCCCGAGCGTCGTGGACGGCTGGGCACGCAAGACGCCCGACGGGTTCCTCATCGCCGCGAAGTTCCCCCAGTCGATCGTCCACGGCGGGAAGGGACCGAAGCCCGACTCGCGGTTCGTTCTCGTGCCGGATGCCACCTACGAGGAGCGGGACTCGTTCCTCGAGACGATGCGCCGTCTCGGTCCGAAACTGGGCCCCCTCGTCCTGCAGTTCCCCTACTTCAACAGGCAGGCCTTCCCGTCCGCGGGGCCGTTCTTGGAACGCCTCGACGGGTTCCTCGCCGCGCTCCCGCGCGACGGCTTCCGGTACGCGGTCGAGATCCGCAACCGGACGTGGGTGACCCAGCGCTTCCTCGACCTGCTCGCTCGCCACGACACGAGCTTCGTGCTCGTCGATCAGGCCTGGATGCCCCACGGCCACGAGTTGACCTCGACGTTCGATGTCGTCACCGCGCAGCCGGTCTACATCCGGCTTCTGGGCGACCGCGCCGCGATCGAAGCGATCACGAAGACCTTCGACAAGGAGGTCATCGATCACGGCGATCGCATCGCGCGATGGGCGACGTTGATCGCCAGCTTCGTGGCGCGCGGGATCTCGACGGTCGTCTTCGTCAACAACCACTACGCGGGGCATGCCCCCGCCACCGTCGAGCGACTCAAGAAGGCCGTCGAACCACTGCTCCCATGACGGTTCGAGGTCGCTCAAGCATTGGCGATGACGAACCCGGCGTTGAGCGCGGTCGCGTACGCGAGCCACAGGACGTACGGGATCATCAGCGCGAGCGCGAGACGGCTTCGCCGTGCGAACGCGATCGTGGTCGCAACCGCCGCGACGTCGAGCAGCACGATCCCGACGAGTCCGAGGACCGGTGAACGAGCGGCGAAGAAGAGCCAGGACCAGGCACCGTTCAGGACCAGTTGGATCGCGAAGAGTCCGAGCGGCACGCGACCCTTGGCGAAGCCGTCGCGCGCCCAGACACGCCAGGCCGCGACGCCCATCGCGACGTAGAGCGTGGTCCACGCGATGGGGAACACGGCGCTCGGCGGCGTGAACGCGGGGCGGTTCAGCTCCTGATACCAGGTGTCGAGCGACATCGCGGTCGCGATGCTCCCGAGAGCCCCGACACCGAGGCAGACCGCCACGAACCCGACCAGCCCGAGGACCGCACGCCAGCCCGTCCGCATCGCAACGCCTCCCCGGCGGCCGTCCGCTCCACGCCGGCGAATCGGGCCCGGCGATCGAGGCGGAGGGTGGGCACGACGTCGGCGCGTCAGACCGGGATTCTACCCCCGGCCCGGTCCGGCGATCGGATCACCGCCCGATGAAGACCTGCCCCCACCAGGGGCCGCCCTGGAGGAGAAGGACGCCCACGCCGAGTTCCGAAACGCTCGTCCGAAGGATGTTGTTTCGATGCCCCGTGCTGCCCATCCACGAGGACATCACCGCGGCCGGCGTCGACTGCCCGCGCGCGATGTTCTCGGCCCAGGAGTTGAACTGGATCCCCGCCGCGGCCAGCCGGTCGTCCGGTCCGTCCCCGTCCGGGTTGTCGTGGTCGAAGAAGCCCCGGCGGCGCATGTCGCGGTTGTGGGCCTGGGAGACTGCCGCACAGTCGGCGTTCCAGGCGAGGGGATCGATGTTGTCGTCGGCTCGCTCCTCGTTCGTGCGATCCAGGACCTCGAGCGCCCACGCCAACTCGGCGTCGGACATCTGGCCGAGTTCGCCCGGATCCTCGGGCGGCAGGTCGCTTCCCGTCATCCCGCCGCCGCCGCATCCGACGGCGAGGAAGACGAGCGCGGCGAGCGCAAGCGGCGTGAGACGAATCCTCGGCATGGGACCTCCCGACGGTCATACCCCTATCGGCGTCCCGCGCGGGCGGATTGACCGCCGCCGGGACCCGGGTGGCTCGTCAACCACCCTAACCGGGGGCGCCGGAGTCCCGAGGCTCCCTGGGCGGGCGCCCCCGCGTCACGACGGGGCGAGTTCGACCCAGACCGGAGCGTGATCCGAGGGCTTCGTCCCCTTGCGTTCGTCGCGGTCGATCTCGCAGGCCGTCGCGCGCCGTGCCGCGGGCGGCGTGCCGAGGATCAGGTCGATCCGCAGACCGGCGTTGCGCGGGAACGCGAGTTGGCGGTAGTCCCACCACGAGTAGCGTCCCCCCTCCTCGTGGTGGCGGCGATAGAGATCCTCGAGGCCGAACGCACAGAGCGTTCGCAACGCCTCGTGCTCGCGCGGGTGGAAGTGCACCTGCCCGCGCCACGCGTCGGGATCGTGCACGTCGCGCTCGTCGGGGGCGACGTTGAAGTCGCCGAGGATCACGAGCGGGTCGGCCGGCGAGGACGTGGCGTCGAGGAACCCGCGGAGCCGTCGGAACCAGTCGAGCTTGAACTCGAACGGCGGCGTGTCCACCTCGCGGCCGTTGGGGACGTAGACGTCGACGACCCGGACTCCGTCGAACGTCGCCGCGAGCAGGCGACGTTCGGCGTCGGGCGCGTCATCGGGGAGGCCTCGCACGACGTCCTCCGGTGGCGTCCGGGCGAGGAGCGCCATGCCGTTGTACGCCTTCTGCCCGAACGTCTCGACGTGGTAGCCGAGTTCCTCGAACGGCGCGCGGGGGAAGTCCGGATCGACGACCTTCGTCTCCTGGAGCGCGAGGACGTCGGGCCGGTGACGGCCGATCCAGGCGACCACCCGTTCGACGCGGGAGCGGATTCCGTTGACGTTCCACGTGGCGATCTTCATGCGCGGCCCGACACCGTACCCCGCCGCACGCCGGCTTGCGCCCGGTGCACGCCGTGCGAAGCGTGCGGCCGCGGACGCTCCCGGGAAACGGCTGGAAGCGCGCGGCGGCGTTCGTAGCCTTGCGTCCTCTCGAGGAGGCCCCATGAGCGACGCGACGGCAACGGGACAGCAGCCGAAGGTGCTGTTCACGATCACCGAGGAGCACCTCGACACGGGCCTTCGCGGGTTCCCGGTCGGCACCTGCCGGACGAGTTCCGTCAGCCCCGAGTTGGGCGTCACCTACGTCGGTTACACGCTCTGGGACCTCGCCGAGCTTCCGGCCGAGGATGTCGTCTACCTACTGCTCGAAAAGAGCCTGCCGACGCGCGAGCAGGCCCGCACGTTCAAGGACGAGATGGCCAAGCGCAGCGCGATCGATCCGCGGGTGTTCGCCGCCCTCCGCGCCCTGCCGCGCGACGGGCATCCGATGGAGTGGCTGATCGCCGGGCTCACGCTGCTCGGCATGACCGGCAAGACCGAGGACTACCGCGAGGACGCCCGCAACCTCATCGCGCGCATCAGCACCCTCGTCGCCGCGATCTACCGGATTCGCGAAGGCTGGGGCGATCCGATCGCGCCGCGACACGACCTGCCGCTGCACGAGAACTTCGTCCACATGCTCGGCCTGAAGAGCGCCGATCCGGTCCTCGCCGACCTGTTGCGGCTCTTCTACATCCTCCACATGGACCACGGCGGCGGAAACCTCTCGACGTTCGTCGGCAAGGCCGTCGCGTCGGGCAAGGCGGACATGTACGCCTCGATCGGTTCGGCGATGGCCGCGCTCTACGGACCCCGCCACGGCCGCGCCAACCAGGAGTGCCTCGAGTTCGTCAAGTCGATCGGCACGACCGACAAGAATGCCGTCGAGAGGCGTGTGCGCGAGATCCTCGGAAGTGGCGGCCTCGTGTTCGGGTTCGGCCACGCGGTCCTCCGCGAGGAGGATCCCCGCGCGAAGATCCAGTACGCATTCGGCGAGAAGCACTTCCCGGAGCACGAACTCGTGCGCACGGCGCTGGCGTTGCGCGAAGTCGTCCCGCCGATCCTGAAGGAGAACCCG
>CAZPGF010000070.1:0-4105 GCA_964586025.1 uncultured Planctomycetales bacterium
CTCCACGGCGACCTTCCGCTCCCCGCCTGCGAACCCGGACCGGCGGTGGACGCGATGGGAAGGCACGTCCCGGGCGGAACGGTCGCCATCGGAGTTGTGTGCGGCGCGCGGGGCCTGAACGGTTGGCCGAGCGCCCACCCCTCCCACGACCGTGCCCCCCGGACGACCCGGGGGCGATCAGGCGAGCGCGGGGAACACGCGCTGGACGTCGTCGTCGGCTTCGAGGGCGTCGATGAGTTCGAGCACGCTCTGCGCGTCGGCGTCCGACAGAACGACGGGCGCCTGGCAGACGAACTCGGTGCCACTCGACACGGGTTCGATTCCCCGCTCCTCGAGGGCGCGCTGCATCGGGCCGAGCGCCGAGAACGCGGTGCGGATGACGAGGAGGGGCTTCCCGTCGTCCCCTTCGCCGTCGAGCAGGTCCTCGAGCCCGTGATCGATCAGGTCGAGTTCCAGCGTGTCGGCATCGATGCCCTCGGCCGGGATGCGGAACACGGCGATCCGATGGAATTGGAACGCGACGCTGCCCGCGGTGCCGAGGTTGCCGCCGTGCGCCTTGAAGATCGAGCGCACGTTCGCCACGGTGCGCGTCGGGTTGTCGGTGGCCGACTCGACGAGGACCGCGATGCCGTGGGGTGCATACCCCTCGTAGACGACTTCCTCGTACTGGACGGCGTCGTTTCCGGACGCGCGGCGGATCGCCGCCTCCACCTTGTCCTTCGGCATGTTCAGCGCGCGTGCATTCAGCATCACGCGGCGGAGAGCCGGATTGGCGTCGGGCGACGGTCCCCCCGCCTTGACGGCGATGGCGAGGTCCTTGGCGATGCGGCTGAACTGCTTCGAGATGCGGTTCCAGCGCGCGAACATGGTCGTTTTGCGCTTCTCGAAGATGCGACCCATCGGCGGACTCCGGGTGACGGGAGCAGGCTACCCTGACTCGTCCCGCGGGCCGACTCGGGGGATCGGGCCACCTCGCACGTCGCGACGGCCTCCCCGATCACCGGCGCGTTCGATCCTCGGCGGAGCGCCGAGCGGCGCACGGTCGGGGCCGCTTCGGACGCCCCGTGCCCCGATCAGGCGTCCCACCGCCCGCCGGATCAACGACCGCCGTGTCGCATGATGCGCGCGCGGTCCTTCACCTGGGGCCCGGTCTCGAGGTAGGTCACGGCGTGCCCGACCGGAGCGAGCCCGAGTCGCGAGAAGATCGCCTCGACGTCGGCGAACTCGGCCCGTCGCAGATGACGGTCGGCAATCGGTCGCAGGATCGCCGTTCCCAGCCACGCGTCCGCGGCGTCCAACAGGTCTCTTCCGCGCACGAGCGTGGTCCGAGCGCCGTAGGTGCGCCACCAGAATGCGACGACGTCGTCGAGCGTTCGGCGCCCTGCGGTGCGCCGACGCAGTTCGAGATCGACGTCCAGCGCCATGGCGGCGCCGCCCCAATAGACGCGCCAGTACGCGTGGCGGCGGCGCATCTCTCGACTCTCCTCTTCGAGCGGTCTCCCCGTCCCGCGCGTCGCGCCGCGCGCGAACCCGTCGGCGAGTTGGTTCCACCCCTCCGCCTCGGATTGGAACCCCGCCCGCGTGCGAAGCAGTTCCTGGTAGTAGGTCACGAAGCCCTCGTTGATCCACGCGTCCGATGGATCGATCCGCGGGAACGCGAGGTGGGTCATCTCGTGGACGGCGATCCACTCGCCGGGCAGGTCCTCGTCGCATGCCCCGCCGCAAAGGATCAGCTCGAGCCGATCGCCGTCGCGACGCATCGCCTGCCCGAACAGCACCGGATCGCCGGTCTCGCGCCCGGGCTTTACGGAGACGCGAACGGAGGGCACCGGGAAGCGGCCGAGCAGGCCGGACACCGCGCGCGCCGCGACGCGCAGCCAGTGTTCGATTCCCTCGCGCGTGGCGCGACGCGGGCCCTGCTCGATCGAGACGTCGAAGCGCGCGCCGCCCTCGACAAACGAGAACGCCTCCTCGCGGTCGATCCGCGTCGCCGCCCCGCTCGCCGCGGGCTCGGACGAGTGCGCGACGGGCATGACGAGCGTCGTAAGAAGGAGCACGAGCCACGGACCGGCGCTGCACGATCGCACGTCGAAACACTACGCGACCCCGAGGGACGTGCCCCGGAGCGAACGGTCGTCGTCCCGTCCCTTCGCGTTCACGGCCCGATCCAGTTCTCGGGTGCGGTGCGGGGCGCTGCGGAGGGTGACGCGGGGCGGACCCCTCGAGCCCGAAAGGGCAGCGCGACGACCCCGCGTCTGCGAACCCGTGCGTCGGCAACGCCTGCAGGCACCTCACCCCGTACAATCCCCGCCTCGAGCCGCGGGGGCATAGCTCAGCGGTAGAGCCGCGGCCTTTTAAGCCGTAGGTCGGGGGTTCGAATCCCTCTGCCCCCACCACCCATCCGCCGCCCATGCCGGGCGGGCCCGCCGCGAGCACCGTGGCGTTGGCATTCGAGCCGTGGGTGATCGCGTCGATCCGAACGACGGTTGGGGTAGGGTTCGACCATGTCCGCCACGCCGAGCCCGCTCGATCCTTGCCCGCAGTGCGCGCGCCCGGGGGAGTCGATCGACGTCGATACGGCGTGGTGTCCACGCTGCACGCTGCTCTGGCGTCCTCGCGGTGCGGCGTCGCCCGAGCGACGCTCGAGCGAACCGCCCGCGGCACGGCGGGGGTTTCGCGGCGGATTCTCGGTCGGCGGGGTGCGCCGTCGTCTCGGCATCGCGCTGCCGCCCCCGGCCGGCGTCGCCGCCGCGATCGGCGCACGACTCGGGCGAGCCCTCGGCGAAGGCGGCGGGCTCGCGAGGGGGCTCGGTCACGTGCGCGCCCCGCGCGGCTCTCGCATCCTCGTCGCGGGGCCCGACGCCGTGCGGCAGGCCGTGCGTCTCGCCCACGCAGGCTATCGGGCGGAATCGATCGGTCGGGGCGACAGCGGTGCGCCGGCCATCCCCCATCACGATCTCCCGCTCGAGCGCCTTCACGAGGCCGGAGGTCGCTTCGATGTCGTGCTGATCGACGGCGCGCTCGCGGGGGCGGGCGATCCGCGTCGCGTGCTCGAGGCCGCGGCCCGCGCGCTCGCACCCGACGGCGAGGTCGTCGTGATCGAAACGCGGGTCGAGGCGCCTCTCGATGTCGCGGCACGGCGACTGGCGACATCCGGCGTGCGGCGCGGATGGAGCGTCGCCGGTCTGCGCGCGCTCGTTCGCGCGAGTCGGCTCGACGTGCGCGTCAGCCGCCGCCTTCCGCCGGACGAGATCCTGCTTCGCGCGCGGCGCGCCAGCTGATCGCGTAGCGATCGAGGACGCGCGGCAACGACACGTCGAACGGCGGCGGCTCGAGCCCCAGTCGCGCGAGCCGCTCGGTCGAGAGGATGCAGTTCGACCGTCCTGCGACCATCCCGCCGAGCACGACGTCCTCGGGGACGACCTCGAAGCGGATCTCCGGGTCCACGCGTTCGCGGATCGCCGCGAGCACCTCGTCATGGCGCTCGATCCCGGGGTTGACGAGGTTCAGGAGTCCCGTGACGCGGCGTTCGATCAGTGCATCCAGCACGGGCCATGCGTCGTCGAGGACGGTCACCGAGTTCGGAACGGACATCACTCGACGGAAGCCCATCAGCTTCGTGATCAGGTTGCGCGGATGGGGCTCGGACGAAACCGGCATCCGCAGCCGCACCTGGAGCACGTCGAACTCCGCGAGGCCCATCTCGGCGAGCGCCTTGCTGCGGGCGTAGAGGCTGCCGCGGAAGTTTGGGGGGTCGTCCTCGCGGTAGCCGGCTCCCCCACGGTCCCCGGTGTAGAGACACCCGCTCGAGAAGTGGGTCAGGTGCACGCCGGCCTCCGCGGCGACGCGCGCGAGGAGGAGCGGTCCCGCGACGTTGCTGCGCAAGACTTCCCCCGCCCGCCCCTCGAGCGCGTCCACGTTCGGACGCCCCGTCTTCGCCGCGGCGTTGACCACGTGGGTCGGCGCGTGGCGCTCGAACGCGTCGCGCACGGCCCTCTCGTCGGCGATGTCGGCGGCGTCATGGACCGCGTCCGGGCGCCGGGCGAGCAGGGCCCGGCCCAGGAAACCCGCTCCGAAGACGAGGAGGCGCGGGGGGGCCTCTGCC
>CAZPGF010000070.1:4115-14379 GCA_964586025.1 uncultured Planctomycetales bacterium
CCGGGGAGGCTACCTCCCGCGCATTTACTTGTTGCAACAAGTATTTAGGGTAGGCTCTTCCGCGGGCCGATCGAGCCCCTCAAGGAGTCCCTCCCATGAACCGACGCGACCTCCTCAAGGCCACGGCCGCCGCGGCCGGTGCCTCGTTCCTCGCCGGAGCGCAGGGTGGTGCCGACGCCGACGGCGTGCGCCGCCCCCGCCTCGTCGTGCGCCGTGCCCACGAACGCGGCCACGCGAACCACGGCTGGCTCGACGCGTGGCACACGTTCTCCTTCGCCGGCTACCACGACGCCGACCACATGGGCTTCCGCGCGTTGCGCGTGATCAACGAGGATCGCGTGCAGGGCGGGCACGGTTTCCCGATGCATCCCCACGCCGACATGGAGATCGTCACCTGGGTGCTCGAAGGCGCCCTCGAACACAAGGACACGCTGGGCAACGGTTCGACGATCCGGCCCGGCGACATCCAACGGATGAGTGCGGGGACGGGCATCCGCCACAGCGAGTTCAACCCCTCGCCCCGCGAGCACACGCATCTGCTCCAGATCTGGCTGTTCCCGGAAAAGCGGGGCGACCCGCCGTCCTACGAGCAGGTCCGCTTGGCGGACGGTGCTCTCGACAACCGCCTCGCACGGATCGCCGCGCCGCCCGGCGACAAGGGCGTCGTCACGATCTTCACGCCGTCGCGGATCTACGCGACCCGACTGGACGAGGGTCGCGACGTGAGTTTCGAGAACGTCCAAGGCCGCCACGCCTGGATCCAGATCGCCCGCGGCGAGGGGGTCGTGAACGGCATCCCGGTCGGGGCGGGGGACGGCCTGCGCACGAGCGATCCGGGCAGCCTGCGGATCGAGGCCCGCGCCGGCGGACTCGAGGCCCTCCTGTTCGACCTGGACTGATCCGGGGGGCCCGTCCGCTCCCGGCCGCGCCGCCCCGGCATGTCCCGAGGGCGGCGCGCGGTTCGTCCGGGGTAGGCTCGGATCCCCCACCCTGGAGCCTTCCATGTCGAACCTAGGCGACCTTCTCGAAGAGGCCCTCGATCAAGAGGCACTCACACGGATCGGGCAGCGTGTCGGCGCGGATCCGGTCGCGACGAGGCGCGGTGTCGCCGCGTCGGCTGCGGTCCTGACCGAAGCGCTGCGCAACAACGCGAGGCGCAAGGGCGGCGACCGCGCGCTGTTCGAGGCGCTGCGTCGCGATCACGACGGCAGCGTGCTCGAACGTCGCGACGACGTGTTCGCCGGCCGGCGCGAGTCGGAAGGCCAGGGCATCCTGCGGCACGTCCTCGGCGAGAACCAGGACGCGGCGGCCGGTGCGATCGGACAGTTCGCGGGGCTCGACAAGGGTAAGGCCCTGCAACTGCTGATCATGCTCGCGCCCCTGATCATGGGCGTGCTCGGCAAGATGCGCACGCAGAAGCAGGTCGAGTCGCCCCACGGATTGCCCGAGATCCTGCGCGGACCGAAGCCGACCGAACGCCCCGCCCCGAGCGAGGATGGCGGCCTCGGCGGCATCCCCGATCCCGGCGGCGTTCTCGGCGACATCCTCAAGGGCCGCGGCACCGGACAGTCGCCCGGCGGCTCGGGAGAGGGCGCCGGCGCTCCCGGCTGCATGAGCCTGCTCGGGCCGTTGCTTGGTGGTCGCCGCTAGCCCCACGGTGCCCGCCGGCCGACCGGCGCTGCGCGACATTCCGCTCCGCGATCTCGAAGGCGTCCTCGCCGGGGCGGGTGCGCCGGCCCCGGCCGTTCTCGCGCGACGAGGCGCGCGCGTCCTCCATCCGCGGGACGGGCGCGCGTCCGCCTGGTCGGATTTCGGACGGCGGACCCGCGCCTGGCTCGAGGCACGCTACGACCTCGCGCCTCTGCTCGAGGTCGCCGAGCGGCGCGAGGCAGCCGACGGCACCGTGCAACACCTGCTTCGCACGCGCGATGGCCGCGCGTTCGAGGTCGTGCGGCTCAAGAACCTGAAGAATCGAACGCTCTGCCTCTCGTCGCAGATCGGCTGCGCCCTCGGATGCACGTTCTGTGCGACCGGCACCCTCGGACTCGTCCGCCACCTCACCACCGGCGAGATCGTCGAGTCGTACGCGATCGCCGCGCGCGACGACGACGCGCGGATCGGGGACGTGGTGTTCATGGGCGAAGGCGAGCCGCTGCACAACTACGAGGGCGTTCTGCTCGCGTGCGATCAACTCGCCCATCCCGACGGTGCGGCGATCTCGAAGCGTCGGATCACGATCAGCACCTCCGGGCTGGCGCCCGCGATCCGGCGCTACACCCTCGAACGACGGCCGTGGCGCCTGCACCTCTCGCTGCACTCGGCGATCGACGAGACGCGCCGGGCGCTGATGCCGATCGCGCGGGTCCATCCGCTCGACGAGGTGCTCGATGCGTTCCGCGAGTACCAGCAGACGCTCGGGGTGAAGTGGCTTACGTTCCAGGTGGTCGCTCTGCCCGGCGTGAACATGGACGACGCCCACATCGACGCGCTCGATCGGCGCCTCGCCGGACTCCGCGTGATCCTCAACGTGATTCCGTGGAACGACACTGGCGGGACGCCGTACCGAGCCCCGACGTGGGCCGAGGTCAAGGCGTTCACGACCGCCCTCCGACGCCTCGGTCGTCCGGTGAAGATCCGTTACAGCGGCGGAAAGCAGGAGGGGATGGGATGCGGCCAACTCGCTGGCGGCACGCTCCCGCGGACGCCGACCGGCGGCCACCTGCTGGCACCGCCCGGCATCTTCAGCGACCTCGCCGCTGGCGCGGCGTCCTTCTCACCGGGCTGATCGAGGGGCGGGCGGAGAGCGCCCGCCACGGTTCGGCCCTGGAGCCCGCACCATGCTCAAGGAGTTCAAGAAGTTCGCCCTGAAGGGCAACATGCTCGACATGGCGGTCGGCATCATCATCGGCGGCGCATTCGGCACGATCGTCAAGTCGCTCGTCGACGACGTGCTGATGCCGCCGCTCGGATGGCTGATGGGCGGCGTCGACTTCGGGGACAAGAAGCTCGTCCTCAAGGAGGCCTCCGAGGGATCGCCCGGCGTCACCATCAACTACGGCAACTTCATCAACTCGCTGATCGCGTTCCTGATCGTCGCGTTCGCCCTGTTCCTCGTCATCAAGGCGATGAACCGGTTGATGGCCAAGGAAGAGGCGGCGCCCTCGGCTCCGCCCCGCACCGAGGTCCTCCTCGAGGAGATCCGGGACGCGCTGCGGAAGTGACGTCGAGCCGGGCGGTCGATCCGCCGTGGGGCGTGGCATGCTGGGCGCATGACTCCCCGCCCCGCGTTCCGCTTCCGCCGCCCGCGTAGCTTCCTCGTCGCGCTCGCCCTCGTCGCCGGCGCCGTCGCGCGTGCCGACGCCGACGACGTGCGGTTGACCGGCGGTTCGCGCCTCTCCGGGGTGCTGCTCGCCGACAGCGAGCAATCCGTCCACCTGCTCCTGCCCGGCGGCGACGAGGTGCACCTCGTTCGTGGCGACATCGCCGAGGTCACGCGCCGCCCCGACGCACCCGCGGCGGGCCGGCACCTGCGGTTCGTTCCGACCTCGGACGGTAGTCCCGGCGGGCTCGACGTCGCCGTGACGTCGTGGCTTCCACCCGCCGGATCGAAGGGCCCCCGCGTCGACCTGGTCGGAGCGGTCCACATCGCCGACCCCTCGTACTACCTCGTCGTGCAGCGACGACTCGATCGCACCGACGTCACGCTGTTCGAAGCCGTGCTTCCGAAGGATCACGGTGTCGCTGCACTCGAGTCGTCCGCCGAGACGGACCAGGCGCCCAATCCGCTGCGGGCCCTGCAGAAGAAGCTGGGAACGTGGCTCGGCCTCGCCTTCCAACTCGACGCGATCGACTACACCCGCCCCCACTTCGTCCACGCCGATCTGACGGCGGAGGAATTGGGCCGGCAACTCGGGGGCGGCGAGGCCGTCGAGGAGTCCATGCCGCCGGCGCTGAAGATGGCGATGGGGCTGCTGAAGATGCTGGAGCCGGCGCTCGATCGCCTGATCGGCGACGAGGCGAGGTCGGGTCCGATGCGCGCGCGACTGAAGGAAGGCTTTGCGCGGGCCCTCGCGTCGCCGGAGGCCCTGGCGCAGTTCGAGGGCGCGGCCGGACCGCTCTTCGATGTGCTCCTGAACCGCCGCAACGACGTCGCCCTCGAACGCTTCGACGAGGTGCGCGCCGCGGGCGGAGCGAGGAGCGTTGCGATCTTCTACGGGGCCGCTCACCTCGTCGGGATCGAGGAGGGGCTGAAGGCGCGCGGGTACGTGCGGGGCGGCGCCGAGTGGTTGCGAGCCTGGGCGATCCCGTAGAGCCCGTTGGAACAGGCTCCATGAGACCCGGGGCGGAGAGCGGCGGGTCGCCGCGGAGGGCGACGTGTGGTGGATCACTCGAGCCCGACACGGCGGCCTGAGCGCCCCCGATCTGCGAAGCCGCATGGCCGCAAGGCCCAAGACCCTCCGAACGGATACCGGGCCGGTCAGACCTCCATCAACGCTTCGGTCTTGCGCTTGACGAGATCGTCGACTTTCGCCTCGCTGCGCTTGGTGAGGTCCTGGATCTCGTCCTTGAGTCGCGCGTGGTCGTCGACGGTGAGCAGTCGGTCGTTCAGCTCGCCGTCGGCCGCCTTGTTGGCATCGCGCCGGACGTTGCGGATCGCGATGTGGGTCTTCTCGCCGTTGTCCTTGACCACCTTCGCCAGTTGCTTGCGGCGCTCCTCGCTCAACGGCGGGAGGTTCAGGCGGATGACCTTGCCGTCCGAACTCGGGTTGAGACCGAGATCGGACGCCTGGATCGCGCGCTCGATGTCGCGGATGATCGAGGGGTCGTAGGGCTTGATCAGGATCTGACGCGGCTCGGGGCACCCGATCTGCGCGAGTTGCGACAGCGGGGTGGACGTGCCGTACGCGTCGACGTGCAGGCGGTCGACGAGGGCCGGGCTCGCGCGGCCCGAGCGTAGGCCGGACAGTTCCTGCGCCAGATGGTTCACGGCGGCCTCCATCCGGTCCTCGGCGTCGAGCAGGATCTCTTCGGCACTCATGAGGTCGCTCCTCCCCGCGGACGCACGTCCGCGTCGGCGGGGTGGATCAGCGTACCCACCTTCTCGCCGCGAATCACACGCAGCAGGTTGCCCGGGATCCCCATCTCGAACACCAGGATCGGCAGGCGCTGCTCCTCGCAGAGCGTGAACGCGGTGCGATCCATCACCTCGAGCCGGCGCTCGAGGACCTCCGAGAACGTCAACTCGGCAAATCGGCGCGCGCCGTCGTGCTTGCGAGGGTCGCGATCGTACACGCCGTCGACCTGCGTCCCCTTCAGCAGCACGTCCACGCCGAGCTCGACGCCGCGCAGCGCCGCCGCCGTGTCGGTGCTGAAGAACGGGTGGCCGGTGCCGCCGGCGAGGATGACGACGCGACGCTTCTCCAGGTGTCGCAGCGCGCGGCGGCGGATGTACGGCTCGGCGACGGCCTTCATCTCGATCGCCGTCATCGCGCGGGCCGGGACGCCCGCGCTCTCGAGCATCTCCTGCAGCGCGACCGCGTTGATCACGGTCGCGAGCATGCCCATCGTGTCGGCCGCGGCTCGACCGAGCCCCGGCATCCTCGTCTGGGCGCCCCGCAGGATGTTCCCGCCGCCGCCGACGACGGCGATCTCGACGCCCTCGCGCCAAGCCTCGGCGATCGCCGAGGTCAGCGCCGAGATGCCGTCGGCATCGAGGGGCCGGCCGGACGACCCGGAGAGCGCCTCGCCGGAAACCTTGAGCAGAATCCGCCGCCAGCCGCCGGAGGCCGACACGCGCTCAGAGCCCGGGCTGGAACAGCGCGAAGCCCGTCGCCTTCAGGCCCTTCTCCTTGAGGTGGTCCGCGACGCGCTTGCTGTTGTCGCTGAACCACGGCTGCTCGGGAAGGACGCGCGTGCCGAAGAAACTCTTCGACAGGCGCCCCTGCACGATGCCCTCGATCGCCTGGGCGGGCTTCCCGGCGAGCGACGGGTCTTCCTTCGCCTGCTCCACGAGGAAGTTCAGTTCGCGCTGAACCTCCTCGGCGGGGATGTCCGCGCGATCGAGCACGGTCGGCTTGCTGAAGACGATGTGCATGCACACCTGCTTGGCGAAGTCCGACGCGCCGTCGCCGGCCTTGCCCTCGAGCGCGACGAGCGCACCGGTCTTGCGATCGTGATGGACGTAGGCGCCGACCAGTCCCTGGTCCACCTCGAAGCGCTCGTAGCGGTGGATGCGCATGTTCTCGCCGATCCGACCGATCAGGTTCTTGAGCGCGGCGTCCACGGTGTCGCCGCCCTCGCCCGTCCACTCGAGCGCGAGCAGCGCGTCGAGGTCGCGGGGGGCGCTCGCGACGGCGAGTTCGGTCACCTTCGCGACGAAGTCCTGGAAGAGGGGCGTGTTCTTGACCGGCTCGGTCTCGCAGAGGGCGAGCAGCATCAACCCGCTCCTGCCGTTCGCCGCGATCGCGTGGCCGATCAGGCCCTCGGAGGTCGCGCGATCGGCCTTCTTCTCGGCGGCCTTCAGACCTCGCTTGCGCAAGATCTCGAACGCCTTCTCGAAGTCGCCGCCGGCTTCCTCCAGCGCCTTCTTGCACTCCATCATGCCCATGCCGCTGGCCTTGCGCAGCGCCATCACGTCCTTCGCGGAGATCTCGATCGCACTCATCGTGGGATTCCAGAGGGCGCGGTCTGACCGCGCCGGGGGCGGGGAAAGAACTGGAACGAAAGGCGCCCGGGGGCGCGCGGTCAGACCGCGCCACCCTCGTCGGCGGAGACATCGGCCGGGACGTCGGCCGCGTCGGTCGCACCCTCGACGGGGCCGGGGCGGCGCTTGCGCTCGGCATCCTCACGAAGCCGACGCTGCCACTCCTCGGTGACCTGCGCGCGGGAGCGCTCCGCCTCGCGGCGGGCATCCGCCTCGCGGCGCTGCGACTCGGCGGCCTTCTGCTGCTCGCCGAGGACGACCTGCCAACGCTTGTTGCCTTCGTCCACGCCGTCGGCGAGGACGTTCAGCAGCACGCGAACGCTGCGCATCGCGTCGTCGTTCGCGGGGATCGCGATGTCCACCGCGTCCGGGTCGCAGTCGGTATCGAGCAGCGCGATCACCGGGATCTGCATCTTGTTCGCCTCGGCGACGGCGATGTGCTCGTTGCCGGGGTCCACGACGACCAGCACCGCGGGAAGGCGCTCCAGGTCACGGATGCCGTCGAGGTTCTTGCGGAGCTTCTTGTGCTCCGTGCGAAGCCGCGCCTGCTCCTTCTTCTTGAAGAGCGCGAGCGTGCCGCTCTCCTCCAGCTGCTCCAACTCGGCGAGACGGCCGAGGCGGCTGCGGATCGTGCGGAAGTTCGTCAGCGTGCCGCCGAGCCACCGCTCGGTGACGTGCGGCTGCCGCGTGCGAACCGCGATGCCGCGGACGGCTTCGCGCGCCGAGCGCTTCGTGCCCACCCACAGGACGTTGCCGCCCTCGGCGACCACGTGCTCGAGGACGTGCGAGGCCCGCAGCAGGCCGCGCAGGGTCTGCCGCAGGTCGATGATGTGGATGTCGTTGCGGCGGCCGTGGATGTACGGCTTCATCTTCGGGTTCCACCGGCTCGCGCGGTGGCCGAAGTGGACGCCGTTCTCGATCAGTTCGTCGACAGTAATCGTTGCCAAGGCTTGTCCTCGCCGGGACCGGGGGGAGGCGCCCCGCCAAGGGGACCGCCCCCCGGGGGGAACCATGTGCCTCCCGGGTCGAACCCGGGGGGAAGCGACCGAGTGTAGGCGCCGGACCCGGCCCGTCAACGGGACCGCGCGGCGTTCCCGAGGCGGACGCTACGCGGACGAGATCGGCCCGAGGCCGCGACGCTCGATCGCCTCGAGGATCCGCTCCGAGAGGGCGAGCGCACGGAACGCCGCCTCCCCGTCGGCCTGCGGCCGGCGACCGGATCGCACGCAGTCGAGCCAGTCCTCGATCTCGGCCTTCAACGGTTCGCGGCGCGGCAACTCGATCGGCCGCGACGCGAGGCCGTCCTCCGGCGCGACCGGCGGTGCCAGCACCGGCGCGAGGTGGGCCGCATGGAGGGAGTCGCTTCCGGCCGCAGGTTCGGCGTCGCTGCCGCCCAGCCCCCGTCGGGCCAGGTGCTCGACGCGCAGCGCCCAATCCCCGGCCTCGGGACCGGCGACGGGCTCGATCTGCCTCGCCTCCTGACGGTCGCAGTCGAGCACGAGGTAGCCCTGCCTGCCGAACACGCGGATCGTCCGGCACCGGGTCTCGGCGACGCGGCTGGCGGTGACCTGCGCGACGCACCCGTCGTCGAACACGATGCGAGCGCTCGCGACGTCCTCGTGGCGGCCGAGCAGGCGCACGCCGGTCGCCCGGACCTCGACGACATCCCGCCCGACGATCCGGCTCAGCAGATCGAGGTCGTGGATCATCAGGTCCAGCACCACGCCGACGTCGGTCACGCGCGGCGTCGGGGGCGAGAGGCGCTGCACCTCGACGTACAGCGGTTCGCCACGCAGCGCGACGAGCGCGTCCAGCACCGGGTTGTAGCGTTCGACCATGCCGACCTGGAGATGGGCGTGCCCGGCCTCGGCGGCAAGCCGCAGCCGCGCCACGGCCTCGCTCGATCCGCCGGCCGGCTTCTCGACCAGGCAGTGCACCCCCCCGGCGAGAAGAGGCAACGCGATCCGCTCGTGTTCTCGCGTCGGCGTCGCGATCGAGACGACATCGGGTCGGCCCGGCAACTCCTCGATTGTGCGCACGAGCGGCACGCCGAGCCGCTCGGCCAGAGGGCGCGGCCCCCGGTCGTCGATGTCGACCAGTCCGACGAGCTCCACCCCGCGGGGGCGCAGCTCATCGTAGATGCGAGCGTGGTGGCGTCCGAAGCTGCCCACGCCGATCACCGCGGCCCGAAGCGGGCGCACCGCGTGCGACGGTTCCTTCACGTTGCCTTCCCTCGGGCGACGCCGCTCGGGCAGGCGTCGCGCGTCCCGTGGATGTCGGAGAGCCGGTGTCGGTGACCCATTGTCGAGCGTCGCTCCGACCTCCCTGCCGGATCGGACGCCCGTCAACGCAGGCGCTCGCGCGCCCGCCCCTGCCGCCCGGCTCCCGCTGCTCGGAGCGAGGTGAGTACCTCGCCGATCAACGGGTCGCCCGGATGCTCGGCTTCCAGGCGCCTCATTGCATCCGCGGCCGTCGTGGTTCTCGACAGGAAAATGGACCGGATCGCGTTGCGCACCCGCAGCACGTCGGGCTCGGGCACGCCGGCACGGCGCAGCCCGACGACGTTGCACCCGCGGACCCGGGCCGGGTGCCCCTCGACGATCGAGAACGGGGGCACGTCCTGGGTGATCCGCGACAGCCCCCCGACGTAGGCGAGCCGGCCGATCGTCGTGAAGTGGTGGCAGGCCGCCGCGCCGTTCAGGATCGCGCCGTCCTCGACCCGGACGTGCCCGGCCAGGAGGACGTTGTTCGCCAGGATCACGCGGTCGCCGACCTCGGCGTCGTGGGCGACGTGCGAGCCGGCCATGTACAGGCCGTCGGACCCGACCCGGGTGAGGCCGCCCCCCTTGGCGGTGCCCGCGTGGATCGTCACGTGCTCGCGGAACTGGTTGCGGTCGCCGACCTCCAGGCGGGTCACCTCGCCGGCGTACTTCAGGTCCTGCGGCGCCGCACCGAGGATCGCGCCGGGAAAGAGCACGTTGCCGCGTCCGAGACGGGTGTGGCCGAGCACGCACGCGTGGGCCATCAGCACCGTGTCGTCCCCGAGTTCGACCGGCCCCTCGACGACCGCATAGGCGCCGATGCGCACGCCCGTGCCGAGGATCGCGGCCGGATCGACGACGGCGGTCGGGTGGATCGCGAGCGTCATGCACCGCCCGTTTCGGCCAGCGCGAAGTTCAACCGCGACTCGCTGACGAGTTCGTCATCGACCGTCGCGCGCGCCCGGACGCGACCGCGACCCGCCGAGAGCCGCAACGTGAACGCCTCGAGCCGGATCTGGTCACCCGGCACGACCGCCCGGCGGAACTTCACGCGGTCGATCGAGAGGAGCACGGGGATGCGACCCGACAGTTCCAACTTGCGCAGGAGCAGGATGCCGGCCAGTTGGGCCATCGCCTCGAGGATCAAGACGCCCGGCATGATCGGCTCCTCGGGATAGTGCCCCATGAAGAACGGCTCGTTCACGCTGACGTTCTTGATGCCGACCGCGCGCGAGAAGCCGTCGAGCTCGATCACGCGATCGACGAGCAGGAACGGGTACCGATGGGGCAGGATGCGCCG
>CAZPGF010000071.1:0-14304 GCA_964586025.1 uncultured Planctomycetales bacterium
CCGGGACCGGCGCGCCTCCGATCGAGTACCTCGATCCCCCGAGCGGTGCCGACGACCCGCTCAGAGCGCCGCCGGTCGATGGTCCGGTGGCCGGACCCGCCGACGCGGCGGACCCGTTCGCCGCACCGGTTCCCGCGCCCGACGCCGATCCGACCGCGACCGACCGACCTCCGTTGGACACGCCGCGACCGACCCCGCCCTCGGCGACGTCCCCGCGCACGGATCCCGCTCCGCGTCGCGGCGTCGAGTTGCCGCCGAACATCCCGCCGCAGCGAGAATCGCGTCTCGCCGGCGTGAAGTGACGCGTGATGTCCGCGTCCGGCGCCGTGGAGGCGCCGTTCCTGCTCGAACCCTGGTACCGCCCCGCGCCCTGGGGGGGACGACGCTTCGTCGATGACCTCGGACGGGTCGGCGTTCCGGCCGGTCCCGTGGGCGAGTCGTGGGAGGTCGCCGATCTGGGCGACCACCCGTCCAGGATCGTGACCGGCGCCCACGCCGGAAAGACGCTGCGAGAAGCGTTCGGCGCGCCCTATCCCCTTCTCGTGAAGGTGATCGACGCGCGCGACGACCTGTCCGTGCAACTCCATCCCGACGCCCAGGCGGAAGTCACGGGAGCCGCTGCCGCGAAGGAGGAAGCATGGGTGGCCCTCGCCGACGGCGGCGCCGTGGCGACCTTCGACGGCGCCGTCGGCGACCTGCCGGACGACGGCCGTTGGCTCGAGCGCATGGCGCGGACGCCGTTGAGGGCGGCACCACCGGACGCCGCGGTCCCGCCGACCGTGGTCCACGTTCCGCCCGGCACCGTGCACGCCATCCTGGGTGGTTCGCTGCTCGTCGAGGTCCAGAACCCGTCCGACGTGACGTGGCGGCTGTACGACCACGGGCGGGTGGGCCTCGACGGTCGTCCACGTGCGTTGCATCTCGCGGAGGCGGCTCCGCTGCTGCGACGCGGTCCCTCCGAGCCGAATGCGCTCCGCGACGGCGGGCGTGTGGTCGCCGGACGCCGCTTCCGTCTCGACCTGATTCCGCCCGGCGCCGGCTCGCAGCGCGGCGACGACGCGCGCGTGCTGATCCCGCTCGGGCGGGCCGAGGCGCGCGGCGGCTCCGGAGTCGTCACCGCGTGTCGCGGTCGGGCCATCGTCTTGCCGCCGGGGGTCGTCGAGATCGATTCCGACGGGTGGGCCGTTCTCGCCAGCGCTCCGTGGCGTGCCGCACGAGGCGCCTAGCGGTCACCGTTCGGCCGTCGCCCCGTCTTGCATCGTGCCGCGACGAGAGAGGGGGTATCGTCCCGCGCGGGAGGGTGGAGGAGGTCGGAGGGATCGCGCCGGAGGTGCGTCATGGCTGCTAAGCAAGACTCCGCTCCCAAGGGTGGCGTTCGCTCATCGGGCGAACGGCTGCACAAGTTCCTCGCCCAGGCGGGTGCGGGATCGCGTCGGGAGTGCGAGACCTTCATCGAGCAGGGGCGCGTGTCCGTCAACGGTCAGGTCGTGACGCGACTCGGCACGAAGGTCGATGGCGCGAAGGATCGCGTCACCTTCGACGGTGAAGTGGTGTCCGTGAAGGACCGCGTCTACTACCTGTTGAACAAGCCCGCCGGCTACATCTGTACGAACAGCGACGAGTTGGGTCGTCCGCGCGTCGTGGACCTGATCCGCGACAGGAACCACCGCATCTACACGGTGGGCCGCCTCGACGCCGACAGCCGCGGCATCATCCTGCTGACGAACGACGGCGACCTGGCGAACATCGTCTGCCATCCGCGCTACCGCATCGAAAAGGTGTATCAGGTCGTCGTGCGCGGTCGTGTCGATCGGCGTACCGCGACGAAACTCGAGGCCGGCGTGTGGCTGTCCGAGGGCAAGGCGTCGCCCGCGAAGGTGATTCCGCTCTCGTGGGACGTGCGCCGCGACGAGACGACCCTGGCGGTCACGCTGTTCGAGGGTCGCAATCGCGAGATCCGGCGAACGTTCTCCAAGGTGGGCCTGAAGGTGAAGCGGCTCGTCCGCACGCGCCTCGGGCCGCTGGAGATCGGGGATCTCGCGGAGGGCCACTTCCGCAAGCTCGGGCCTGCGGACCTGACGTTCGTCCGCGAGGCCGAGAAGCTCTACCTGGCCAACCGCGAACTCTGGGATGCCGAGTTGCCGAAGCAGCGGCGTCCGAACAAGCCGCAGGCCGGCGGAGCGAGGCGTCCGCACGCGCCGAGGCGTCCGAGCGCGGGTGGAACGCGTTCGCCCTCGAAGGGACCGCGCGTGCGCCTGCCCGGCAACGGTGATCGGCCTCCGCATGCGGGCGGTCCGGGGGTCCGGCGGCCGCACCCGCCGCGCCATCGCTCGTTCGACTAGCGTCCGCACCGGCGTCGCGTGCGTGCCGCGGCGGCGGTTTGCGCGGCGTCGTGTAGGATGCCGCACCTGAACGCGCCCATAGCTCAATGGATAGAGCACCGGCCTCCGGAGCCGGGGATAGGGGTTCGAGTCCCTTTGGGCGTACCACCCGCTCGATCGCGATTCGTTCTTGCTCTCGCGATTTTGAAGCAGGGACGGCCGTCCGGCGGTACGAAGGGGGATCGCTCTCTCCGACCCGTACCAAGCCGCCGCGAGGAGTTCCGTTCATGGCCCGCTGGGAGGATCTGCGTCGCGCCATCCGCAACAAGGACGCGGAGGGTACGGAGCGCCTCTGGTTCGAGTTGATCGAGGTCGGATCCGAGGCGATCGCGCCGTTCCTCGACGCGGCCGAACTTGCGGCGCGCCAGACCGGCGGCAAGCGGCAGGCCGGGACGCTGCTCCTCCTGCTCGCCGACGCGCTGAAGGAGCGGGGGCGCCACGCGGCGCTGTTGACGGTCTACGCGGGCATCGCGCGCCAGGGTCCGGACGACGGGACGATCCGCAACGCCGCGCTCGCCGCAGCGCGTGAGGCGCACGGACAGCGCACGGACTTGGAGACGCTGATCGACCAGAGCGGCCTCCCCACGGCCGGCGAGAACCCCGGTCCCGCCATCGAACTGCTCGACCGGATGCTCGCGCTCGAGCCGGGTGCCTATGTCTTCCACAAGAACGGATGGGGCGTCGGCAAGGTCGTCTCGATGCGGCCGGAGCGCGGGAAGTGCACGATCGACTTCCGCGAGCGCAAGGGACACGAGATGGACCTGCAGGCCGCCGCGCGCCTGCTCGAACGGGTCTCGGCCGATGACATCCGCGTGCAGGCGATGGAGGATCCGCGTGGACTGCGCGAGCGGGCCCGCGGCGAGCCGCTCGAGGTGCTCCGGCAAGCGCTCTCCCGCTACCAGCACGGGGCCCACCTGAAGAACTTGAAGGAAGCGCTCGTCCCCGACGCCGTTGCGTCGGCGGATTGGGCCGCGTGGTGGCGCGAGGCGAAGAAGCGGGCGCTCCTCGATCCGCGGTTCGTCGTCGGTGAAGGCCGCGACCCGAAGGTCGAGTTCCACGACGTCGCGCAGGCCGACTTCGCGCAGCAAATCGAGAGCGCGATGAACCGCTCCGCGACGGAACTCGACCGGCAGAACGCCCTGCGCGACCTGGCGAGTTTCGTGAAGGACCAGCCGGAGGCGATCGCCCTGCTCGCGGCCCGCGCCGAGAAGGAGCTCGCGCGCGCGCGGCGTTCCCAGGATCGCGTCGGCTGGATCCTCCTCCGGGCCTCGTTGACCGGGGTCGAGCCGATCCAGAACCTCGCCGAGGTGTTCGCGCAGGCGAGCGATCCGGTCGGCATCGTGCGAGCGATCGACGACGACGCCACCCGCCGCATGGCCGGCGAGGGCCTCCTCGCGAGCGGCGAGCAAGGACCCGCGCACGTCCTCGAACTCGCGCTCGAGGACGATCCCGTCCTCGCCGAGGTCGGGGCGAAGGGGTGGCGGGACGAGGACCACCTGCGGCGCCTTCTCGACGCGATCGACAGCGCGCCCGCGCAACTGCCGAACCTCTACGCGTGGTTCCTGCGCGGTCAGCGCCGCAGCCGATTCGGTCGGCCGGTCGAGGACGTCTATCGGCACGCCATGCGCGTGCTCAAGGTCACCGATGCGGTCGCGTACCGCCTTCGGCGCGACCCGCGCCCGGGGGACCGCAAGGCGGTCGCGGCGCTGTGCGACGTGCTTCAGTCCCAGGACGGTGCGATCGTGCGTGCCGCCGCGACCACGACCGACGAGGAGGGCGCGCGTCATCTCGCGGTCCTGTTGCGCCAGAACCGCGCGTTCACGCCCCGCCTGCTCGAGAAGTTGCAGGAGATCGTCGTTCGGCTGCACCCGACGGCGATGCGCGAACGCCGTGCGGCACCGACCGCCGATGCCGCCGAGACCGCACAGACGATCTACATGACGGCGAACGGTCTCAAGCAGCTGCAGTCGGAACTCGACCACCTGCGCAACGTCGAAATGCCGGCGAACCGTGCCGAGATCGCCCGCGCGCGCGAGTTCGGCGATCTGAAGGAGAACGCCGAATACCACGCGGCGCGCGAGAAGCAGGGCCTGCTCGAGGCGAAGAGCAAGCAGATCGAGTTCGACATCGCGCGCGCCCGCGTGCTCACGCCGGACATCGTCCGCACCGACGCGGTGTCGGTCGGATCGCAGGTGGACGTGAAGGACGCGGACGGACACCAGCGGACCTACACGTTGCTCGGACCGCCCGACGCCGACCCCGCGCGCGGCATCCTGAACTACCTCACGCCGTTCGCGCAGGCGCTGATGGGGCAGGCACGTGGCGACTCGAGTCGCGTCGAGGTCGATGGCGACGTCCGTGTGGTCCAGATCGTGGACATCCGCAACGGACTGTCCTGAGGGCCTGACCAGCGGGCCGCCTGCTGCGCCCGGCAATCCCCTCGCCACGAGCCGTCGCCGACCCGGCATCGGCTCCTCGGCGTGGGCGGACCACGCCTCCCGGCCGATTCCGGACCGTCGACCGCCTTTCGCTTCGTTCACACCGGGCTCGCGACAGCGTCCGTGAGAACAGGTCCCGAGGACGTCGCGCCCGCGGAAGGCACGACCGGCCCGTTCCGGCGATCATCGGCGCATGCCGCTCCTTCGCGCCGTGTCCCTCCTCGTCCTCCTCGCGCTCGCGAGCGCGGCGCCTGCCAGCGGTTCGCCGGACGAGGGGGCGGCCGCCGACGGAGGGGCCGGCCCGGACGACCTCGACTGGGCGCGTGGTGTGATCGTGTCCCGGTACGCCAACGCCAAACGCGTGCGCGACCTGCCGCAGGACCCGTCGCTCTGGCTCAACGTGCCCGCCCCGCTCTCGTTCGAGCGCGAACTCAAGGGCAAGGTCGTCATCCTCGACTTCTGGTGCTTCTGCTGCATCAACTGCCTGCACGTCCTGCCCGACCTCGCGTGGCTCGAACGTCGTTGGGCGGGGCAGCCGGTCGCGTTCGTCGGCGTCCACAGCGCGAAGTTCGATCGCGAGAAGCGACGCGCCGCGATCCATGACGCGATCCGCCGGTACGGCATCGAGCATCCGGTGATCTCCGATCCGACGCATCAGGTCTGGAACGCGTTCTCGGCGACCGCGTGGCCGACGTTCGCGATCGTCGCGCCGGACGGACGGGTGATCGGATCGCTCTCCGGCGAGGGCCATCGCGCCTCGCTCGACGCGCTGATCCAAGCGCTGCTCGAACGGGCGCGTGCGGAGAACGTGCCGCTCGACCCGAAGCCCGTTCCCATCCGCCTGGAGCGCGAGCGTCGTGCGCCGGGAAGCCTCGCCTACCCGGGAAAGGTCGCGGTCCATCCGGACGGGTCGCGGCTCTACATCGCCGACACCGCGCATCACCGCATCATCGAGGTCACGACGGAGGGTCGCTTCATCCGCTCCTTCGGCGACGGCGAGCCGGGCCTCGTGGACGGCGGTCGGGCCGAGATGGGCCCCCCGCGCGCACGATTCCGTCGTCCGCAGGGGCTGGTCGTCTGGAACGACGCGCTGTGGGTCGCCGACACGGAGAACCACGCGATCCGTCGGATCGAGTTGGAGTCGGGCCTCGTGACGACCGCCGCCGGCACCGGTGCCAAGGGGTGGGACCGTGCCGGCGTGCATCCGGCCGCGACCCAAAGCCTGGCGAGTCCGTGGGCACTCCTTCCGTTCGACGGAGCCTTGATCGTCGCGATGGCGGGAACGCACCAGCTCTGGCGATTCGATCCCGTCGCGCGAACGATCGCCTTGTGGGCCGGCGACGGCACCGAACGTCGCCTGGACGCGCGCGAACGATTCGCCGGGGCGTTCGCGCAGCCGAGCGCGCTCGCGACCGACGGGCGTTCGCTGTTCGTCGCCGACAGCGAGTCGAGCGCGATCGTCGAGGTCACGGCGGAGGGCGTCGTGCGCACGCTCGCTGGCGGCCACGACGACCCGCGCAACCTCTTCCACTTCGGCGACGAGGACGGGGCGGGGCGCGGCAAGCGGTTCCAGCACCCTCTCGGACTTGCCTGGGTGGGGGATCGCCTCTGGGTCGCCGACACCTACAACCACAAGCTGAAGACGCTCACGCGCGAGGGGGTCGTCGCGACCGCGCTCGGCGACGGCACGGCCGCGCTCTCCGACGCGCCACCGCGGTTCTCCGAGCCGGGCGGACTCGCCGCGTCGGGTTCGACGTTGTGGGTCGCCGACACGAACGCGCACGCGATCCGCCGCATCGACACGACGACCGGTCGCGTCACGACGCTGCGTCTCGAGGGCGTGCCGATCCCCGGCGCCGCACTGGCGGCGGCGTCGCCCGCGGCGGCCGCCGACGACGCGCTGTTCGAGTCCGCCGCCGACGACGTGCGGCCCGCGGTCGAACCGCTGCGCTGGGCTGCCGGGGCCGTGACCACCCTCGTCGTCGAGCAGGTCGTCCCCGACGGGTGGAAGCCGAGTCCGGGCACGGTGCCCAAGGTCCGCGTCGTCGTGGGCGACGCCAAGCCGATCGTCGCCGACCTCGTGGACGGTCGCGCCGAGGTGGCGTTGCCGGCGCTCCCCGAGGGGCCGACCCACGTGGACGTGCGCCTCAAGTCGTGGCTCTGCCGCGAGGATGCCTCGTGCCACGTGCGCAGCGTCCACTGGCGGGCCGACGTGTCCGTGACTCCGGACGGTCAGCCCGTGGCGTGGTTCCTCGATCGGTTCGAGCCGCCCCTTCCCTTCGACCAGCTCACGCCGCCGCGATGAATCCGACGATCCGCGACTCGCTCGATCGACCGCTCCGCGATCTGCGGATCTCCGTCACGGACCGCTGCAACTTTCGCTGCGGGTACTGCATGCCGAAGGCTGTGTTCGGTGCGGACCATGCCTTCCTGCCGCGTGCCGAGATCCTCTCGTTCGAGGAGATCGCGAGCGTTGCGCGCGCCGCCGCCCAACTCGGCGTGCGCAAGGTGCGCCTGACCGGCGGCGAACCGCTCCTGCGCCGCGACCTGGACCGGCTCGTGGCGGCGCTCGCGGCGCTCCCCGGCATCGAAGACCTGACGCTGACGACGAACGGAGCGCTGCTGGCGCGCCAGGCCCGCGCTCTCGCGGATGCGGGGCTGCGGCGCGTTACGGTGAGTCTCGACTCGCTCGACGACGCGACGTTCCGCCGGATGAACGACGTGGACTTCCCCGTGGCCCGCGTGCTCGAGGGCATCGACGCCGCCCTCGCCGTCGGATTCTCTCCCGTCAAGGTGAACATGGTCGTCCAGCGTGGCGTGAACGAAGCGCAGATCGCACCGATGGCGAACTTCTTCCGCGGCCGCGGCGCGACGCTGCGGTTCATCGAGTACATGGACGTCGGCACGACGAACGGATGGCGACGTGACCAGGTCGTCGGGGCGGAGGAGATCCTCGCTGAGCTCGACGACGCCGGGCTCGACCTCGTCCCGCTTCCGGTGGTCGAGGAGGGCGAGGTGGCGCGGCGCTACGGGTACGCGGACGGCGCTGGCGAGATCGGCGTCATCGCGTCGGTGACGCGCCCGTTCTGCCGGTCATGCACCCGGCTTCGTCTCTCCGCGGACGGGCGTCTCTACACGTGCCTGTTCGCCGGCGTCGGTCGCGACGTGAAGGGACCGCTGCGTGCCGGCCTGTCCGACGAGGGCATCCGCGACCTCCTCGCCTCCCTCTGGCGGGTGCGCGAGGACCGGTGGAGCGAACTCCGGGCGAACGCGCCGCCCCCCGACGACCGCGTCGAGATGTCGTTCATCGGCGGATGAGGCGGGGGCGCTCACGCCGAGCGAAACGCGTAGTAACTCGCGTCGGCGAGGGGCGGCAGGTCGTCGGCGGCGAGTTGAAGCGTGCGCACCGTCCAGAGGTCGCGGAACACGCGGTACCGCAGGGCGGTCTCGTCGAGGTAATCGACGCCCGCACTCCCGCCGGTTCCGGTGCGGCGACCGATCACGCGCTCGACCATGCGCGCATGGCGCTGGCGGAAGATCGTGAACGCCTGCTCCATCTCGACCAACGCGGCGATCAACTGGCGCGGCCATGCGAGCAGCGGCAGGTCCCGGTAGCTCTCGATGAACACGAGTCCGGCGCGGACCCGGCGCCGGAACGGATCGGCGACGTCGAAGAACTCGCGCGCGGCGGCGATCTCCCGTTGGTGCCGGGCCTCGAGGGCGGGTCTCGGAACGCCCGCCGTCGCACCGATCGACTCGACGAGGCGCCGCACGGCCCGCTCGTGGGAAGCGCGGTAGTCGGCGAGGAAGGTCGCGACGACCTCCTCGTCGCCGGGATCGCCGGGCGACGAGCCGCGGATCGGTGTTCGCGCGAGCCACGCCTCGACGACGGCGAGGACCGTGGGAACGTCCCGCATCCGTGCCTGCACGCGGTCGTAGCCCTCGCCCGCCTTCCCGCGGTGGTCCTTGAGGGCCTCGATCCAGGCGTTCTTGTCCGTGCCGAAGGGAATCCGCTCCTCCGCCGGAAGACCGAGCAGGATCTCGATCTCGCGCAGTTGCGCGGACTGGAAGCCCGATGCCGGAAACAGCTTGTCGCGGAACGCGAGGTAGTCGCGGGTCTGAAGCGACTCGACGACTTCCCAGTGCTGGTTGGCGATCCGCAGGATCCGGGTGCAGCGGTCGAGTCCCGCGCACGCCGCGGCGATCGACTCCTCGGGAACGACGTCCGGCGCGAGGGCGTCCCGTAGCGAGCGCAGCTGGCGCAACACCAGCTTGAACCAGAGCTCGAACACCTGATGCACGACGATGAACGTGACCTCGTCGTCGTGCAGGCGCGACTCGTCCCCCTCGATGCCGCCCTGGAGTCGCAAGAGGTCGCCGACCCGGATGTAGTCCCAGTAGTTCGTCGCCATCGCAGCGTGCTCCGGAGTGGGTCGTCTGCCCGACGTGCCGCTCAGGGCGTCGTGATGCCGACGACGTCGTTCACGGTACGGGCGAGCACGTCGATGTCGAACGGCTTCTCGATGCAGACGACCGACATCCGTCCGAGTTCCTCGTTCATCGGTCCGTCCGTGAGGTTGCCCGTCATGAAGATGAATCGCGACGCGAGGTCGGGCACCTCGCGCGCGACCGCCCGGTAGAGCTCGAGGCCGTCGATGCGTCCCGGCATCCGGACGTCGGCGAGCAACGCGTCGAAGCGTCCCTCGCGCGCGAGGCCGAGCGCCGCCTCGCCGTCGTGCGCGATCGTGACCTCGTAGAGGTTGTGCTCGAGCGTGCGACGCACGACGTCGCAGACGTACGAATCGTCGTCCACGACGAGCACGTGCCGCCCGCTCCCGCGGGGCGGGGCGATCGGGGCGGCCGGCGCGACGACCGGTGTCTCGGCGTGTTCGCCGAGCGGCAGTTCGATCACGAACGTCGCGCCCTCCGTCGCGGCGGGGTCGATCTCGATCGTGCCGCCGTGCTCCTGCACGATCCCGAAGCAGATCCCCAGGCCGAGGCCGGTGCCGGACTCCCGCGTCGTGAAGAACGGTTCGAAGATGCGGTGGCGCACCTCGGGAGGAACGCCCGGACCGTTGTCCTCGACGCGGATGATCAGCATGTCGCCCACGCGACGCGTCGCGACGTGCAGTCGGCGATCCGGGCGCGGGGAGTCGCGGAGCGCTTGGTGGGCGTTCATCGCGAGGTTGACGAAGACCTGCTGCCAACGATTCACGTCGATCGGGATCGCGGGAACGAGCGGATCGAAGTCGCGGGTGATCTCGATGTTGTCCATCCGCAACTGGTACTCGTTGAGGTTCAGCACGCCTTGGATGACGTCGTTCAGGCTGGCGCGGCGCTTCGTCATGCGGCGCTGCCGCGCGAAGGCGAGCAGGTTCTCGACGATGCGCTGGCACCGACGGGCGTTGTGCTCGATCTTCTCGACGTCGGCGCGCGCCCACTCGCTCGGCTCGCGCGCGAGGAGGAGCTGGCTGAAGCCGAGGATCCCGGCGAGCGGGTTGTTCAACTCGTGGGCGACGCCGCTGACGAGGGTGCCGATCGCGCTCAGCTTCTCGCTCTGGTTGAGGCGGTCCTGGAGTTCCTTCTCGCGCGTGCGGTCCCGTGCGCTCAGGACCACGCCGGTGGCCCGGCCACCGTCCCGCGCGAGCGCACGGAGCGAGGCCACGATCCAGCGCACCTCGCCGTCGGCGCGAACGATGCGGATCTCGAGGTCCGGCGCGTCCAGCCCGCGTGCGGCGCCCTGGATCGCCGAGTCGAGGCGGGCCCGGTCGCCCGGCGGAACGAGCGCGGAGAGCAATTCGCCGCGCGCCGGGGACTCGGGGGTGGCGACGCCCGTGATCGCGCGGGCGGCGGGATTGGCGTAGGTGACGTGCCCCTCGGGCGTGAGGTGCATCACGGCGACCGGGCTCGACTCGACGAGGGTGCGGTAGCGATCCTCGCGTTCCTTGACCAACGCGAACAGGCGCGCGTTGTCGAGCGCGGTCGCCAGCTGGTTCGCGAGGGTCTCCAGCACGAGGCGGTCGGTCGGCCCGAACGCGCCGGTCCGGTCCGATTCGACGTTGAGGACGGCCGTGACGACGCCGGCGCTCGAGATCGGAACCGCGATCTCGCTTCGGGTGTCGGGGTACCAACAGACGTACATCGACTCCTGGTTGACGTCGTCGATCAGTTGCGTGACGCCGTCGCGGAACGCGCGGCCGACGATGCCGTGCTCGATCCCGATCTCCGTCGATGCGTTCCCGCCGGCCGGATAGACCCCGGCCTGGGCACGAAGTCGCAGGCGATGCCCGTCGGGCTCGACAGTGAACACCATCACGTTCGGGAATCCGAGCACGCGATGGATGTCGCCCGTCGCCTGCCGCAGGAGCAGGTCGTCGTCGAGGATCGCGTTGACCTTTCGACCGAGGTCGTTGACGAGCAGCAGCAGTTCGTGACGCCGATCGGCGGTCTCGAGGCTGCCGAGCAGGCGCAGCGAGGAGGCGCCGAGCAACGCGCAGAGTCGGGTCTCCTCGTCGTGCCGCGCGAGCTTGTCCGGCTCGGCGCGGATGCCCAGGACGCCGAGGATCTCGCCGGCGGCCTCGAGCGCGTGGATGCGCCATCCGCTCGCGCTGCCCCCGGCGAGTTCCCCCGGCATCGGTCCGTCGCCGGGAGCGGCTCCGCGCGCGCCGCCGTCGTTCAGGATGCTTCTCCAGGGACGCAGCGTGCGCGGGAGGCGTTCGTCGTGGGCGCGCACCTGGCTGAACGACCCTTCCGACGCGACCAATTGCAGGCAGCGATCCTGCAGGGGGCACTCGGCCTGGCGTGGGCAGGTCCCGCAGCGATCGCCGTCGCGAAGGACCCAGACGCGCACCCCCACATCGGCGGCGGCGAGGTCGGCCGCGTGCAACTGCCGGAGCTGCGCCGCGAGCCGTTGGGCGAGCGTCCGGGCGTCGGTCGCCTCGGCAAGGTGGGTCGCCAGGGTGCCGAGGTCCGCCATCTTTCGCGCGCATGGTATCCCTGCCTTCCCCGTGGATCGACCCCCGCCGCCTCGCAAGGCCTTGATCGTGCATGCCGGGGCGCGGGACATTCCTCCCCTCGAGCGCGCGGCGCACGAAGCCGCCGTCCGGAATGCCGCCGACGCCGGGTGGGCGGTCCTCCTCGCCGGCGGCGAGTCGTTCGAGGCGGTCGCCGCCGCGCTCGCCTCGTTCGAGGACGATCCGGCCGTCAACGCGGGGCGCGGGGGCGCGCTCACGCGGGAGGGTCACGTGGAACTCGAAGCGGGGCTGATGGACGGCCGTCGCCTCCGCGTCGGTGCGGTCGCCGGCGTGCGGAGGTTGGCGAGACCGAGCGAGGCGGCGCGGGCTCTGCTCGGTGCGCCGTTCGTCCTGCTCCACGGGGGGGGCGCGGAGGCGTTCGCAAGGGAGTCGGGCCTCGCCCTGGTCGCTCCGGAGAGCCTGGTCGTCGAGGGCGAGCGGACGCGTCTGGCTCGGTGGCGGGAGCGGGGAGGGGCGGCGGCCGGTCCGCTCGCGACGGACCCGGCCGACACCGTCGGCGCGGTGGCGCTCGATCGCGACGGCGGCATCGCGGCCGGCACCTCGACCGGCGGGCTCGTCGGCAAGCCCTCGGGGCGCATCGGCGACGCGGCGATCGCCGGCGCCGGGTTCTTCGCCGACCACCTGGCCGCCGGCGCGGCCGTCTCCGGTGGGGGCGAGGCGATCGTCCGCCACGCCACCGCCCGACGCGCGGTCGAACTGGCGCGCGAGGGGAACAATGCGGTCGACGCGTGCTGGCTCGCGATGCGCGAGTTGGAGGATCGTTGGAGCGGTCACGGCGGTCTCGTCCTGATCGGACGCGACGGCACGATCGGCTATGCCTTCGACACCCCCACGATGGCGATTGCGTGGCGCGACGACGAGGTTCCGAACACCGTTCTCGTCGGCTTCGCGCGGCGCGGCGGCCCGTAGCGATGCGCGATCGTCACGACGTCACGGGACGTTGACGAAGGTGCCGCCCTGGTCGGCGGCGAGGTTGCGGAGGAACGACTCCGCGCGCGAGGGATCCTCCCGGCCGGCGAAGAACGCCGGGGGCTCGCCGCGCAGCAGGGCGAGGGTGTGCACGCGTACGCGGCGGAAGCGGTTCCACGTCGAGACCGCCATCCGGATCAGGTCGCCGTCGGTGATCAGGCCCACGCTCGGATGGCCGTCCGAGAGGAGGAAGATCGTGTCGACGTCCTCCTCGTGGAACGCTTTCGCGAGCGCGCCGTGCGTATTCGTCCCGTTCTCGGGTTCGAGCGACTCGACGTGGCGCACGGCCGAGGCGACGTGGGCCGGCGAGGCGCGCACCATCTCCGGCTTCCAGGTGTGGGCGCGATCCCCGAACGTGATCACGTTGAAGCGGGTCGAGTTGGGCAACGACCGCAGGGTGCGCACCAACTCCTGTTTGGCCGTCTCGAGGCGGTTGTTCCAGCCCATCGATCGACTCACGTCCACGACGAACACGACGCGGCTCGAGCGGATCGGTTGGTCGTAGTAGCGCGGTCCGGGCACCGACGAGGAGGGAGCGAGCGGTCCGTCGGACGACGCCGGCCGACTCTTCGCGATCTCCCACCAACTGCGCCAGGCCGCCGCGTCCGGGCCGATCTCCCGATGCGAGATGGCCCGCAACGCATCCGTCGCCGAGTCGGCCAGGCGCAGGTCGGTGGTCTCGTGGCGTTCGAGCATGTCGATCAGGGCCGGCACGGCGCTCGTGTCGCCGATCCGGCCGAGCGCGAGCGCGGCGGACTCGGCGACGCGGCGGTCGTCGTCCTCGGTGGCGCGAATCAGCGCCGGCGCCGACGCCGGATCCTTCATCGCTCCCAACGCGCGGGCGCCGACGTCGCGGACGCGCGGGTCCGGGTCGCGCAACTGCAACTCCACCGGCAGCCGGCCGCGCGGGTCGCCGAGGTCGGCGAGCGCCTCGATCGCGGCCACCCGGATGTCGAGCGACTTGTCGCCGACATGGCGCAACAACACCGACCAGGCTTCCTCGTCGCGGCGCCGCCCGATCGCGCGGAGCAGTTCCGCGCGCACCGTGGGGATCGCGCCGCGTATCGCGTGGCAGCAGAGGTGTTCGCCGACGCCGGGCTCGAGCGCGCGCGCGAGGATCTCCGGCAGCATCGCGAGCAGGAGGTCGTCGCGTCGCGCCTCGACCCACCGGATCACGCCGTCGATCGCCTTCGCGTCGCCGCGTCGCACGATGGCGCCGAGAAGTTGCACCGCGCGCATCGGATTGCCCGGGGCGTAACGGGTCAGCAACTCGTCGAGGCGGGCGCGCGCCGGGGACGTGCGCAGATCCGCGATCGCCTCGAGGATCTCGCGTTGCTTGGCGTAGGCGTCCGAGTGGGTCTCGAGAGCGATCATCTCGTAGAGGTTCGACAGATCGCGCAGGTCGCCGGGGAGAGGGCCGGGAAAGGGCGGTTCCGCGGCGCCCGCGCGCGGCATCGACGTGGCCGCGACGAGGGCGAACGC
>CAZPGF010000072.1:0-14200 GCA_964586025.1 uncultured Planctomycetales bacterium
GACCTCGCCCGTGTCCACGCTTCGCTGACTCGGGCGCGTCGCCGTCAGCAGGAGGTCCGTCGTCGGACCCGTGCCGTGCAGCCGCTCGACCGCGCCGTCGGCGCCCAGGTGGAACGGCGGTGCCGCCGCGATCAGGGCGTTCGCCGGATACACGCAGGGCAGGTACACGACGTCGCCGCCGAGGCGGCGGAACGTGGCGACACCGTTCTCGACCGGTGCGGCATCGATCGCGCGCCACGCGCCGCCGTTGAAGACCGCGACGTAGGCGAACGCTTCCTTCGAGGCGTCGCCCTCCAGGGAGACGGCGACGTCGAACGTCTCCCGGTACTGCGGTGTCACGTCAACGATCGTGCGGCTCGCGAGAAAGCGGTTCGGCGGTTGGCGGTCGGGGGGCAGGCGATCGACGAGGGCGTCGGGGCGCAAGGACCAGGTCTTCCGATAGACCTTCGCCGCGTGCGCCTGCCCGGCGACGCGTCCGCGGCCGTCCGCGTCGAGCAGCACCGCCCAGGCATGGTTGTTGTCGCGGTGCGCCCACCACGGCGTGAAGTCGGCGGCGACGGCGAGTCCGAGGCTGCGCGCCGCGAATGTCTGCATGTTCGTGATGTCCTCGCAGCGGCCGAGACCGCTGCGACCCATTTCGCCGAAACCCTGGTCGGTCGGGTGGAGATAGAAGCGCTCGTCGAATCGCACGCGCGAGGCGACCTCGCCCTCGAGCCAGGACCAGACCTCGGCGGCGCTCCTCGCGGCGCGAGCGTTGTGCACCTCGGGCGCATAGCGGCGCAGGAGGTCAGGCATCCAGAGGTCGACCGGCTCCTCGCTGCCGCGGTAGGGGAGGACGTACTCGAGGAACGTCGCCCACGTGACGCGACGGTGTCGAGGCGTTCGGTCCCACGCGGCGAACGCGGCGTCCACGTGCCGTTCCAGGAACGACGCGGTGACGTGCTCGAGGTCGCTCACGAAGCCGGAGCGGGCGAAGTCGAGCGGGCCGTGCTCGGCCTCGAGCCGTTGCAGTTCGGCGCGCGCGTCGGCGAACGTGTCGTGCGCCAGCGGATCGAACGCGACGTCGCGTCCTGCGCCGTCGCGCAGCGCGGTCGTCACGTAGCCATGGTGCGGCATGTTCGCGACGAGGAAGCGCATCGCAGGCAAGCGACGCGGGTCGGGGTGCGCGCGAGCCCATACGAGGGCCGTCTCGAGGGCCGGGCGGTTCGCCCCGGCCGCCGCGAGGGCGGCATCGACCCGGGCATCGGGGACGAGGTCGACGGGCGCGTCGCCGGCATGCGCCGCACCGAGCGCGATGACCGTGGCGAGCAGGGGCGCGATCGCACGCGTCAGCGAAGCCACAGGGCCCACGCGAGCGCGGCCGCCGCCGCGACGAAGACGAGCGCAAGGGTGAACGACTTGACGGCGTGCGCGGCGCTGCGCCCGGCCTTGCGTAGACGCAACGAGAGCGCCGTCCATGCAAAGAAGAACAGCACGCCCGCGACGAGCCCGATCTGCCACGGCGCGACCGAGGTGCGGTCCTTCGCGAGCCACGCGACGAGCGCGCCGATCACCGCGGACGGCCCGAGTTTCCAAGCCAGGCGCGTGAGCAGATCCGGGCCGCCCTTCCGCTTGGGGGCGGGGGCGGATGTCGCGGCAGGCGGGGTCGTCATGGGCCTTCCTCCAGGCTTGGTGTCGCAGCCGAAGGGGGGAGCCTACCCGGCGTCGGTAGAGTCGGCGCCGCATGACGTCGTCGCGCTCCCTCTGGTCCGGGCTGTTCGGCGGTCGCCGCCGGTACCGGGAAGGGGCGTCCGTCGACTCCCCTGCGGCAGCGGCCGCGGGGGCGGTGGGGGTCGGGCCGAACGCCGCGCCGGACGTCGCGGGCCCTCCGATGGACGTCAAGGCGCTGGTGAACCCCGAGGAGCGCTTGCTACTGCTCGAGCGCGCGAGCGTCGCGTGGGGGTCGCGCGTCGCGGAACGGCCGGAGGCGCTCGCCCGCCGTCGCGCCGCGCTGGATCGCGCCCGACCGCGCGTGCCGGTCGGTCCGACCCTGCTCGTCGGCGCGGATCGCACCTGGCTCACGGACCTGGCGAGCGACGGAGCGGAGATCGTGGTCGTCGAACTCGCGACGAGCGCGCGCGAGTCGCTCGGGGCGAGTCACGGTGGCGACGGTACGGGCCACGTCGTGGTGCAGTCGCTGTCCTGGTGGTTGCGTGCTCTCGACGACGCCGCGTTCGGGCGCGTGGTGATTCCGGCATTCAGCATCGCGGCGACGAGTCCGCCGATCGCGGCGGAACTCGTGCGCATGGCGGCCCGAGTCCTGAAGCGCGACGGGATCCTCTACGTCGAGGCGTGCGTCCACCGCCCCGGTCACGCGTGGCGGGCACGGACGGAACTCGGCTCGACGGACGCACCGCCGACGAATCACGTGCTCCCCGCCGGCGACCTGTTCTCGGCGCTCGCCGCGGAGCGGACGGTCCCGCTCGACGTTCGCGAACTCCTCGCCCCCGCCGGCGAGATCGCGCTGGCCGTCCTCGCCCGCCGCGGGCGGTGACCCGAGAAAGGTGGTCGCGGATCCCAGGGCGCGTCGAAGATGGGCGCATGAGCGAGTCGCCCACGGGTCCTGGGTCTTCCGAGGAGGCCGTCGCCGTCTTCGGAGGTGGGTGTTTCTGGTGCGTGGAGGCCGTGTTTCGGCGCCTGAAGGGGGTGGTGTCGGTGGAGTCGGGCTACTGCGGTGGCACGACGGCCGCTCCGACCTACGAGGAGGTCTGCACCGGTCGGAGCGGCCACGCCGAGGTCGTGCGCGTGCGATTCGATCCGGCGCTCGTGCCGTACGTGCGCCTGCTCGAGGTCTTCTTCGCGACACACGACCCCACGACCCAGGACCGGCAGGGCGCGGATGTCGGGAGCCAGTATCGTTCGGTGATCTTCGCGCAGGACGACGTGCAGCGACGCGAAGCGAACGACGCGATCGCACGCCTCGACGCGAGCGGCGTCTACGATCGGCCGGTCGTCACGCAGGTCGTCGACGCGGCGCCGGTGGTTCCCGCCGAGCCGTACCATCAGGACTACTGGGCGCGCAATCCGGGGCAGCCGTACTGCGAGGCGACGATCCCGGCGAAGATCGAGAAGTTGCGTCGCCTGTTCGCCTCCGACCTGCGCTGAACCCACCCGCGACGCGCGCGTTTGCGGGACGCCGACCGAGATGCGTCGCGCCTAGCGGAGCCCGGCTTCGAGCGTCAGCGCGGAGTAGGCGGTGGCCCCGACGAGCATGTACGACGAGTGCAGGAAGTCGCTCGTGCTTCCGTCGGCGCGGATCGTCTTGACGACGTGCGGTCGAAGACGCGCGTGCCAGGCCTCGCGCTCGTCGTCGGGGAGACGCTCGATGGCGAGCGCCGCGTAGTAGTGTCCGAAGTTGTAGAAGTAGCCGGCGTTGAAGTAATGGCCTTCGTGGGGGATCGGACGCATCCGCGCGGTGTCGAGGAACCGGTGGTGGTCGAAGAACGCCGTCAGGCCTTCGCGCAGCGCCGCCGCGTCGATGATCGGGCGACCGAGCGTGTGCAGGGCCCAGTTGCCGACCTGGATGCGCCCGAGGCTGCCTTTGACCTGATTGATGTCCTCGCCGCCGGTGAACCACGGGATCGGATCGAGCGAGTACTGGTAGGCGCCGTTCGGCAGGCGGCAGCGCTCGAGGTAGCGGATCGCGCGCGTGATCACGCGCTGGTCCTCGAGCCAGCCGAGGCGTTTCGCGTCGGCCAGCGCCGGGAGGACGAGCGCCGTGCAGAAACTCGTCGCCCACTTGGTGCGGGAGGTCCACGGCGGGTCGTCGTAGTACGCCCAGCCGCCGAGCGGGGCCTGGTTGGCGACCAGCAGCGCGACCCACTCGCGCGCGCGGCCTGCGATCTTCTCGCGCAGATCCGCTCGCTCCGCGAGTCGCGGGTTCTCGAACGCGGCGACCGAGGCCACGACCCCGTAGAGCGCCGGCCAGAGATGGTCGCTGTCCCAGTGACTCCCGCGACGCGGCAGTCGCGTCGTCGCAAGCCAGGTGAGTCCCTTGACGAGCGCCGCATCGCGCGCTTCCGCCGCGGGTGCCTCGAGCAGCGCCATCACGGCGAGGCAGCTCGCGGCAACCTGCCAGCAGTAGTGCGTCTCGACCGCGAAGTGCACCTCCGTCAAGGAACCCGGGGTCGACTCGCCCCATGCGCCGCTCTCGCGCTGGTTGGCGACGAGCCAGGCGAGGCAGCGGTCGGAGGTCGCGCGCGCGGTGGCGGCGTCGAGCGTCGGGCGAACGGCGTTGGGCGCTGCCGGCGTGGCCGGCGTCTCGCGAGCCCAGGCGCCGCGCACGGCGCATCCGAGCACGACGGCTCCGACGATCGCGGTACACGAGGACGGCCACGAACCGGACCTGCGCCGGATCATGCGCGCCTCGTCAGCGTCCGTCCGCGGGCGGGGGGGACGGGTCGCCCGGGGGAGGCATGTGCGTCGGGTCGGTAGGCAGCGGCAGCGGGCTTCCGTCCTCGGCCATGCCGGGCAACGGCATGAGACCGGGCGGCAGCGGATTGACCAGACGCGACCCGGGCGGCGGGTCGGGCAGGCCGAGGTTCGTCGGTGGCCCGCCGAGCTTCTTGTCGAGGCGCCGAATCTTTCGGCGCAGCGACTCGATCTCCTGGAACGCCTTGTACAGCCCGAGAGCACGCCCCATCCGCTCCCGCTCGTAGTCCTCGTTCGCGTCGATCCAGGTGTTGTGGGCCTTCTCGGCCGCGCGCTGCAGTTCCCGCTCCTCGCGCGGCAGTTCCTCGTCGCGCAGGCGCGTCGCCTCCTTCTCGGCGAGCTCCAGGTCCCTCTTGGCGAACTCGACCTGCTTGCGACCGCGGTGGAGGACGAGTTCCTTCGTCATCGTCGCGAACTCCTCGGCGGCGTACATCGCCTCGAGTTCCTTCAACTCCTGTTCGCTCTGGTGGAGCCAGTCGCGACTGCGGTCGAGCGACAGCGCGGATCGTGCGAGGCGGTCCGCCTTGCCCGTCGCGAGGAACTCGTCGAGCTTCTTCTTGGCCTCGTCGCGCTCGCGCTCCGCCTCGACGGCCTTCACCTGGGCGCGCCGATCCTCATGAAGGTTCTCGAACTTGAGCCGCTCCTCCTCGAAGCGCGCCTGGGTGTACTCGACGACCAGGTCGTCGCGCTCGATCTCCAGTTCGAGGCGCTCGTCGTCATCGAGTTCGTCGTCGTCCTTCTCGCCGCCGGACTTGTCGGCGGTGTCGGCGCCAGACGATCCGCGCGACATCTCGCCGCAGCCGACGAGGAACGCCGTGACGAGCGCGGCGAGGACGAACGTCCACACGGTCGAGATGAGACGGATCACGGGATCCCTCCGATGCGTAGCCGGGCGAGGAGCATAGCAGCCGGGTCGGCCGTCCCCTCGGCCGGTCGGATCGTCCCCGGTTCGGGTTCCCGCTCGGGGGCCGTCGACCACGCGACCCCGTTCATCCGCAACGCCAAGGACGCCCCGAACACATGCCGGATCCGTGACGCCGGTTCCCCGCATGGCCGAGGTCCCGGGTCCGCACGCGCGGAGGCAGCGGGAATGCGGCAGGCTCGTGCTTTCCGGTCATGCTCTCCGGGCCCGGAGGTGGTCGTCCGCCATGGTCGAGCGCTTCACCGCCCACCATCACCTGCGGGCCTCCCTCGCACTCGGATGTGCGCAGGGCGTGTTCACGCTGAACGAATACGTCGCGAAGAACGAACTCGGGGCGACGCGTTGGCACATCGTCGCGCTCGGTCTTGCGCCCGCGCTGGCGCAGACGCTCTCGAGCGTCCGCAACCCGGTCCGACCCGGGCACCTGTTCGGACGCCGGCCGTTTCGCGTGCTCGGCATCGGCTTCCACATGCCGGTCGCGCTCCTCGGGATCGTGGCGGCGCTCGGGCTGGGGATCGCTCCGACGGCGTTCGTTGCCGTCCTCGCGCTGGCATCGATCGGCGGCGCGCTGCTCACCCCGACCCAGGGGGCGATCCTCTCGAACAACTACCCGGCCGCGCGCCGGAGCAGCCGCTACGCCTCGGCGGTCAGCGTCCACGCACTCGGCCTCGTCGTGGTCGGCCTGCCGCTCGGCTGGGCGCTCGACACGCACATCGTCGAGTGGCCGCTCGCGTACCTCCTGGGCTCCGCACTCGCCGCGCTCGGCTACGCGCGTTGGGGGAAGATGCGCCGTCGTCGCCCGCCGCCGGTTCCGCCCGACCTGCCGGTCTGGAACTCGCCGTGGCGCGTCCTGTTCCGCGACAAGCGCTTCCTCGCCTTCGAGATCGCGTTCATGGTCTACGGGACCGGGTTCCTCGCGCTGCAACCGGTTCTGCCGCTCTACCTGATCGAGGAATTGAACGCCGGCTACACCGAGGCCGCGTTCGCACGCGGCACGCTCTTCACGCTCGCCATGGTCGTGGCGTCGCCCATCATGGGGCGCGTCGGAGACCGCTACGGCGTGCTGCGCCTCGGCGCCCTCGGGTTCGTGATCCTCGCGCTGTTCGCCGGTATCCTGCTCACCTGGCGCGACATGACCGGCGTGTTCGTCGCGTTCGCGGTGTACGGCGTCGCGATGGCCTGCGTCAACGTGTCGTGGAACCTCGGACCGATCGCCCTCGCGCAGGGACGCGACCCGCTCCCGTACCTGAAGGCGCACATCGGATTGATCGGAATCCGCGCGACGATCGGCATGGTGGCCGGTTCGGCGATCCAGGCGGCCTTCGGCAGCCTGGTCGTCTTCGCCGGCGTCCTCGGCCTCGAGATCATCGCCGCGACGATCATGCTGTTCACGGCCGGCATCGGACGTCCCCCGTGGCGCTTGCGCGGCGCGCGCGCCGCGGCTCTCGTTCCACCGCCGGCCGAGACGAATGCCCCGCCTGCGCCGTGATCGCGCCCTCGGCGGTGCCCGCGCCCCCGCCGCCTAGCGGCCGCTCCACGGAGCGTTCTCGCGCAGGCACTCGGAGAGCTCCACGTAGAGGCGGCGCGTCGCGTCCACGAACGCTTCCTCGTCCTCCGTGTGCGGAAGGAGCGTCGCGACGATTCGTTCGGACAGGTTGCCGCGCTCGATGGTCGGCTCGAGTAGGTCGAGGAACGGCTCTTCGTCCTTCCGTGCATGGCGTCGCGCGAGCGCGAGCAGCCGCTTCATCGCGTCACGCACCGGGATCGGGCCGTCGCGCACGTCGCCGGAGCGAAGGTGCGGGGCGTGGACCTCGGCCGCGGTGCCGCGCGAGACGACGTCGCGCAGATCGTCGACGAGCAGCGCCTGGTCGGGACGCGCGATCTTGCCCGAGGTCATGCCCGCGACGAGCCCCTGCAACGCCGCGCGCGTGAGCGCCGCGAGCGCGACGTCCATCTTCACGCACTCCTGGACGTCGATCACGCGGACTTCGATCGACTTCCGCGAGAACTTGACGACCGCGCCGCGCGCGTTGAGGAACTCGTGACGGATCGCCTCCGCGTCGCCGAGGCGGTCCACGTCGTCGTACATCGGCTGCAGGACCTCGCGCCGGTACTGCCGGTAGCTGGTCAGCGGCTCGGGAACGACGTCCCCGCACGTGGACGGAATCCGTTGCTGGTGGGCGAGGACGTGCGCCATGCGGTTGTCCACCGCCGCCTGGAGTTCTCCGTCGTGGATCGGGCTGCTCGCCGAGAAGGCGGGGAGATACGGAACGAGCAGCGCCGTGGCGTTCAACAGCGCGACGCCCTCGGCCTCCGTGCCGAGCGGCAGGTTCACGTGAACGGCCTGGACGTTCGCCCAGCCGTGCGTGTGCACGTCGAAGTGTCGCTGGTAGGTCGCGTAGATCGCATGATTCGAGCGCGTCCACACGCGTGCGGTCTCGGGACGGAGCCACGGATGCATGCCGGTCGGCAGGAGCCGCGCGTCGAACCGGCTGTGCAGGAGCGTCGAGAGCCGCGCGACGCCCTCGTGGAGGTGACGTTCGGCGTCGGTCAGGCGACGCGGCGGCCACGTCGTCTTGATCTCAATCACGTGGTCCATGATCTCGTTGCTGAACCCGACCGCGCCGAGATCGACGTCGCTCGCCGGATGGCCCGCCAGCGCACCGAGCGCGTCCTCGACCAGCGAGGCGGCATTCAGGTCGCGATCGACGACGGCGTACTCGAGCTCGAGACCGCAGACCTCGAACGGGCGATAGTCGTCCCGCGGGCGCGGCACGCGCGACGGGCCGATGCGGCGGCGCAACGGGTCGCGGGCCTTGGCGCGGGCATGCTTCGTGCGGGTCGGCCGCTGCGGCCGATGGGCCCGCGCGATCCGCTCGCGAAACCAGTCGATCAGGTCTTCGTAGATCGCGTTCCCGTCGGCGGCGTCGTCGTAGCCGATGTCGAGGTTCGGGTTGTCGTTCACCTCGATGACGACGGGGCCATCGGGTCCCGGCTTGATGTCCACGCCGTAGAGCCCGTCACCGATCAGGGCCGCCGCCTTCAGCGCGAGGCGGACGACATCGCGCGGCGCGGTGCGTCGAGGAATCGCTTCGACCCGACCGTACCGAACGCCGGTCCGCTCCTCGGTGCGGATCTGCCAGTGACCTCCGGCCATGTGGTACCGCGCGACGAACAGCACCTTGCCGCCGAGGACCGTCACGCGCCAGTCGAATGGCGTCGGCATCCAGGCCTGCACGACGAGCAGAGGACTCTTCTCGAACAGGTCGTTCGTCCTCGCGCGGTACTCGCTCTCGCCGTCGATTCGGTGGACGCCGGTCGAGAAGCTTCCGTCCGGGACCTTCAGCACGAACGGCAGCCCGAGACGCTCCACGAGAAAGGAGAACGGCGTGCGCGGCGCGGCGAGTTCGGTCGTCGGCGTGGGCACGTGCTCGCGCTGGAGCAGTTCGTGCAGGAAGACCTTGTTGCTGCAGCGGAAGATCGACTGGGGATCGTCCACCACCGGCATCCCCATCGCCTCGGCCCGCAGCGCGAGGCGGTAGGACGGCAGCAGCGGCCCCGTCAGCACCCGCAGGAAGATGGCGTCGAAGCTGCCGAGACGGACCGGCTCGTCCGGTCGCAGGCGCCCGACGTGCATTCCGCGGCGCGCGCCGATCCGCTCGAGGCGCTCGATCGTTTCCGGCGTGGACGGCGCGAACGGGGCGCCCTCCTCGTAGACGATGCCGAGGGAAGGAAGGCGCTCGACCGCCGCGCGCGGCTTGTTCGGCGGCTCGGCGAGCAACGCGACGAGCCGATGCCGTGCGTCCTGATCGAGTTGGCTGATGCCACGCGCCGCCACCTCGACGACGCACCAGGTGTCCTGCTCCCGCAGCAGCGTCAGGCGAAGCACCGGGATCGGGACGACGCGGTAGACCGCCGCGGCGAGTCGCCGGTCCTCCCGCGCGTCGGTCGTGCCCAGCAGGAGGTCGATCTCCCGCACGTCGTCGCCGCGCGCGGGGCGCAGCCGTCCTCCCTCGTCCTCGACGACCCAGACCCCGGTCGCGCGCTCCTTAAGCGAGCGCCGGCGCGCCGTCATCCGTGACGGAGGGATCACGTCCACGCCCGCCGCGTCGAGGTGATCGAACAGCGCGGTCGGGTCGCCGAGCACGGAGAGGGTCGCGACGGAGGGCAACACCCGCTGGCCGCGTGCTTCGGCAATCAGCGAGACGTAGTAGCCCGGCGAGCGGTACGCGAGCGACCGACAGAGGTTGTAGACCGTCGTCGTTCGGTCACGCAGGCCGTCGCCTCGGCCGAGAAACGTGTCGGCGTCGAGAGCGCCATGGCCGAGCGACGCGGCGGTCTTCGCCTCGGTGACGACCACGAGGAAGCGAGGACCCAGGATGGAGCCCGGCCGATTCGGACTCATTCGGCGACCTCGCTCGCTCCGAACAGCATGCGTGGCGGGCGGTGCGCCCCGGCGCACGACGCCGATGCGCCGCATCCTAGTCCGGCCCGACGAGCGGCCCCGAAGCCTGCCCGGGGCGGACCGTCGCCCGGACGGCTGCGTGGGGCTCGTAGGCTTGAAGCGATGCATCGAGTCCTGACCCTGCTCGCCCTCCTCCTCGCGACGGTCGTTGCGGCGCCCGCCGGACGAGCCCGGGAACCGGCCTTCCCCGGGCCGGGGCCCGAGGGTCCGCGCGAGGTCGTGAGGATTGCGCTCGGAGGCCCGATCGCCGACGCGCGTGCGGAGGTCTCCGGGCTGGCCATCGCTCCCGGCCAGGGGGGCGAGCGGCTCGTCCTCTTCCTTGCCGAGGACGAGATCGACTTCGGTGAAGGGGCCGCGACTCCGCTCGCGGCGATCTCGTTCGACGCGACGGCCGCCGCCACCTCCCTCGCACTCGGCGGCCGGCCGATCGCGCCGCTCGTGCCGCACCCGGTTCCGTGGCACGTGCCCGACGTGGTTCGCGCCCGCTTCTCGCGTGGCCGCGATGCGGGATTCGAAGCGGTCGCCGTGGCGGGTGATCGCGTCGCCATCGCTCGCGAGCAGGGCGGCGGCAGCGGGGTGACCCTCCTGTTGGAGGGGAGGCTCCGTGTCGTGGACCGTCGCCTCGTCGTGCGGATCGGCTTCGCGCGCGAGATCGGGCCGCCGCGGCGCGCGATCCCCGATGCGGCGGACCGCGCGCTGTTCCGTGACAACAAGTCCTACGAGGCGATCGTGGGGGTGCGGGGCGGGTGGTTGCTGCTGTACGAGTGCGGGGGCGCGACCTTCGTCCCTCACGAGCGGGGACCGGCGCGGCCGATTCCGATGCCGGCGATTCCGTACCGCGTCACCGATGCCACGGATGTCGCGGCGGACGGCACCATCTGGCTCGTGAACTACCACTTCCGCGGGCGCGAGTGCCTCGCCGACCCCGAGGAGGTCGCTCGCGATCGGCGTCTGGGCGGGGAGGCGGCCGGTGGCGAGCAGATCGAGCGCCTCGTTCCGGTGCGTCTTGACGATGGGGCGATGCACCGCGTTCCGAAGCGCCCGGTCTGGCTGCGTCTCGACGCCGAGGCGCGCAACTGGGAGGGCGTCGTGCGGATCGTCGATCCCGCGCGCGGCGTGGACGGGGCGCTTCTCGTCACCGACTTCTGGCCGACGTCCGCGAACGGCACGTTGCTCGGGTTCGTCTCGTTCTGACGGTCAATGGCCGCCGCGGATCTCGGAGGGAGGCGCGGCGACGCCCTGGGACGGTGGCGACGAGGCCGCGGATTCATCGCTCGTGACGATGCTGCTGCGCGTCAGCTTGGCACGGGCGAGGCGCGCGTTCGCGCAGTCGAACAACCCGTTGCGATCGTTCGCGTCGTGGGGATAGAGCGCGACGCCTGCCGACACCGTGACGCGCGCGATCCGACCGCTGCCGATGTCGATCGCCTGCTTCGAGACGAGCCCGTGCGCCCGATGAAGGGCGTCCGCCGACCAGGCGCGGGCGGACTCGGCCGCGAAGGGAAGCCCGGACAGCAGGACCGCGAACTCCTCGCCCCCCCAACGGGCCACGATGTCGGTGACGCGGAAGGCTTCGCGCAGGCGGCGCGCCACCTCGCGCAGCACGACATCCCCGATGCGATAGCCGTGCTCCGTGTTGACCTTCTTGAAGTGATCCACGTCGATCAGCGCGAGGCCGAGGGAGCGCTTCTCGCGCTGGGCGCGCGACAGCTCCTGCGACAGCGCGTGGTCGTAGGCCCCGCGATTCGGCAGCCCGGTCAGCGGATCGGCCGCGTCGGAGCGCAGCAGCGCACGTGCGAGCAACTTCAACTCGGGGGGGAAGCACGGCTGCGGAAGCGTCGCGTCCGCGCCCGCTTCGAGGAACGGCATCGCGTCGGGGCGGCGTCCGTCGGGAACGAGCAGCAGGACGCGGAGATCCGGCGAGATCCTGCGGAGCTCGCGCAGGAACGCGCGATCCTTGCGGCGCAATCCGTCGAGCGAGAGGACGACGAGGTTTGCGGGGCGCTTCAGAAAGAGGTTGACCGCGTCGAACGGCCCGCGCGCTTCGCTGACGTCCATCCCGTCCTCGGCGAGGGTGCGTACCACGGCCGCGCGACCTCGGCCCTGGGGCACGACGACGAGCGCGTGATGTCGCCGCGGAGGCAGATGGATCGCCAGGGCCCCCCCCAGATAGAGTTCCGTTAGGTCTCGATTCGGCCCCCGAGTCTACCCGGGCGCCGTGGTCATGTCCCCAGAGGATGGCGTTTCGCATCGGTCCGCGAGGTCGGAGGCTCCGTCACGGGCACCGTCTCGTGTCACGACGCGCGCGAATTGAAACGGCCGGGCGCGTGAGCGCCCGGCCGTTCGAAGGAACGGACCGCGATGCGGTCCGGATCAGCAGACGCCTGCGATCACCAGGCGCGATCGCGGTCCCGGTCGCGACCGCCGCGACCACCGCCGCTGCCGCCACCGCCGTAGCTGCCGCGACCACCGCCGCCGCCGCCACCGCCGTAGCCGCCGCGGCTGCCGCCGCCGCCACCGCCGTAGTCACCGCGACCACCGCCGCCGCCGAAGCCGCCGCGACCACCGCCGCCACCGCCGAAGCCGCCGCGCTCTTCGCGCGGACGAGCGACGCTGACACGCAGCGTGCGACCACCGAGATCCTGACCATCGAGTCCCTCGACGGCCTTCTGCGCCCCCTCGGCGGTGCGCATCTCGACGAAGCCGAAGCCGCGCGGGCGGCCGGTCTCCCGGTCGGTCATCAGGGAGACACGGACGATCTCGCCGTAGGGCGAGAAGGCGTCCTCGAGATCCTGCTGGGTGCAGGTGAACGGAATGTTTCCGACGTACAGGTTGTTTTCGGACATGGGATGAAGAAATCTCCGGAATGCGATACGGCGCGGCGCGCCCGGCCTCTGCCGGTCGCGTGAATCCGACGCCTTTGGAACGAACGAAACGAGAAAGCCGGAAAGCACAACGCGAAGTTCTTGGCGTCGACGGCGCAGTCGGGGTCGGCCCCGAGAGCGAAGGCGTGCGGAGACAGGCGTGATGCGATGGCGCGGGAAGGCTACCGCCTTCCCGGGCTCGGGGGGCGAGAATCCACCCCCCGAAATCCGGAAGCAGGTCAGTCGCGGGAGGACGGGTCCATCAACTCCATCAATTCCTGCGGGGTGAGCGGCGCGGAGTCGGGAGCCATCGGGTCGTCCGCGAGGCGCTGAACCCGGCGATTGGCCTTGTCGCGCTTGCTCTGCATCTTGCGGCGCATCCGCTCGCGCTTTTGAGGGGATTCGGCCATGTCACGGTCCTCCACCGAAGTAGGGGATCCCGGTCGCGGGGACCCCGGGGAAGCCGCCTCGGCGTGCCACGAAGCGGCCCGACGGGTCGCGGCGGGCCGCCTCGCCGCCTCCGGACGGCGGGAAGCGGCGGAAGGTACCGGCACGGTAGGGGGGGGGCGCGCTTTGTCCCGGACGGGGCCTGGGTTCGTCCCGGGGGGCGGGTCGGACGGGGCGATCCGGCCGTCCGATGGCATCGTGAAGGCGGTCGGGAGGAGTTCGCGATGCGCCTGGCCACCGTCCTTCGGACCCTTTCCCTGTTGCTCGCCCTCGGCGGGTGCGGCAAGGGCGATCCCGACGGCCCCACACCGACCGTCTCCCCAGCGGACGCCACCCGCGCCCGCCTCGAGGCCGTGTTCGCCGCCGCGCGCGAGGACGATCCGGGGGCCGTCCTCCCGCTCCTCGGCATTCGCGAGGACGGCGCCGATGGCCGTCGGGTCTACCGCCAGGGGCGGAACGACACCGCGGATCGTGCGCGGGTCGGAAGCGTACGACGCCGCATCCTCGGGCATCTCGACCTCGGCGTCCCCCGTTTCGTCTCGTCCGAGTCGAGGGAGAAGCCCGGAGAGACCTGGGTCGCGTGGCACGTGGCGTTCGGCGACGCAGCGGATGCTCCACGGGCCCTGTACGCCTTCGTGTCGGACGGCGGGCCGTGGTGGCTCGCCGACATCGATGGCTAGGTGGGCGTTCTGGATCGGCGTTCCGGGGGTCTTCGACCCTCCGAGCGAACGGCTTCGCCGATCGGGAGCGCTCCGGCTCGCCTCCGGACCGGCGGGCGGAGGGCCGGAGCTGAATCCAAACATGGCCAGGGACCTTCGCCCGGAACGAACGTAACCGGCACGAGGAGATCTCGTTGCCGCTCACCGGGCGAAGGCGCGCCGAGTCCAATTCGGTCAGATCGGAGAGGCGTCGGTCTCCCCGTTGCAATTGTCCGATCCGCTGTGCTAGGGTTCCGCTCGCGTCGCCGGTTGCTCCACAGCGTCAAACCTCCTTCTCATTCCACACATTTCCCCTTTTCTCCAAGAGGTTCCC